>CAYMWA010000063.1:0-19179 GCA_964393795.1 uncultured Roseivirgaceae bacterium
CGATATCATTCCGATAGCGAACAGCATCGACGGCGTAAAATGAATATTACCGCGCCACAGTGTACTCAGCCAGTTAAACACTTTTATGGAAGAAGGAACGGCAATAACAAAAGAAGTGAGGCTGAACACTGATCCCAGGAAGGGATCCATACCTGAAACGAACATGTGGTGCGCCCAAACGAGAAACGAAAGTACCATGATGGCAAACAGCGACGCGACCATGGCGGGATATCCGAAAATAGGTTTGCGTGCGTTGGTCGAAATCACCTCGGAGATGATTCCGAACGCGGGAAAGATAGCAATGTACACTTCGGGATGTCCGAGAAACCAAAAAAGATGTTGATAGATGATCGGACTGCCACCGCTGTTGGCCAATGGTTCTCCTGCGATGTAGATGTCGGAAAGAAAAAAGCTCGTCCCTAAATTTTGGTCGAAAAACAGCAGAAATAATGCCGCAAGCAACACCGGAAATGACAGCAACCCTAGAATGGACGTAAACAGAAACGACCAGATAGTAAGTGGCAATCTCCGGAAACTAAGTCCTGCAGTCCTCATATTGATAATCGTCGCAATGAAGTTGATGGAGGTCATCGCCGTGGAGATGATAAAAATGACCATACTGATGATCCAAAGCTGCATGCCGACTCCCGATCCGCTAGATGCCTGCGGCAGTACGCTGAGTGGTGGATAAGCCGTCCATCCCGATGAAGCTGTACCGGACGCAACAAAGAATGAAGAAAGCATGATGACGCCCGACAGCACGAACAGCCAATAGGCAAGCATATTGATAAATCCCGAGGCCATGTCACGCGCACCAATCTGGAGCGGGATCAGGAAGTTTCCCATGCTACCCATGAACGCTCCGGTCAACACAAAGAAAATCATAATGGTGCCGTGCATGGTTACCATTGAGAGATAAAACTCCGGATCTAAGCGCCCTGCTTCAACACCGGTGCCAAGGATAAATTGAAGCCAGCCCAGGTCTGCGTCCGGAAAACCAAGTTGAATGCGCATGATCAACGAAATGAAACTTCCAGCCAGCGCCCAGAAGATTCCGGTGAAGAGGTATTGACGCGCAATGGTCTTGTGATCGGTGCTGAATACATACTTGAAAAGAAATGCAAGCTGTTTATTCTCACGGTCGCCCTCCTTCGACAACAGCGACTCTTTAAGCGGTTTTGTTTGTGTACTATGATCCATCGGCTAACATTTCTGAATCTTTAACCCCAAGCGGTTCCTGTGATGCATACCATGCTTCAAATGCTTCGGGCTCATCGACTACCAGAATAAGTTTCATGGCAAAGTGCATTCTACCACAAAGCTCCGCACAAGCGATCTCGTAATTAAAGTCGGGATCGTTGAGCTTCTCGCGCATTTCGGCCGTCGTGGCAGTGGCAGTAAAGTGAGTGGTCGTCACCATCCCCGGAAGGGCATCCATTTTGACTCTAAATATCGGAATGAAGAAACTGTGGATAACATCCTTTGACCAAAGTCGCAGTTCGATTGTACGGTTTTTCGGAATGTGCATCTGCACCGGCACAAAGTCATCACCATGCGCCGGGTCATCCGGATCAACGCCCATACGATTTGCTTCTGTAACATAACGAAACGCCGAGCGGCCGAGCGTGCCATCAGCACCAGGATAGCGTGCCTTCCAATTGAACTGCTCGGCAACAACTTCAATCAACAATGCATCGGTTGGTGGCGCGGCGATCATCTTGCTCCAGAGCTTTTGTCCCCAAAGAAAGAGAAAGACAAATGTCACCGCTGGAATCAAAGTCCAGACAAGCTCAAGCTTCATGTTGCCAGAAATGAAGCGCGCACGGGTATGGGCTCTGGCACGAAAGCGAAAAGGAAAATAGAAGAGAAGTACCTGTGTAATCAGAAAAGCGACACCGGTAATGATTACCGTTGTATTAAAAAGTGGAACGATGTCGGCGCCCGGAGCTGCCGGTGGAGATGGTAAAAACTTACCCGAATAGTACACTGTAGAAGCGATTACACAGGCGATAAAAGCGGCGAGAAAACACGGGAAAAACCATGGCTGTCGCACAACTAACCAGCGGCTCCATTTGTGCATACGTGTCTCTCCCTGTTGGCTATCTTTATTGGCTTCACCTCTCCGCAAGGCACTTCGCAATGCGACAAAAACAAAAAGCAATATTGTCGCGCCGCCAATACATATGACCGCTAAATGAAATGGACTCATCAAACCAAGTGGATATGCTGCACACCGCTTATCTATAAAATCTGCTGCCAAGGGCATAATATTTTCGCTCCGTAATACTTTAGACGATAAAACAAGCATCATGAAAAAATACATCGTTATTCTTATTTCCTTTTACCTGGGCGGATGCGGCACCGGAACGGAAATCACCGGTTCATGGCGCAACAGCGAAGCACAGTCGCTTGCGGATGACATCCATACGATCATGGTAACGGCGTTGACACCGAGGGCAAATGCACGGCAGCGTGTTGAGAACGATTTAGCGACCGCCCTGCAAGAACGGGGCTATCAAACGATCAAGAGTATTGACGTACTACCGCCGACCTTTACCGACGGTCAGGTGCCCGATAAAACAAAACTGCTTTCACGCATTGAGGAGACAGGGGCGGACGCTATCCTTACCGTTGCGTTGATCGACGAAAATACGGAATCGCGGTATGTACCAGGAAGCTACGGCTATGCTCCGTATCCGCGCTTTGGCTACTACGGAACCTTCTGGGGTTACTACACCACTTGGTATCCTACCTTGTATTCGCCGGGATACTATGAAGAAGACAAAGTTTACTTCATTGAGACGAATCTCTACGATGCTGAAAGTGAACGGTTGTTGTGGTCCGCTCAATCAGAAACGTACAACCCCAAAAGCTTGCCTCATTTTGCTAGTGACTTTGCAAAAGTGGTTGTTACCAGAATGGTGAAGGAAGATCTGTTAGACGCCAACGGAGGGACGGAACTCGCGAGAGAACGGAAATAGGTCGCAGGTTGTGAGCAATGGTGATGATTCGTGAATAAATGCGGCGTGCAGCGTATCGGTTAGTGCGGCAACCGCTCGCGTATCAGGCCGTACACCCAGGTGCCAGCAATGGCACTCAGGAGCGTTACGATCACTACTAGAAAACCCGTACCGATTTGTGCGTACAACGGACCCGGGCATGCGCCGGTGAGTGCCCAGCCAAAGCCGAAGAGCAAGCCGCCGTAGATGTTACCCTTGTTCAGGCGCTTCGAACGAAACTCGATCGGTTCACTGTGAATGGTCTTGACTCCAAACTTTCTGATCAACCACACCGAAATAATTCCGACGACGACAGCCGATCCGATCACGCCGTACATGTGAAAAGACTGCAAGCGGAACATCTCCTGAATCCGATACCAGGAGATCACTTCCGACTTTACCAGAAGGATACCGAAAAAAATTCCGGCAACGAGATATTTGATATTGTATCGTCCGGGATGAACCAGTTCCGATTCGTTGATGCAAATGGCATCAAGTGAGCGCACTTCGAAGTCAGTATTTTCAGAAGGGTTAAACAAGGCCGTTGTCTTTGGTTCGTGCATCATTTAAAGACTTAAGATGTAAGGAAGAATTAAGTTCGACATGATAAATCCGCCGATCATGAAACAACACGTCGCTACCAACGACGGAAATTGCAAAGTAGACAGACCCATAATGGCATGACCTGATGTACATCCGCCGGCATAACGCGTACCGAATCCAACGAGAAATCCGCCCACCACAATCATGATGAATCCCTGCGCCGTAAACAGATTCTCAAAGCTGAAAATCTCGGTAGGCAACAACACAGAAATATCGGTGATGCCATAGGAGGCGAGTTCCTGCCGAAGGGTATCGTGAATCTGCACCGGTTCATTTGAAGTCAGAAAGACGGCGGTAACGATCCCACCGATCAGGATGCCCGAAACGAAAAACAGGTTCCACGCTTCGCGCTTCCAGTCGTATTGGAAAAACTTGACGTTGCTCGGAATGCAGGCTGCGCATATATGTCGTAGCGAAGAAGATATCCCGAAAGATTTATTTCCGAGAATCAGAAGTAAGGGCACGGTAAGTCCGATCAAAGGTCCGGCAACATACCAGGGCCATGGTTTTCGAATCGCCTCTAAGATTTCATTCATTTTATTGATAGTTTCTGATGCCTTCCACTGCCCCCTCCCAGGTGAGGATGCCATCCTTCAGGTTGCACGAGCGGAGGCCGTTGGAGCCGAATATGGTGCATGCTGCTATGCTGCGGTTACCTCCACGACAATAGACCAGATATGTTTTGTCAGGATCAAGTCCCGAAACCCAGCTTGCAAAATCGCCACGTGTAATGTCCATGTTGATTGCTCCGGGGATGCGGTTGAGACTAAATTCCTCCGGCGTTCGGACATCGACGATAACAGCGTCTTTATTGTTCAGGATTTCGCGTTCAAAATCAGCAGCGTTAAGATCCAGGAAGGGCTTTACACGATTAAACATCCGAAGCATCATGTCAACTGTCAGCGCGTCAGGTTAGATAAGCGGGCACGCATGCTGAAAACCAGCAGTCGTGGTCATTAAGTTCCGCTCTTCAATATAGTTTCTAAAAACGAGGAAAAAAATACGAGTCTGGAAAGTGGCGGCAGCGGAAACGATTACATCCGGTAAAAAAATGGGAGGGACGGTTGGGATAAAGCAAAAGGCCGGCGAGCGGCCGGCCTTCAATGTTTTCAATGTTGTACCCGGCTACTTTTGCACCTGCTCGGCCACCTTTTCCTTGACGATCTCGCCGAGGCTGTTCTTCGTTTCGCGGACGACTTCCCCAAGGTTTTGTTTCGCATAATCCGTCGCTTTGCCTGAGAGGTCTTTAATCGTTTCCGAAGCCGACTGCAGTATTTCCTGCCCCTTTTGGGTCGTCAGCATACTGCCGATCAGCGCCCCAACAGCCGCCCCACCCAAAGCGGCCAGCATAATATTATTTGCCCGTGTCATAGTTATTTGTTTTGATTGGATAAGAATATATTTACCCTCTATCCGGTATAATTTTTATGCCGCTTAGGAGACTTCTTTAAAAAATAAATCCCAAAATTCTGTCAGGTGGCATTAAAAAAGCTGAATTTAAGGGTGAAGAACCGAAGCTGCGTCCAGATTGAAAACCAAAACCGTTAATTGTGTCAAATTTCCTTTGTTTCTTAATCGATGACGACCCGGACGATCAGGAGATTTTCCTCGAAGTGCTGCGGAATATCTCCCCCTCCATTCGCTGCGTCACGGCAAACAATGGGCAGGAGGCGATCGAAAAATTAAAATCGCGACAAGTAAAACCCGATTTGATATTTCTCGACCTGAACATGCCACTGATGAACGGTCAGCAATTCCTGAAGGCGTGTCACCTGGTTGAGGATTGTAGTAAGATTCCCGTGATCATCCTGACCACAAGTTCCGACAGGAGGAGCGTGGAAGAAACCATGAAACTCGGTGCGCGCGACTACATCACCAAACCCGACAAGTACAGCGCGTGGGGTAAACTCATTTCAGAAAAAATAGATGCATACAGGCGTACGACATAGACTTCGATTTTATGCTCGAGGCGAACCCAAAGACACTTCAGTTCTTAGCCGGCGGCGGAGAAATGGGTACGCTGATCCGCGAATACAACTGGGCGTCGACGCCGCTCGGCCCCATCAACACCTGGCCACAAAGCTTGCGGACCATGGTAGATGTTATCCTGCATTCAGAGGTACCGATGTTTCTCTGGTGGGGGCCGCAGCTGATTCAGTTCTACAATGACGCCTACCGGCCAAGCCTTGGCCTGCACGGGAAGCATCCCACTGCCCTGGGTCAGCGCGGTGAAGAATGCTGGCCCGAAATATGGCCGATTATCAAACCGCTGATTGACCGTGTCCGGGAAGGAGGCGCCACCTGGAGCGAAGATCAACTAATTCCCATCTATAGAAACGGTCGGATAGAGGATGTTTACTGGACTTTTGGCTATAGTCCTGTGCGGGATGAGGCCGGCGCTGTCGCGGGAATTCTCGTCGTGTGTAACGAGACGACAAGACAGATTAAAGCGCTCAAGCGAATCGAGGAGAGCGAGGAAATGTTGCGTTCGATCGTGCTGCACGCGCCCGTCGGGATGTGTATTATACGCGAGCATTCTTTTACCGTCGAAGTGGTGAACGACCTCTACCTGGAGCTGGTCGGCAAATCCAGGGACGAACTGGAGGGGAAACCATTTTTTGAGGCCTTGCCGGAAACACGGAGTCTTTACGGAGCGATTTTTGAGAAAGTGGCCGACACTCTGGTGTCTTACCAACGTCGGGAAGAACCGGTAACCGTCGTCCGGCGCGGGAAGGAAGAAGTCCGCTACGTGGATTTTGTCGTTGAGACGATCAGCAGAGAGGGAAGCGCCGAAGGAAGGAAGGCCATGATTCTGGCGATCGACGTGACGGACAAGGTGCTGGCGCGGAAGAAGGTTGAGGAAAGCGAAACCCGGTACAAAATGTTGATCACTGAATCAACTGTTGCCATCGCCCTGTATACCGGACCTGAACTGCGCATTCAGTACGTCAACGAGATAATGACGGGTTATTGGGGTAAGGATATGGGCATCATCGGACTGCCGCTGGCGGAAGCAGTACCCGAGCTTATCGGTCAATCATTTATTCATAAACTGCAAACGGTATATGAGACTGGCGAAACGTACAGAGGTACGGAAGAGGAGGCATGGTTAAAGATCGACGGAAAATTGCAGGCATCGTACTTCAACTTCGTCTACAAGGCACTTCGAAACACTGACGGCACCATTTATGGCGTTCACCACATGGCCATGGAAGTGAGTGAACGCGTACGCGCCCGCAAAAGGGTAGAGCGAAGTGAGGCCAACCTCCGTAACATCATTCTGAAAGCCCCTGTCGCCATGTGTATTCTGCGAGGACCCGAGTTCATCGTAGAGATTGCCAACGAAAGAATGTTTGCCCTGTGGGGACGCGAACGGGATGAGCTGATCAACCAGCCTATCTTCAAAGGATTGCCAGAAGTACGGGACCAGGGCTTCGAGGAACTCCTCGAAGGCGTGTATGAGACCGGCAAAACGTTTACCGCCTTCGCTGTCCCTACTAACCTGCCCCGCAACGGCGGCGTGGAAACGGTGCATACCAATTTCCTGTACGAACCTTTCCGCGACCCGGAGGGTGCGATCACAGGTGTAATTGTGGTCGCCATCGACGTTACTGAGCAGGTCAAAGCCCGCCACAAGATCGAGAAGCTGGTAGAAGAAAGGACGCGGGAACTGAAAGAGTCCAACGCCAATCTCAGGCGATCAAACGAAGAGCTTGCCCAGTTTGCGTACGTCGCCTCACACGACCTGCAGGAGCCAGCGAGAAAAGTCAGCACATTCATCGAAATGCTTCAGCAAATCGTGGAGAGCAGCGATCCCCGCGTGCGGAATCTCATCGACAAAATCGACAAGGCCGCCGCCCGCTCGCTCTTTTTGATTCGCGACATTCTCACCTACTCGCAGTTGGCAAAAAAAGATCAGCAAGCGGTAAACGTAGATCTTAACGAAGTGCTAGCCACCGTGCGAAGTGACTTTGAACTCCTGATCGAGGAAAAACAGGCGATCATTTTCGCCGACGCCTTGCCGGTCGTGACGGGGATCCCCACACAAATGAATCAATTGTTCGCCAACCTCATCTCAAATGCGCTGAAGTTCTCACATGACGGCCGGCCGCCCGTGATTCGTATCGACTGCACCCGCGTCACTGCCGCCAACCTGCCAACATCCATGGATCTTAAGGAAGCGACGAGCTACCACCATATTTCTATCTCGGACAACGGCATTGGATTCGGACAGGCGCATGCCTTTCAAATTTTCGATATCTTTCAACGCCTGCATACGAAATCGGCCTACGAAGGCACGGGCATCGGCCTCGCTATCTGCAAGAAGATTGCACGAAATCACAACGGCGATATCTGGGCGGAATCGACGGAGGGCGTAGGCACGACTTTCCATGTACTCCTGCCCGCAGACCCTGCTCAAGGCACGCCGGACGAGCTGAGCGTCTCATCGCATTGAGCCGCATACTTCAAAAAGGGGCCTTTAGTCGAGGTGACCCTGAAAGCTATTGTGGTTCTGCCGTCTGCGGTGATGCCTTCTTCTGAACCTGCTGCGCTATCTTCTCCTTCACAACAGGTCCGAGGCTGTGCGTCGTTTCCCTGACAATTTCTCCGAGATTGCTTTTCGCATATTCCGTTGCCTTTTCGGATAGATCGCGTAGCGTATGGGAGGCCGAGTCAAGGAATTGCCGTCCCTTCTCCGACATGAGGTAGTTAGCAATCAGTGCGGACAGCACCGCTCCTCCAACTGCTGCCAGCAGCAGCGTATTTGTTCGTGTCATAGTATTGTTGTTTGGAGAAGGATGATAATTTTCGTGCCGTTGGTCGGATATCAGCTTAATGAGGTGATGGGTGATGATAGAGTCACCCATCACCTCCATTGACAATGACGTTGCAGGTTGCGGTCAGATTTTTGCAGAAATTTCGTAAATCTTTTTCAACGCAGCGTCCGTTTTCGCCCATGCTACGTTCTGGGGCAACTGACCGAGTTGGACGCTGAGTGCACCCAGCGTACCCGCGGCCTGTCCCATCGCAACTGCATTCCCGGTAACCCGGTAACTGGCGTGCGCAACAAAGTCGCCACTGATACAACGCCCCGCCATGAGTAGCCCATCCACGTCTTTAGCGATAAGCGCTCGCAACGGAATGTCATAAGGCTTCGCGCGAAGGCCTTTGTCATTGGTGTTGCTAAGCGCGGCTTCCTTGTTCTTTTCAGCAGTAAGGGCATGGATGTCAATTCCAAAGGTAACCCGCGCAATAGCGTCCTCATGACGCACGCCCATAATGAGGTCTGAATCTGTTACCGTGTAATGACCATGGATACGCCGACCTTCGCGGACACCGATCTGCTCGCAGGTAGCCACGAGGTTAATCCCTTTCCATGGTCCGCCCAATTTGCGCAACGCGCGAACTACCTTATTTACTTCAGCCCTTCCACTGACGGTAGCGCGGGTCATATCATCCGCATCAAAAGACTTGATACCGTATTCGTGGTTAATCATCAGGGCTATCAGATTATCCCTGACATTAAACAGCGTAGGGTGGCCGTATGAAGGTTCAATACCGACGCGGCCCAGTTCCTCCTTAAACGCTGCCCACTTTTTCCTGTGCTCGCTGTCACCCTCATAGAAGGAGACGAACTCACTGATGTCTTTTACATCGTCCACAGTGATCAATGCCATGTAGGTAAGGGGTTGACCCTGTCCAGTTTCAGGATGTCCGTAATCCCAGCCGCAACCTGCGAGTGCACCGAGGTCGCCATCGCCGGTCGCGTCGATAAACGCTTTAGCCTTCCACGCCTGTCGGCCAGACTTGGATTCTGTAATTACGGTTGTGAGCCTATTG
This sequence comes from uncultured Roseivirgaceae bacterium, assembly GCA_964393795.1. Taxonomy (GTDB): domain Bacteria; phylum Bacteroidota; class Bacteroidia; order Cytophagales; family Cyclobacteriaceae; genus Chryseosolibacter. Next base: position 9,444 of record CAYMWA010000063.1, read on the forward strand.
TTCTTGTCCTTATAGGCCGCAACCACCCGGGTCTGCAATTGAAACTTCACGCCTGCCTGAAGACACTTTTCTTCCAGTAACAATTTCATCTCCTCGATTTCGTACACATAGCGATCTGTGTTGGTACCCCTGCGCGCACCACGTTTATCCAGTTCACGCGTAAGCTCGTTGGTAATTCCGGGCTTGTTGAAGTCAAACAACCAGGCCAGCATGCCTGCCGTCCACACGCCTCCAAGACAACCGTGTACTTCCAGCAGGCGCACGCTGGCACCTGTTCTGGCCGCTGCGATCGCCGCCGCAAATCCCGCAGGTCCTCCGCCGCAGACAATGACGTCTGTTTCTTCGGCAATCGGAATATTCCTGGCAGGCTCAGGAAAGATCTTGTCGGCCAACCCCGAAGTATATACGATCTTATTTTCCGCTGCACTTGCCGGGAGGTGACTTAGCAACGAAACACCCCACAATCCTGCAGCGGTCGTCTTTAAAAACTTCCTTCTCTCCCGAGACTTATCAGAATTCTTCATAATACAATTTTTAATGTTTTGACTTTTATTTGACTATCGTTCTTTTTTGCGCATCCCAAACTATCTTACGCCCCGACTTATACGAAAGTGTGGCCATATGTGCAGCCACTGCTTCAGCATAGCCAGCTTCAATATCACAGCTGGGCTGCCATCCGTTTTCAATGCAGAGAAGCCACTCCAGCAAGTGCAACCTGGTGGGGTCGACCGGCTTACCGTCGACAATCGTCGTCATCATGCCTTTAGCGGCAAAGTATCGGCTGGTAGCACTCGAGACGACATCAACGGGAACGACCGGATGTTCATCCGATGGATATACATAAAAAGGTTCATCGGGCGTCATGATACCATTGTCGAACTTGTTCTGATACTTGGTCGATCCCCGGTTTGCCACCACCTCAAGTTTGTTGTCCAGTTTCATCGTTGCATCATGACCCATAATAAGCGTAGGACGCTGATCGTCGTTTCCGAGTGTGGCACTGTATAACATACTGAATTGCTTGTCCGGAAACTCAAACACTACGTTAAAGACATCCGGCACTTCCCTGCCGTCGTTGTAGTAGTAAATTCCTCCCGACGCCATGGCTGCGTGTGGAATCCCCATTTCCATAATATAGTTGAGCGAATCAAATTCATGGGTGAGGAGGTCGCCCGACAAGCCTGTGCCGTAGTCCCAGTACTTGCGCCATCGGAAGAATCGGTCAGCATCGAAAGGACGTTCGGCGTCGAACTGCTTCCAGTCGATATTTTTTTCGCTTGCCGTTTCCGGGATGTCATATACCCATGCAGCATTCGGTGAATTCCGATTACTTGACGTTTCAACGAGCGTGACCTTTCCGAGAACGTCAAGGTTCAACAGATCGCGTGCCTGTGCTACCGTATCTTTTTGGCGTAATTGATGACCAAGCTGAAACACGATGCCGCTTGCGGTCACTGCATCGTAAACCGGTTGCACTTCCCCGATGCTGTGCGTCATGCACTTTTCAACATAAACATGTTTACCTGCGCGCGCTGCATCGATAATCATGGGCGCATGCATATGATCAGGGGTTGCAATGATGACGGCATCAATATCCTTGCTGACCAGCATCTCGCGATAGTCGCGGTAACGCTTTGCACCTTCTCCTGCGGTAACCAGCGCATTCTCCGCCCGTGCGTCGAACAGATCACAGATACCGTTAACCACGACATTCAGTTTCCCTGCCTTCACATAATCGTCATAGGAGGATCGTCCCTTCACACGTTCAATCCATTGGGGCGTTGCGAACCCGAGTGCCCGCATCAGTTGTTCGCCCCTGATACCAAACCCTATTACACCCAGGCGTACCGTTGCCTCCGGAGAGGCTGCAACGTTTGACTTCCAGGATGGCAGGGAAATAAAGGGCAAAGCCCCCGCCAGCTTTAACACTTGCCGGCGGGAAACTTTTGAACCCATCACCCCTCCTCCATTACCTGATTTTCTCATTATGCATTTTTACGTTACACATCTTGCGTTGTCGAGCGTGTCAGTAACCGGGATTCTGATCCGTCGCCGGATCGAGCGCTTTGTTGGCGCTCATCTCCGCCACCGGAATAGGCCAGAGATAATCGGCCTCCGTAACAACTTTACCTTTTGCTTCGAGAATGGTGGACACAAGTTTGCCGGTGCGCTTCAGTTCCACCCAACGCTTGCCCTCCAGCTGAAATTCATATCCCCTCTCCTTAATGATCAGGTCAATGAATGCATCGCCTGGATAATCTGCTACTTCAAAATCAACGGCAGACACAGCGTTCGGGTCGTGGCCATAGGCACGGCGATGCACCTGGTTCAACGCATCCATTGCCTCTTCAGTCGGACCCTCCGCCACACGGCCTGCTGCCTCTGCGTAAATGAGCAGCAGATCGGCATAGCGATACCACGTCTGTGGATTCGCGGCTCCGTTGAGAACAAGTGACTCCGGGTCGATGAATTTCTTACTGAGCAATGACGTCGGTCCAAGTCCAATGTTCCAGCTATACCACAATCCTTTTCGCAGATCAGCGTCGTCCCAGTTTGTGTAGACAAAATTCGTTTGATCGCTGTGCACGCCATATACGCCGCCGCCACCGTACAGGCCCGTTGCGGGATGGTTCATCAAGCCCGGCCAGGTGTCGCCCTGTTGTGGTTCATGGGAAAACTTCAGATAGAAAATCTCTTCCGGCGTGGTGATTACGTCCGGGCCAAAAATATTCTGAAAGTCGTCTACGGTCGTCACCGGCACCAGCGAATACACGTTTGCCTGAATCACTTCATTTGCTTTGTCGCGCGCCTGAGGATACTGCTCAAGGTGGAGATACACATCTGCCAGCAGGGTTTTGGCTGCCCATTTGGTAGGCCTTCCGGATACGGGTTGTTCATCGGGAAGATCCGTTTCCGCAGTTTCCAGGTCATCAAGGATCAATTCAAATACCTGTGCTTCCGTACTGCGCGGAACTTCAATCGCGGAAATGTTGTCTTCTGTGCGGATCGGAACACCGCCCCAGTGACGTACCAGTTGAAAATAAGTGAACGCCCGAAGGAATTTCGCTTCAGCCACATACTTCTGAACGTCTTCCTCACTAATAGCCTTCCCGTTGGGCGCGTTGTGAATCACAATATTCGCATTCCGGATACTTTGGTAATAGTAGGTCCACACTTCCGATACGCGGGTAACCCACACGCTGTTTAGTCCCTGAAAGTCATTCAGCGCAGCCCAGCTGCCCCGACCGTACGCGTAATCGGCATGCGCCGAATTGACACCTATGGTGTAATAGGCCAGGCGCAGTGGTGAATAGACCGCGTTCACAGCAGTTTCCACCTCCCTGGGCGTGTTGTAGAATGTCTCAACGGCAAGCGACTTGGGATTCTCCATCAAACCGTCTTCGCAGGATGTAAAGAGTCCAACGCACGACATAATGGCCAGCAGGCCGGTCCTGAGAAGCACTTGCTTGCCCTTAACCGTATTGAATATTAATTTATATTTTTTCATCGCTATTCTTTTTATACTGTAATCGTACTGTCTGAATTACGGCTATTCTAGAAGCCCGCGCGAAGACCAACCGTCATCGCCTTTGACATCGGATAGCTGAAGTAATCGATCCCCTGGTTTACAGAGTTGGAGCCACCCTGGGAGTTAACCTCCGGGTCCCACCATGAGTACTTCGTAAATGTCAGCAGGTTCTGCCCACTCACGTACACCTGGAGATTTCTCAGCCATTCAATGTTCATGTTTTGAACAGGAAGGTTGTAGGCAAGCTGAATGTTCTTCAAACGCACATATGATCCGTCTTCAATGAAGCGGTCAGACATCGTTGCCTTGGTACTAAGGCTTGGTTTCGGATATTTGGCGTCAGTATTCTCCGGAGTCCAGTGGTCAAGGAAAACTTCGCGCGGCATGTTCAGACCAATGCCGTAGTCGATGGTATTGTTAATCGAGCTGATGTTCAGCAGATCGTTACCCTGCACGCCCTGGAGGAAAATCGTCAATTGAAAATTCCTGTATTCCATTGCCGAATTAAAGCCGAATATAAAGTCGGGATTCGGGTCGCCGATAAACGTCTTATCGTCAATGGTGATCGAGCCGCTCTCGTCGAGATCGGTATAGACGATTTGGCCGGTGTCGGAATACCCTTCCTCAAGATAGCCCCAGAACTGCCCGATGGGACGTCCCTCACGCAGGATGTTCGCATAGTCCTGTACGGCATTCACGTCAATGCTTCCGCCAAGTATATCCACCCCGTCATAAAGCTTCATTACCTTGTTCCGGTTGAACGAAATATTTGCCGCGACATTCCACTTGAAAACGTTGTCACTAATCACACCGTCGACACCGAACTCAAAGCCCTTGTTCTGGATCTCTCCGACGTTCTGAATCGTGCTGGTAAAGCCCGATGTTGGAGGAAGAATAACGGTGTTAAGCAGATCACTGGTGTTCTTGACGTAGTAGTCCGCGGTCAGCAACAGCCTGTTGTTAAATAATCCCACATCCAGTCCGATATCTTTTTGTTCCGTTGTTTCCCACCGCAGGTCGCCTGGCAATCGGGTACCGGGCGCATAAGCAGGAAAGGAGCTCTTATCAAAAGTGGTTTTGCCTGAAGACAACTGATTGAGCGTTGCATAGGCGCCAATCGCCTGGCTTCCGGTCATACCCCATGAAGCACGCAGCTTCAGGTCGGAAATCACTGAACCTTGCTCGAAGAAATCCTCATTCGAAATCTTCCATGCCGCAGCTGCTGAAGGGAAATATCCCCACTTGTTTCCTGCACTGTATTTCGACGAACCATCGGCGCGTGCGCTGACCGTGAAAAGATACCGGTCGTCGAAGCTGTAGTTGACCCGCGCCAGATAGGACTTCAACACTGACTCTGAATAGCCGGTATTTGGAATTCCCGGCGTCGCCGCAGCCTCGAGTTCGTGCGTCTCCGTGGCATCGCTGAGAAAGCCTACGCCACTTCCGGAAAGCGAGGTGTTCATAAAATTCTGATACGTGTAACCAGCAACAGCCGAGAATGCGTGCACTTGCGAAAATGTTTTTTCGTAGGTAATCGTATTCTCGTTCAACAGGCTGGTATATTGGCTGGTGCCCACACTGGCTGAACCTTGTGAATTGATGTAGTCTAACGTAACATAGGCATCGTTCCGACCGTCTGTGTTTTCAACGCCACCGAGCACCTTAATGGTCAACTCGGGAATCGGCTTGAATATGACCGCAGCGTTTGCCAACACCATATTGGATCTTGACCGATCCTGGCGCTCGTTGACATGCGTGAGCGCGTTCGTCAGCGAGTTGGAAATAAATGGATAAGCGGTCAACATATTGCGATACGTGCCATCCTCATTGTAGGGCGTAAGGGTCGGCGGCGAGGAGATCGTTGCTGCAATCATTGAGCCTCCGCGATTTCCACCACCACTGTTTTTGCCATCGCTCTGCACGCGTGTCAGAATACTGGTAAGGTTCAGACTGAACTTCTTGCTGATCTCGTGGTTTACATTTGTGCGGAAAGCATACCGGTTATAGTCACTTCCCCTTACGATTCCCTCCTGATTAAATGTGCTTCCGGAAACGGAAAATCTTGTTTTCTCATTACCGCCGTTTACGTTGATGCTCAACGTCTTCATCGGCGCTTCGCGGAAGAGCATATTTTGCCAGTCGAATCCTTCGCCCAATTGGTCAATTTCCGCCTGCGTGAAGTAAGGCGCAAGGTTATCGTTCACCCTGGTTTCATTCACAAACATCGCATACTCGCGCGCATTCATAAGGTCGAGTTTCTTTGCAAGCGATTGCGAACTGTAACTTGTTTCAATATCGACCTGCGTCTTGCCCGCAGCGCCGCGCTTCGTACTGATAAGTACCACGCCGTTTGCGCCCCTCGAGCCATAGATGGCCGTAGCAGAAGCGTCCTTCAGAATTTCAATACTTTCAATGTCGGCGTTGTTCAGAATTGTGGGATTGCTACCGGAAATAGGAAAGCCGTCGACCACATACAGCGGTTCGTTGCTCCCCTGGATCGAGTTCGTTCCACGAATGCGAACGCTGATGCCTGCACCTGGTGCACCCGTATTCTGCAATACCTGCACGCCCGCGGCGCGACCCGACAATGCCTGCAATACATTAGTTGACGGATACGCCGAAATTTCTTCCGCCTTGATTTGTGCTACTGATCCGGTGAGATCGCTCTTCTTAACCGTGCCGTAACCGACGATGACCACCTCGTCCAACGCTTGCACATCAGTGGCAAGCGTCACGTCAAAGTGGGTGGCGTTGCCAACTGGAACTTCTTGCTTCTGATAGCCGATAAAAGAGAATACCAGCACACTGTTGGTACCCGCTACCTGAAGGCTGAACCTGCCCTCTACGTCAGTAGTGGTCCCATTTGTTGTCCCTTTTTCGAGAATATTCACGCCGGGCAACGGCTCACCGCTTTCATCACTTACAGTGCCGGAAACCGAAACCAGAACTTCCTGTTCGACAGGACTGGTCTGACCGGTAGTGGTCTCCGTGACTTCGGATCCACTGAGAATAATGTAGTCACCGGATACTTCATAGGAAATACGCAGTGGATGAAACAAATCATTGAGAATCTCACCGAGTCGCGCCCCATCAAAATTGACAGACACTTTTTCTTTTATCGGGATGAGTTTGGGGTTAAAGGAAAACCTGACCGCGGATGTCCGCTCGATATCGAGGAGCACCTGCTGCAGTTCTTTGTCGACCGCTTTAATGGAAAGCGTTCGGTCGAGAACGCTCTGGCCGCGGGAATCTATCCCGTGTGCCATCGTCAACCCAGTGACAACGACCGCAATCAACGTTTGAATGAATGTAATCTTCATGACAGCCAAAATGTATTTGACAATCGGTACATTTTTTTTCATAACTTGAAAAGTTTTGTTTAACAACATAACGATTCTCCCTGCAGCCGATGCCTGACCGTCAAATCGCGCCGCGGCATGCATGGAGGAGCCGGTGGCGTCTCTCAGACGTCACCGGTGTTTTTTTAAAGGGAATGGTAATTTCGCTTCATAGGCACAGGTTTAGTTAACGTGTTCAAACTGACCGCAGCCCTTGCTGCTGATCACGATCTTTGCATCGATCAATTCGTATCGCGCACCGATGGTGCGGCATATAATCTTTAGTTTGTCAAATAAGGGATCGCTCGGAGCCATCGGCACCGTGATAAAACAATCTTCCATTACCTCTTCAGGAAAAATGATCTCCACACCATACGCCTCGGAAAGCGTGGCGAATACGTCAGCTATTGGCGTGTTATGAAAGCTGAAATCGGTATCGGGCCGATACTGCTTCACAACCTCAGGCAATTGCACGAGCGATTTGTTGAAAGCATCCTCACTGCGGTTGTACACTACCTGTTGGTTAGAGGAAAGGACGACACCGTTCACTGCTATTGCCATGCTGTCAACCGACTGCACCTTTTTTTCCAGCGAAGAGTACACTGAGACTTTTCCTTCCTTTACCGCAACGAAAACGTTGCGCTCATTACCGTATGCCTTCACACGGAAGCGCGTTCCAAGCACTTTCGTGATCACCTCGTTCGCATATACCAGGAAGGGTTGTTGTGGGTTCTTGGCTACCTCAAAAAAGGCTTCTCCCTCGAGAAATACCTGACGGACTGAATCACCGCCATAATCGGGTCGATACCGGAGGCGGCTCTCATTCGCGAGACTCACAATACTGCCGTCGCTCAGGTACAGGCGCTTGATCTTTCCAGTGGTGTTGACTTCTTCGATAAATCCGGGAAGGACCTCGGTCATTTGACGCACAGGCGGAAGATCCGCGTCTGGAAGCAGGTGCCAGATGGCAAATGATGCTGAGATCAGTAATGCAAGCGTTGCAGCGATCCGAAAAAGATGCCACGGACGTTGCGGTTCTTCTGCGTAAAGCGTTTCTGCTGAAATATTCTCCCAGATCTCGTCGAGGCGCTTGTTGCGATTGCCACTGCGGCGCACCTTTTCAAGCCCTAACAGCAGTGTGCGGGCTTCGTCAATGGTTTCATGCAATTCAGGATGCTCCGTAAGGAAGCTCGTCCAGAAGCGCACGGCATCCGCATCATGATGTAATACCCATCGTATGAAAAGCTCATCCGTCGCAAAATCCTCAACTTTGTAATTCGTGTAGTCCATCGCGTTGACGGTCGATAGCAGCGACCGTAACAACCAATGCGGCCAGAGACGCGTTTTTACCCCTCGCGAGCAAAAAAAATTTTTTAATAACGGGAAAGCCTAGAAAAGCATCGTTATGGCGGCGCCAACGCTCATCACCGACATTTTGAGGTTTTCTTTGAGTGTCTTGATCCCCGCATAGATGAGCTTGCATGCGGATAGGTAATTGACACCCATGAGGTTGGCGATTTCTTCGTTGGAAAAATGATGAAAATACCGCAGGTTGATGGCCTCCAGTTGGCGGCCAGGCAGTGTCTCCAGGGCGTCGCGAAGGCGGATAAGTTGTTCATCATGGACCTCGCCTGCGATAACTTTTTCTTCTTCAGTCGCGTCAGTGGACCGGAAAAGCTGGCTTTCGAGCGATTCAGCCAGGTACAATCGATTCTTTTCCAGATTCCTACTGATCTTGAATCGGATGGCTTTGAATAAGTAAAACTTTACCGACGATGTACTGCTAATGACCTTTCGGCTCTTCCACAGTTCTATGAACAGATCCTGGATGCTGTCTTCCACCAGCGCCCGGTCCTTCGAAATCTTGTACCCATAATCCATCAGCATGGGCGCATAGGTCTTATAGAGCCCCTCAAATGCAGATTTGCTTCCCCGCTTGAACTCTTCCCAATGTTCATCTTTATCCATGCGCTCCTCAAATTTAATGGCAGCAGGCGATATTACATCCCGCTGACCTAAAGTTCAGCAAACGTTTGAAAAGCTCATCCTGTACTATCCTGCTCCGGTTGACGGTTGTCGCTAATTGCCCCCAAGGATGCCGTTATCGCCCCCTGAATAAAAAAGGGTCCTTACTATCTTTGGGGGAAATAATTCAGCTACAACCTTTAACATTTACGACAATGGCAAGTGTAAGCACTTATCTAAACTTTGAACGCGATACTGAAGCGGCGTTTAATTTTTACAAATCTGTTTTTGGCGGAGCGTTTGGCGGACAGGGCATCGCGCGCATGGGAGATGTTCCAGCGGAGGAGGGCGCCCCACCCATGTCGGAGGAGGACAAAAAGCTCGTCATGCACGTTGAACTGACGATCCTTGGCGGACACAGACTCATGGGCACTGACGCTCCTGAAAGCATGGGCTTCAAACTCAACAAAGGCAACAACGTGCATATCAGCCTACATCCCGATACCCGAAAAGAGACGGAACAGTTGTTCAACGCCCTCTCGGTCGGCGGAAAAGTGACAACAGAACTGCAAGACATGTTCTGGGGCGACTATTACGGCAGCTGCACCGACAAGTTCGGCATTCACTGGATGTTTAACTGTACGGAGAAAAAGTAGTGAATCCAACGGTACGGTCAACCTCAGAGTAACACAGAGGGCACAGAGAAATGCACACAGAGTTACACAGAGAATTTTTAGCACAACCTCAAGCGCCCACCCCTCCCAAAAAAACCTCCGTGAACTCTGTGTCCTCCGTGTCCTCTGTGTTAATGGATTTCGAAACCTCGCTCTGTACAAACCTGCGGTTTGTGAGTAACACAGAGGGCACAGAGAAATGCACACAGAGTTACACAGAGAATTTTTAG
>CAYMWA010000064.1:0-19111 GCA_964393795.1 uncultured Roseivirgaceae bacterium
AGAAAAGCAAGTCGCCGAATTCTGCCATGGCCTTCTTGCGATCAATTGCGCCGGGCGATGAGGCATTAAATTCCTCCTTGAATTCATGCATCTCTTCCTCTACTTTTTCCCATACCTGTTCCTTCCGTTCCCAATCGAACCCGACACCCCGCGCTTTGTCCTGTATGCGAATGGCCTTTACCATTGCCGGAAGCGATGCGGGTACGCCCCCGAGAACCGAAGTGTTGCCTTGCTTCAATTTGAGCTTCTCCCAGTTGGCCTTTACGGTCTCTTCGTCGTTGGCCACTACATCACCATAAATATGCGGATGACGCTGCACCAGCTTATCACAAATCCCGTTAAGGACGTCCGCCACGTCGAAGGCCTTTTGCTCGGAGGCAATTCGTGAGTAAAATACAAGGTGAAGCATTAGGTCGCCCAACTCCTTTCTGACCTCCGTCAGGTCGCCTTCCAGAATCGCATCTGACAGTTCATAGGTTTCTTCAATCGTCAGGTGTCGAAGGCTTTCAAGCGTTTGTTTCTTATCCCAGGGACAGTTCTCGCGCAATTCATCCATGATGGTCAACAGGCGGTCAAAGGCGGCGAGTTTCGCCTGCCGGTTGGTATCGGGACTGGCAAGTGGTTTTTTCATATGTGTTTTATCAGGACGGGCAAGGTAAATATTATTATCATAAAGTTCTTAGATTTGCCGTCTCACACCTTACCCGTAAACATAGTGGCTTTAATTAAATCCATTTCAGGCATCCGCGGCACTATTGGCGGAAAAACCGGCGATAATCTGACACCACCCGACATTGTAAAGTTCACCGCCGCTTATGGCACGTGGGTGATGAAGCAGGGCGCCGGGAACAAGATCGTTGTCGGGCGCGATGCCCGCATTTCCGGCGACATGGTCAGTGACCTTGTCTGTGCCACGTTGCGGGCATTGGGTATTGACGTTGTTGACGTCGGGCTCTCGACTACGCCAACGGTGGAGATGGCGGTTGTTTGGGAAAAGGCGGCCGGTGGTATCATCCTTACAGCGAGCCACAACCCGTTGCAGTGGAACGCACTGAAATTGCTGAACGCCCGTGGAGAATTTATTTCCGGCAACGATGGCGAAGAAGTGCTGAAGATCGGTGAGGCGGAAGACTTTGTGTTTGCACAAGTGACCAAGCTCGGAAAACATGAGCGACGCGACGGATACATTGAAAAACACATCGATGCCATTTTAAAACTGCCACTGGTCGATGCCGAGGCGATTCACAATCGCGGATTCAGAGTAGTTGTCGATGCGGTGAATTCAACCGGAGGAATTGCTGTGCCGAAACTGCTCAGCGCCCTGGGCGTTACCGTTAAGGAACTGTACTGTGAACCTACCGGTCATTTCCCTCACAATCCTGAGCCGTTGCCGGAGCACCTGACCGACATCAGCCGTGAAATTGTAAAAGGAAAGTACGACCTCGGCATTGTGGTAGATCCCGATGTGGATCGACTGGCCTTAGTGTGCGAAGACGGATCTCCTTTTGGGGAAGAATACACGCTGGTCGCTGTTGCGGATTATGTGCTGAACGCCGGCAACAACGGCCGCAATACGGTATCCAACCTTTCAAGCACACGTGCCCTGCGCGATGTGACCGAAAAGGCAGGAGGCAAGCACTTTGCCTCAGCAGTGGGAGAGGTTCATGTCGTGACGTTGATGAAGGAAAAAAATGCCGTTATCGGAGGAGAGGGCAACGGCGGAGTCATCTATCCGGAACTCCACCACGGCCGTGATGCACTGGTGGGAATCGCGCTGTTTCTCACGCATCTGGCTAAATCGAAGTTGAGTGCGCGGCGTCTCCGCATGAAGTATCCCAACTATTTTATTTCCAAGAACAAGATTGAACTCACCCGTGATATTAATGTTGACAAGATTCTTGAAAACATCAGGAAGAAATATGAGAAACAGCCGATCAGCACGGTAGATGGCGTTCGAATCGAGTTTGACAAAGAGTGGGTGCACCTTCGGAAGTCAAACACCGAACCGATCATCCGCGTCTACGCTGAGGCTGATCTGGAAGCAAAGGCAGAACATCTCGCCCAAAAAATAATCAGTGATATCCGGGAAATTATATCGGAAAAACTGAAGAACTGAAATGCATGAACATCTATCTTGACAACGCTGCTACCACACCCCTTGACCCCGAGGTGTTTGAAGCGATGAAACCCTATATGCTGGAATACTATGGGAATCCTTCATCGATCCATGCCCAGGGCCGAAAGGTAAGAGCAGCCCTTGAGTCGGCACGCAAAACAGTGGCTGGCCTTCTGAATTGCACCCCCGGAGAAATTATCTTTACGTCAGGCGGCACCGAGGCAGACAATGCGCTTCTCGCGGGCGCGGTTCATACCTACGGAATCAAAGACATCATTTCTTCCCGCCTGGAGCACCATGCCGTCACGCACACGCTGGAACACCTGACCAAGTCTTCAGGAGTCTCTGTCCACATGGTGGATCTCGACGACAAAGGACACATCAATCTGGCGCACCTTGAGTCGCTGCTGAAAACACATGAGCACGCCCTCGTGAGCCTGATGCACGCCAACAATGAGATCGGCAACCTGCTTGACATCCGTAGGGTGGGCGAACTGGCAGAAGAACATGACGCATGGTTCCATTCGGATACCGTGCAGGCTATGGGTCATTACAAACATGACTTGCAGGCGCTGAACGTGCATGGCATCACGGCGGCGGCGCACAAATTTCACGGGCCGAAGGGTGTGGGCTTCAAATTTATCAGTCGCAGAAAGAAAATACTGCCCTTGTTGTACGGCGGTGCACAGGAAAGGAACATGCGCGGTGGAACCGAGAATGTTTATGGGATCATCGGACTGGCGAAGGCATTGGAAATTGCCTACAGGGATATGGAGAAGCATGAACGCTATATCAGCAGTCTCAAGTTGCGAATGATTGAACAACTGAGATCGCATATCCCGGGCGTGGAATTCCACGGAGACTCTGCTAACCCCGAGCGGAGTTTGTATACCGTATTGAATGTAAGTCTCCCGGAATCGGAGGAGAACAATATGTTACTATTCAACCTCGACCTCCAGGGCATTTGCGCATCGGGCGGCAGCGCGTGTTCAAGCGGCGCGGCACAAGGATCGCATGTATTGGAAGCGCTCTACCCGGGTTCGCGACGTGGCGCCGTTCGCTTTTCGTTCAGCAAATACAATACACCGGAAGAAGTAGATCTGACTGTTCAGAAGCTCGCCGAGTTGACAGGCGTCTCCGCTTCTATACGACAATAACGCGATACCGCAACGCTTCAGGAGTCTCGGATGATGCCCATCTTCCGCATCAGGAAAGTAGCGTTCATTTTTTCTGCCAGTCCGGGATGAAGCTTGTAATCAAAAGACAGTTCGTCGTTTTCAATATTGGCTTCGAAGGCATAATTCACGATCCGGCCCGGATACTCATTAGCGAGATCTCCCAGGGCCAGATCATGCGTGGCAATCAGTGCAAGACAGGCATGGTCGGTCAACTGCCGCACGAGTGCGATTGATCCAGTCTGCTTGTCAATTGAATTTGTGCCTTTCAGGATTTCGTCCAGAAGGATCAATAGTGACTTCCCTGCGCGGAGTTCATCCATGATGGATTTGAGACGGTCAAGTTCCGCATAAAAATAGCTTTCGTGATCCCTCAGAGAGTCGGCCGTTCGCATTCCCGAACGAAGTTCGATCACCGGACAATCAAACTCCGTCGCACAAACTGGTGCGCCGGTGCCGGCAAGCACCACGTTTACGCCGACTGCCCTGAGAAAAGTACTTTTCCCCGCCATGTTCGCGCCGGTAATGATCATGATTTGACGGGCCTTGTCAAGTGCAAGGTCATTGGTTACGCGGTGTGTCTCTGGAAGCAACGGATGCCCGAGGCCGGTTGCGCGCAGAATGCCCTCTGTGTTAATGTTTGGAAACGTAAAACCCGGATGGTTGTGGGCAAACGTCGCAAGGCTACATAATGCCTCAACATCATGCACGGTTTGAAGCCATTGCGGTAAATGGTCTGCATGCGTTTCTTTCCACTTTTCGAGCCGATATACACATTGCAGGTCGTAAAGTAACAGACTGTTGACTAACAGGTTCATCATGCTGTTTAGCCGCGCATCGAGCGCGCCCGACAAGCCGGCGAGTGTTTTCAGCTGTTGGCTTGCTGCCTTCGCGCGATGGGCTGCCGATACCATTAGCGGCGATGTAAACTTTTCATGGTGAATGGACGCCAGGATATGGGCATATTTCTCAAGGATGTTCTTCTTTCGGCCGATGTATTGATGGAAGGCATTAACGCGCTTGAGGTGGAAACCGAGAAATATCCATTGCAGGCCAGCACTCAGTATGGCATACCCCGTCAGACCGTCAACAAGAAATGCGGCAATGACAATGACTACGGTGATGACAGGAAAGAAGGTGAGCACAAAACGATAGGGTGCTTTTCCGTAGATAAAGGAAGGTTGCGCGCGCCAATGGAGTAACGCACGCAGATCATCCGGCTGTTCATCTACTTGCATGCTCAGCGCCTCGATTTCCTGGCGCAGGTCGGTCCGTTCCGCCAGCTCTTTTATCGCCTCCTGCCGGGCACGAACGGCTTCTGCATTGGATGGACTCGTGGAGAGAAGCTGTGCGAGGCGTTGTTTTCCGCTCAACGTATGACAGCGGTTGATAAACTGAAACAGGGAGCCTTCGCCAAAAATGTCAAGATCGTTCGTGAAGGGATGGCGCACATCAGCGAATGCCGAACCACTCGCGTTCCGGGAATAATCTCCGTCCAGTATAGCCAGCTCATTCTCTTGTATTCGCAGCAGGTTCACAGCGTGCGTCTTCCTCGTGAACAGCGTTGAATGTTTTCGCACCAGCACTATGAACGCGACAAGCAAAGGGACGAGCGCGTAAAACAGATCGTACTTTGAAAAAGCAAAATAGGCGAGCGTCAGAAACGCAAGGGCGACTGCTATCCTGAGGTTGGCGATGAGGTTGATCGATTTGTTGAGGGATTGAACCTCGGCGCTGAAATGCGATTTCCTTTCCTGATAAAATGTGCGAAGGGCTGTTTGTTTCATGAAAAGGCCGCTGGCAAGCGTTCGATAATTGCGACCACTTCAGACAGGGCGAGGCGATCAACCTCGTCGAACGCATTCAGTTCCGCGCTGTCTACGTCCAGAACCATCGTCACCTTATTGTTTATTAACACCGGTAAAACGATTTCAGACCGCGAAGCGCTGCTGCAAGCGATGTGTCCGGGAAATTTGTCGACATCAGGAACGATGATTGTTTTTTTCTCCTTCCACGCCGAACCGCAGACCCCTTTGCCAAAGCCGATGCGTGTGCAAGCGACTGGCCCCTGGAATGGCCCGAGCACAAGTTCGTCACCCTTCACGATATAGAAGCCGACCCAAAAAGGATTCATGGTTTCTTTCAGCGCGGCCGCAATGTTGCCGAGATTAGCGAACAGGTCCTTTTCCCCTTCCACCAACGCGCGTAGCTGTGGAAGCAGGGTCGCATAGCGCTCTGCCTTGTTTGTGGATGTGGATATGATCAGGTCTTCCGCCATGGGCGTGTAGTCGTTGTGCGCAGTACGCAGATGCAAATATAGAGAGAGAAAGTGTTCGATGTTTGGCTATTATTGTGGCCGCGAGTGTGCTACTTTGGAGTACACGTCGGTCCGCGGAAGTACGATTCGAAGCCGATCGTCCCGAAGTTTCTGCTCTTCGCTTACGATGCCGGTGACGGCAGGGGCGTCGATGCCCACGCCAAAGCGCTTAGGGGAAAGGAAGATGCGCGCTTCATCCCAAAGGCCGGCCTGAACGAACTGCCGTATGATTTGTGCGCCGCCTTCAACGATGACGGATTGAATCTTCTTTTTGTAGAGGTCCGCCACTACCGATTCGATAAAGTGCTCATCCGGCAGCCGTACATATACAACATGGTTCTCCTCCACATCTTTTGTGAGGTTGTAGCAAATCGTTTTTTGTGTTCCGTCGAACAAATGGCCGTCCGGGTTCACGCGAAGATGCCGGTCAATGAGTACCCTTGCGGGGTGACGCCCGGTCCAGTTTCTGACGCTGAGCATGGGATTGTCATAAGACGCTGTTGTCGGGCCAACAAGAACGGCATCTTCTTCCGCCCGCCACTTATGAACAAGCTGCCGCGAATATTTGTCGCTGATCCAGCGCGAGTCGTTGTTGGACCGCGCAATGAACCCATCGGCGGTCTCGGCCCACTTGAGAATAATACGCGGTCGTTCTTTTTCCATGTAGGTGAAGAAGCGACGATTCAGCTCACCCGCTTCTTCCGAAAGGATATCGGCAATGACATTGATCCCGGCCGCCTGCAATTTCGCAATTCCCTTGCCGGCGACGAGTGGGTTGCTGTCGCGATGGGCGATAACGACGGTATTTATTTTGTGCTGGATAATCAGATCGGCACATGGCGGCGTCTTGCCATGGTGCGTGCAGGGCTCAAGGGTTACATACAACGTCGCTTCCCTTAACAGGGATTTATCGCCAACGTCATCGATGGCGTTCACTTCGGCATGAGGCTGCCCGTATTGCCGGTGCCATCCTTCCCCGATAATGCGATGGTTATGAACAATCACACAGCCGACTAGCGGATTCGGACTGACATTGCCGCTACCGAGGGATGCGAGCTCAAGAGCACGTCGCATATAATGCGCATGGTGGTGATCCGGCGTTTCCTGATTCATGGGCGAAATTGCGTTAAATTAGCAGTTTTTTGCACAATTGACACTGCTGTGCATAACCGGGTTTACTATTTGGCGTTGAACAGAATCTATGACTATTCCCATGAAGAATTCCAGAACGCTTTTTCAGGAAGTCGTGGCGGGCATTACCCTTCCGGAAAGTGCCGGTGAGATCAATAGCATCGCCTACTTTCTCCTTACGGGAGTCTTCGAAATCAACAAAACGGATATCCTGGCCGGAAAGATGGTCCCCTATTCGGACGCAACAGCGCAAACACTGCAAAAGTCGATTCGTCGTATCAATTCAGGGGAGCCGGTGCAGTATGTGCTGGGTGAAGCCTATTTTTTCGGACGGAAGTTCAGGGTAAATGCCTCTGTCCTGATTCCCAGACCGGAAACGGAAGGGCTCGTCGCCGCCGTTCTTTCGTATTGTGCGCACCTGTCAGATTTCAGAAGCCATCGCCAGGCGATTGCTATTATGGACGTCGGCACCGGGAGTGGTTGCATTCCGGTGACGCTCTTCAACGAACTCCCGGCGGTGAAACTGTATGCGACGGATATTAGCACCGCCGCCCTGTCTGTGGCGGTCGATAATGCCTCCCTTTATAACGCCGAAATCACATTCATTGAACATAATATTCTGACTGAACCCATCCCTGTGGGAGAACTGGATGTTATCGTCAGCAATCCACCTTATGTGACCGACCGGGAGCGAACAGGTATGGCCAGAAATGTACTCGACTTTGAACCGCACACGGCCCTATTCGTTCCGGATAATGATCCGCTGCTATTCTATCACGCTATTGCCCGTCAATCCAAACCCGTCTTGAAAGTCGACGGCTTCATAGCGCTCGAAATAAATTCGCAATACGCAAAACCAGTAAAGGACATACTCCTTGACAACGGTTTCAAAGAAGTTTCCATATTACAAGATGTCTCCGGCAAAGACCGGATCGTTACCGGCATCAAAGCATGATATGAGCCTTCCCCGATTGCCAATTTACCTCTTGCCTATTGCCAATTTCTGTAGGCAAGTGTGTGGGTTGCCGTCTCTTCGAAAAATGCTTTTCTTGTCACCATGAACGTATCATTTATTGGCTCAGGCAATCTCGCCTGGCACCTGGCGCCTGCTCTGGATAACACAGATTATCCTGTGCGGGAAGTGTTCAGTCCGAACAGCCAGCATGCTGCTGCGCTGGTGAAGCGACTTTACGATGCAAAGGTCAAGACGACACTTGATTTTTCATCGAGTGTCTCAAAGATCTTTGTGCTCGCGGTTCAGGATGATGTGATAGCGACGGTGGCCTCGGACGTTATCCTTCCCGAGGGCGCCATATTGCTGCACACTTCTGGTAGTCAACCCCTGAGTAAGCTTGCACAGGCACAAACTTCGCGTACGGGCGTTTTCTATCCACTGCAAACCTTCTCCAAAAGCAGAAAGATCGATTTTGATCAGGTGCCGATATTCGTTGAGAGTGACGACCGCGAAACCGCCAGGGCGATCCTGAAGATGGCAAAGGCGATTAGCAGGCAGGTTTTCACGATTTCCTCCGAACAACGTAAAGCCCTTCACATAGCCGCTGTGTTTGCGTCCAATTTCACCAATCACATGCTGACCATCGCACGGGAGATCATGCGCGACCACAAACTCGATTTTAAATGGCTTGGCCCGGTCATCGTGGAGACCATTAACAAGGCGCTTGCTATGGGTCCTCAAGTGGCACAAACCGGCCCTGCAAAAAGGGGTGACCTTGAAATACTTGACAATCATGTGGCGTTCCTGGAGCACGACGAAGCCGTTAGCGAAATTTATCGCGCTGTAAGCCAGCATATTGTCGACCACTATCATGAATAGGTTGGAGGGAATGACGGTGTACGGGGGTACGGTCATAATGCTTAACTTTGCCGGCAAATAATATCAGCATGCGTGAAAACAGAATGCCCCGTCGACCCAGGCGAAACCGGAAGAGTCAGGTGATCCGCGACATGGTAGAAGAGACGCAAGTCACAACGGCCGATCTCATTTTTCCCATCTTTCTTGTCGAAGGAAAAAATAAGAAAACGCCGGTTGCTTCAATGCCGGGTATCTTCAGATTATCAGGTGATCTTGTGCTCAATGAAATCGAAGCGTGCATGAACCTTGGCGTGCGCGCGTTTGATATTTTTCCCGCTGTTGAAGAGCAATACAAGGACAAGACCGCGAGCAAAAGTTATGATCCTGATTTCTTTTATCTGAAGACGTTGAAGGAAGTAAAGAAGCGATTTCCGGAGGCATGTATCATGACTGACATCGCGATGGATCCATACAGTTCCGATGGTCATGACGGAGTGGTCAGCGAGGGGCGCATTCTCAACGATGAAACCCTCACGATCCTCGGAAGGATGGCGTTGGCTCAGGCGGAAACAGGTGTGGACATTCTTGGACCCTCGGATATGATGGACGGGCGTGTGGGTTATATTCGCGATCTTCTCGACGAGAACGGCTTTACTGAAGTGTCGATCATGAGCTACACAGCCAAGTACGCGAGCGCGTTTTACAATCCCTTTCGCGATGCACTCGACTCGGCGCCGAAGTTTGGCGACAAGAAAACATACCAGATGAATCCTGCGAACAGAAACGAGGCGCTCATAGAGGCGGAACTCGATACGGTGGAAGGTGCCGATTTTCTGATGGTAAAACCTGCGCTCGCTTATCTAGACATCATTCGCTTGCTCAAAGATGAAACATCACTGCCGATTGCTGCGTACAACGTCAGTGGCGAATATGCCATGATCAAAGCTGCCCATGAAAAGGGATGGCTTGACGGTGATCGTGTTATGAAGGAAACCTTGCTGAGCATCAGGAGAGCAGGTGCCGATGTTATTCTTACCTACTTCGCCAAGGCGTTTGCACAACTTCAGAAGCAGTCGGAAATCTGACGCGGTCGTATTTTTCTTTTGGTGCGGATTGCGTAAATTGATTATGTGATGTTGGTTAAGCCTCGATATTTTCTTGCCTCAGCGATTGTGATTGCAACGCTGACCTCCTGCAATGAATCGAAGAAAGTCAACTTTACAGTCGCCCCGGAAGTGTCGATCGATTTGGAGGAGATCGTTGCACGGGGCTACATCAATGCCCTTGTCGACAACAATTCGGTAAGCTATTTCATTTACAAGGGGCAACCCATGGGCTATGAGTATGAGCTCCTGAACCTTCTTGCAAAGCACCTTAATGTTGGTCTGAAAATAAAAGTGACTTCGGGTATCGACCGGGCCATCGACCAACTCAACAAAGGCGAAGGCGATATCATCGCGTTTCCGTTGATCATGACGAAAGAACGGAAGAAATACCTCGCCTTCAGCAGACCGCACTTTCATTCGCACCAGGTGCTCGTGCAGCGGAAGCCAAAGAACTGGCGCCGAATGACGCTTGATGCCATTAACGATTCCCTTATCCGTAATCCGATCGACCTGATCGGGAAAGAAGTATACGTGCTTCCGGGGTCGAGTTTCGAAACGCGATTGAAACATCTCTCTGAAGAGATTGGTGGAGACGTATTGATACGACGTGATACAGTTTCAACGGAGAGTGAATCCCTCATCAGGAAAGTCGCCTTCGGGGAGATCAAGTATACCGTAGCAGATCACATGATGGCCAGGGTGAATGCCTCCTATTACCCGGACCTCGATATCAATACGCAACTAAGCGTTCCGCAACAGGTGGGCTGGGCGACGCGTCTGAATTCACCGAAACTGCTTAGTGCGATTAACAACTGGCTGATGGAAATCAAAAAGGAGCCCACGTTCATGGTGATTTACAACCGGTACTTCAAAAGTCCGCGTACGTCGGTAGTACGCATGACGAGCGACTACTCTTCCATGGGAGGGAATATGCTGTCCCCTTACGACAGTCTGATTCGCCAGGGAGCCGATTCACTCGGATGGGATTGGCGGTTGCTCGCTTCCCTCATCTACCAGGAATCGCGTTTTCTGCCGAAGGGCGAATCGTGGGCCGGAGCGAGGGGGTTGATGCAACTGATGCCACGAACGGCGAATGAGTTCGGTGCCTTTGACCTTGATGATCCGCGTCAAAGCATTAATGCCGGCGTCGGCTTTCTCCGTTTCCTCGATAAATATTGGCGGGATAAAGTAACTGATCGCGAAGAGCGCCTCAAGTTTGTCCTCGCTTCCTACAACGTCGGCCTCTCTCATGTGGTAGACGCCCGAAGGCTCACCGCCGAATATGGTAAGGATCCATCTGTCTGGTATGACAACGTGGAATATTATCTGTCACGCAAGTCGGAGCCGGAATTCTATCGCGATCCGGTCGTCACCGCAGGCTATTGCAAATGTGAAGAGCCTATCCACTACGTCCGGGAAATCCTCGCCCGGTACGAAGAATACAAGATTCATATCGCACCTGTCTGATTATCTCTTTTCGACGCACGCCTGGGAGTGCTCTGGCAGCCGCATACTCCTCAAAATGGCTCGCTCAAAACAGAGAAGGTATCTCAATTATTCACTAAAATTACCGTGAATTTGAAGTGTATTGAATATGAACCTCGATTTACAGGGCAAAAGGGCGATCGTGTGCGGTAGCACGCGGGGAATTGGCAAGGCAATTGCAATTGAACTTTCTACTATGGGAGCGGAGATCACTTTGATTGCCAGGAACGAAGAGCGCCTTCAATCCACGCTCAAGGAACTTGCCACCAATCACGGCCAGCGTCACGAATACCTGGTCGCCGACTTTAGCTTTCCTGAGAAACTGAGAGAGATTGTCCAGCCGTATTGCGAAAAGACGCCTGTCCAGATTCTCATCAACAACACAGGAGGCCCGCCAGGTGGAAAGGCCATTGATGCGGAGACCGATGCCTTCGTTCGCGCGTTCGCTGCACACTTGCTGTGCAACCACATCCTCGTCAAGGCTGTGGTTCCGGCCATGCGTGCCACCGGATACGGTCGCGTGATCAACATCATCTCCACGTCGGTCAAGATGCCTATCCCCGGCCTTGGTGTTTCAAATACCACCAGGGGTGCCGTTGCGAACTGGGCGAAAACGCTTTCTTTCGAACTTGCACCCTATGGAATTACCGTGAACAACGTACTCCCCGGTTCTACCTGGACCGGTCGTCTTGAAGAGATCATACAGGCAAATGCTGATAAGACCGGTAAATCATTTGAGGAGGTACGTCAGCAAATGATCAACGATATTCCCGCTGGGAGGCTGGGCACACCGGAAGAAGTAGCGATGGCCGCGGCCTTTCTGGCTTCTCCCGCAGCGGGGTACATCAATGGAATCAATATTCCGGTGGACGGAGGACGCACCGGTACCCTGTAGAACCTCCAGGCAGCTATGAGAAATGTACTACTGTTTATTTTGTTGGCCCATACTGCCGAAGCCCAATTGCCGCTCATTCACCATGAGACTTTTGACGACAACCGCTATGGTTGGTTCGAAGGAAAGACGGCAACATACAGCGTAGCGTTGGAGGACGGCAAGTACATTATCGAAGCCCCTGAGGGCGGGTGGATGTCCTATCTTGCTCCCTATGTAGAGCCCGACAAGGATTTTTCTATTGAAGCTGTCTTTCGACAGGTTGACGGCGAGGACAACAATGGCATTGGCTTCATCTGGGGATTCGATGGTGAGCACGAGATGAACAACTTCACCTTTACCAGTACGGGCTATTTTCGCATTTACTGTTCAGACAAGCGGTTGTCCATTTCCGATGAGTGGCGAAAATCGCGTGCGATAAAGCCGTTGGGGCAGGAAAACAAATTGAAAGTGGAACAAATCGGCAAGGTGACGTCCTTCTTCATCAACGATGTGCGGGTGGCCACCACCCGTGCACTTCCATGGCATGGCAGGTATCTTGGCTTCGTGACCTACACCAAGATGCGACTTGAGATTGATGACTACGTTTTCAGGCATAATATCCACATCCTGTTGCCTCCTCAACTGCCAACGAACGTCAAAAGGGAAAACCTCGGTGTGCAGGTCAATTCGCGTTTTGATGAGGTGAGTCCGAAAATCACATCCGATGGAAAGACATTGTACTTTGGCCGAAAACATAGCCCGGAGAACGTAGGCGGTACACGCGACAAAGAGGACGTGTGGGAAGCGCACACAACCGATGGTTTCTCCTGGTCGAAAAGCCGCAATCTCGGACCGCCGATCAACACCGAAACAACTAATAATCTTCTGTCCGTTAGTACGGATAACAACAGCTTCCTTTTTCACATCAACGATGGCTTCGCCTTCCGTCACCGTACATCGGATGGGTGGTCCGATATTGAAGACCTCGGCATTCACTTTAACAACGAATCCGACTACCTGGAGGGCAGCCTTTCAGCCGATGGCCGGGCGATCATCTTTGTCGCCAGAATGAAGGCGAATGCCTACTATCGCGCCAATGAAACCGAACGCGATATCTATGTGTGCGTGAAGCAAGACAAGGGTACCTGGAGTCCACCCATTCATACCGGAAAAGTCTTGAATTCGCCGGGCGATGAATATTCGCCATTTCTATCGGCGGATAACAAGACGCTCTACTTTGCCTCCAATGGAAGGCCCGGGTACGGCGACGTTGATATCTTTATGTCGCGGCGACTGTCTGACCGGTGGGATCAGTGGTCAGAGCCGGTTAACCTTGGACTGGGGATTAACACTGTCGGATTTGATGCATACTACACCCTTCCTGCATCGGGCGAGTACGGATACATGGTGAGCAATATCAAGAGTGAGGGGCTGACTGATATTATTCGCTTCAAACTGCCTGAGAACGTCAAGCCCGACCCGGTTGTGCTGATTAAGGGACGGGTGTTGAATGCGCGCACGGGTCAACCGCTTGAGGCGGTGATCCGATTCGACAACCTCAACACCGGCGAGGTGATCGGTGAAGCACGTTCTGACCCGCGAAGCGGTGACTATCGCATGGTCCTCACGTCAGGAAGAAGCTACGGGTATCACGCGGCTGCCCCGGGCTATCTTTCCGTCAGCGAAAACCTGGAAGTCTTGCACATCGACGAGTATGACGAAATGACCAGGGATCTTCTACTTGTCCCCATTGAAGTCGGGGAGTCGATTCAGTTGAAGAACGTCTTCTTCGCGCAAAGCAAAGCGGTGCTCCTTCCGGAATCTTATCCCGAACTTGACAGACTGGTCAGGATCATGCGCGAAAACAAAACACTTGAAATCCAGTTGGAAGGACACACCGACGGTCGGGGGGACCCTGAGGCCAACCTCGAATTGTCTGAGGAGCGCGCAGCGGCGGTGAAGCAGTACCTCGTTTCCAAGGGCATCTCACCAAAAAGAATTGGCTGCATGGGATTTGGCGGAGCGAGGCCCATGGTGTCAAACGACACAGAAGAAAACCGGAAACTCAACCGGCGCGTGGAATTCAAGGTCACCGCAAAATAGCGCACGCGGAATCAGAAATCCCGATACCTTTGCGTCTTCAATTTTGAAATGGCGGACTTTCTCGACATCGATAATATCTTTTTTGTAGTCATGGGTTATCCCATGAGCTATGTTGAGTTTTTTGGGACACTCGCCGGCGCAGTAGCGGTGTGGTTGTCGGCGCGTGCGCAGGTGCTGAACTTCCCGATCGGCCTCGTCAACGTAGTGTTGTTTTTCTTCCTGTTCTACCAGGTGCGATTGTATCCGGATATGTTCCTTTACTTCTTCTTCTTCGTGACGAATATCGTCGGCTGGTGGCGATGGACGCATCCGAAGAAGTTTGAGGAAGACCGGAAACGTGAACTCCGTGTCAGCTTCATGAAGCGCCGGCAATTTTTGGTCGTGCTCATACTTGGAGTTATCGGGACGCTGGCATTTGGCACCTTCGCAGACAATATCCATGATATCTTCCCCCGCGTATTTCCCGAGCCCAGTGCATTCCCTTATCTCGATTCTTTTGTTGCGGTGATGAGCGTTATTACGACTTTTCTTGTGATCAACAAAAAGATCGAGAGCTGGATATTGTGGATCGTGATCGATGCAACCGCCACCGGAATGTATTTCGCAAAAGGGATCAAGTTCGTCGGACTCCAATACATGGCGTTCACGGTTATCGCTGTATTCGGTCTGATCCACTGGATGCGGGAATACAAGACGTATACGCGGTAGGGGCCAGTTACCGGTCCCTACGCTTGCCGAAGGGCCGGTTTTAGGTTGCAGGTTACAGGTTGCAGGTTACAGTGTCGTGGGCCCTTTTGGGAACTGCTTGGTGGAGTGATTTGGGCTGAGATGCCGGAGTTGGTGCAACTTCCGGGAAGTTCCAAACTTCCCGGAAGTTAGACAGTCGTTGCTGATTGCGGTGCCGCAGCCGTCTCTTTGCCTATCTTATGTCCTTTCACTGCATAGAAGAGGATGTACAGATAGCAGGGCACGGTCACCCAGTACGCCATCTGCCGGTCCAGGTTGTCGGCGAGTGCGCCGTACACCAACGGCAGAATCGCGCCACCCACAATACCCATGACGAGAAGTGCGGAGGCGAGCTTTGTAAAATGGCCCAGTTTGTCCAATGCGAGTGGCCAGATCGATGGCCACATGAGGGCGTGCGCAAAGCTCAGCATGACGATGAACCCGATCGACAGCCACCCGTCAGTGAACAGCGCTCCAAGCGCGAAGAGGAAGCCAAGCGAGGCACAGGCAATCAACGCGCCGCGCTGGGAAATGTATTTTGGAATAAGGACGATGCCGATCAAATAACCAATGGTAAGTGCGATCAAGCTATAAATACTGAAATTACCCGCGACGCTCAACGCAAATCCCTGAAACTCGCCGTATAGCCCTATCGTGTCGATCGCGATGACCTCCACGCCCACGTAGAGGAAAATGCAGAGCACGCCAAGCACAAGATGAGGGAAAGCGAATACGGATGTCTTGCCTTTTGCAAGGGCGTGACCATTTTGTTCAACTTCGTCGTCTTCAGGATCGATCTCCGGCAAATGGGCTTTGAGAATCATCAGTGCCAGGGCGGCGAGAATGATCGCCATTACCAGATAAGGAACAATCACGCGTGTAGCCAGAATGTCTAGCTCAGCCGCAAGTTCCGCACCGCTCAACAACTCAATCTTCGCCGACAACTCCTGCGTGTCACTGAAAAGCAATTTCACAAGAATGAAAATCCCGATCATCCCGGCCACTTTATTGCAGATGCCCATGATGCTGATGCGTTTGGCTGCACTTTCAATTGGCCCCAGAATCGTCACGTAAGGATTCGATGCTGTCTGAAGTAGCGTTAACCCGCCACCTTGTATGAACAATCCCACCAGAAACAACGGATAGGACCTGGCTTGCGCTGCGGGAATAAAGATCAATGAGCCGATGGCCATTACGAACAGTCCGATCGACATCCCTTTTGCAAATCCGGTCCGCTTAAGAATGGCAGATGAGGGAATCGCCATGAAAAAATAGGAGATATAAAATGCCAGTGTTACGAAGTACGCCTGAAAGTCGGTAAGCTCACAAGCCTGCTTAAGGAAAGGGATTAAAACGCTATTGAGCCAGGTAACAAAACCGAAGATGAAAAACAATGCCCCGATGATGATCATCGGGAAAACATAAGACTTTTGCTGTTGTGAATTCATGTAGGGTTTGTCGTTCGTTAAGTGAATAATGTACCTGACGCTGAAGTTGCGGCCTGATCACAGGGACAAATTAAGTTTAAATCTTATTTTTGCGCACATCCGCGATAGGGCATTGAAAAGCAATAATCCGTAAAAAATTCCTCAAAAGGAACGTTTTGCACTCACTTAACAAAAAATAAAAAGAATGGACGCACCAACGAACAAGAAGAAACTCACATTGCTGGTATTGGCAGCAGGCATCGGCAGCCGTTACGGTGGTATCAAACAGATCGATGGCTTTGGACCCAATGGCGAAACGATAATGGACTATTCCCTTTTTGATGCTATCCGGGCCGGTTTTACAAAAGTGGTGTTTATTGTTCGCGACGAGATTCTTGACATCGTAAAGGAGAAGTTTACGGCTAAAGCGCAAGGGAAAATCGACATCGACTTTGTGGTACAGTCGCAACAACAGTTCGTGCCCACACAATATCAGAACCCTGAAAGAAAAAAGCCCTGGGGTACCGGGCATGCCATTCTCTGTGCGCGCCATAAAATCAACGAGCCCTTCGTGGTCATTAACGCCGACGACTTCTACGGTCCGGATGCATTTAATTCTATGGCTGAATTCTTTGGCGGCGATACAGGGGGCGCACATGCGATGGTAGGCTATACGCTCAAGAATGTGCTATCGGAACACGGCAGCGTTTCCCGCGGCGTGGGAGAAACCGACGAAAACGGGTATCTGGTGTCGGTGACAGAAAGAACAACCATCGTGATCGAGAATGGAACGATCATTGCCAAAGAAAAGGACGGCGATCTCCAACTGGATCCGGAAGCGCCTACCTCGATGAATTTCTGGGGCTTTCACCCCGACGTGTTTGACCTGGCGGCCCGAATGTTTGATGATTTCGTTGCACAGCAACACACCAACGTGAAAGCCGAGTTTTTTATCCCGCTTATCGTTACGGATATGATTCGCGAAGGCAAAGGGCGGGTGAAGGTACTTGGCGGCGGCAACATATGGTTCGGTGTCACCTATAAGGAAGACAAGCAGGCAGTGTCGGAAAAGATCCGCACGTTGGTGAAGCAGGGACTGTATCCGGAAAAACTTTGGTAGCCCGCTGAACCGGAAGTAAGGAATATTGTTTATCTTCAGCCAGAATGACAAAACCATCTGCTATGAAAACATTTGCATTTTCCGTAGTCGCTTGTCTTTTGGTCGCCTGCACACTTGTCGCTGGCTATGCGCAATCGTCGGTCAATCTCACCGGTGCCTGGCAGACCGGGCCTGAGACGAACCAAAGTACACTGATTTGTTCTGAGAATTTCTTTTCGATGGCTACCTATGACCTGACGAACAAGCGGTTCATCAGTACTTTTGGCGGCTCGTACCGCGTTGAGGGTGGGGAGTATATTGCCGTGATCGAGTTTCATTCGCTTAGTCCGGAAATGGTGGGAAACGAATATCGCGGTGCCATCACCCTGCGGAATGGCATGCTGTATATTGAAGATGGATCCGGCAGTTCGGGATGGAAGCGGCTGGATGATGGGAAGCCGGGAGCGCTGGCCGGTGCATGGCTGATCACGGGCAGAATGAGGAATGGCCAAATGTCGAAGATGACACCGGGTGCGCGGCGCACGATGAAAATCCTTTCAGGTACGCGTTTTCAATGGATCGCCTATAATGTCGATACCAAAGAATTTTCAGGCACGGGCGGCGGAACCTATACCACGAGAAACGGGAAATACACGGAGAACATTGAATTCTTTTCCCGCGACAATTCGAGGGTAGGGGCCAGCCTTTCCTTTGACTATTCTTTGGAGGACGGCGCGTGGCGTCACAAAGGGTTAAGCAGTAAGGGCGATCCGATTGATGAGGTGTGGACGAAGCGTGAAAAGATCGGACTTTGACAGACTTAAGTGAACGAACATATTTTGTAAAGGCCACAGCCCAAAAGCTGGGCTTTTCTTTTTGCGGCATTTCAAAAGCCGAATTTCTTGAAGAAGAGGCGCCGCGACTCGAAGCCTGGCTGAAAAGGCAATTCCACGGGAAAATGACCTACCTGGAGAATCACTTTGACAAGCGCCTGGATCCGACGTTGCTCGTTCCCGGCGCCCGGTCAGTGGTAAGTCTGCTGTACAACTATTTTCCCGAAAAGGAGGTGGCGTCGGGCGACGGATACAAAATCGCCAGGTATGCGTACGGAGAGGATTATCACTTCGTCATCAAAGAGAAACTGAGGGAGTTCATGGAAGTCGTCCGGAGTGAAATCGGCGACATTCAGGGGCGCGCGTTCGTCGACTCCGCCCCTGTCATGGAACACGCCTGGGCAAAGAAAGGCGGACTCGGCTGGGTAGGAAAAAACAGCCTTTTGCTCAATCGCCAGCACGGCAGCTATTATTTCTTGTCCGAACTGATCATCGACCTTGAACTGGAATATGATGGCCCTGTTAAGGATTACTGCGGCACCTGCACGGCATGCATGGACGCGTGCCCAACAGATGCCATTACCGACCCCTACGTCGTTGACGGGAGCAAGTGCATCAGCTATTTCACGATCGAGCTGAAGGACGAGATACCCGCCAGCATGAAAGGCAAGTTTCAAAACTGGATTTTCGGATGCGACATATGTCAGGAAGTATGTCCCTGGAACCGCTTTGCCACGCCCCACACTGAACCGCGATTCAATCCGCCACCGGAACTGCAGGAATGGAAAAAGGACGACTGGAAAGAGTTGACCGAAGAAGTCTTTCAACGGATTTTCCGAAAATCAGCCCTCAAACGAACGAAGTATGAAGGGATGAAACGGAATATCCGGTTCCTGGAAAATTAGT
>CAYMWA010000065.1:0-18969 GCA_964393795.1 uncultured Roseivirgaceae bacterium
AGTTGCAGGTTGCAGGCGTGAGCCCGAAGGGCAACTTCCGGGAAGTTTTGAACTTCCCGGAAGTTGAACCTTGGTTGACGGTTGTCAGTTATCAGTGTTACCGATGACCAGTTAGAACTTAAAACTTTTTACTGTGAATAGGAGAGAATTTGTACAACGCACGGGTGCCGGTATGGCTGCATTTGGAATAACCGGAATGCCTTCCAACGCCTCTGCACAACGATCAACACCTATGAGATCAGAAAAAAAGATCGTCATCGCCAATGTAGACTCCAACTTTGAAAGAGAGCCGCTGACGCCCTATCGGTTCAAAGGCAGTGTCGTGACCGAAGGATGGCAGGTAGCCGCATGGTTGCAATCCGAATCCGGGCGTCATGCCATCGGGCTGGGCGGACAGGGCACGTTGTGGTCTGATTCAAAAGTGTTTGCCGCCCATTCGCCCAACGGGGGCAATGCCCTGATGTACATCATGAGTGAACGCGCGCTGCAGATGATGAAGGGCCAGTCATTCACCAATCCCGACACACTGCTCGACGAGCTGCTGTCGGAAATATACGAATACGGAATAAAGGTAACCGGAAATCCCAACCTGCGGAAAACGTGGGCACTGAATTCCCTGGTGTGCGTTGATAACGCGGCGTGGCTGTTGTATGCAGCGGAAAACAATATCAAAACATTTGATGACATGATCCCGGCGGCCTACAAGCCGGGCCTCTCCTACCGGCATTCAAAAGTGGGCAGCATGCCTTCGTTCAGTGTCGGGACGGACGTCAGGAAAATCAAAGCCGCCGCCGATGAGGGCTACTTTATCATGAAGCTCAAAATCGGATCGTCGGGAACGCAAAAGGAAATGTTGGAGAAAGACATGGCGTTTCTCAGCGCCGTGCACAAAGCGATCGGCCATTACGAAACACCTTATACGAAGAATGGGAAGATTCCCTATTACTTCGACGCAAACGAACGGTACGACGAAAAAGAAACCTTGCTGCGTTTCCTTGATCACGCAAGAAAAATCGGCGCCTTTGATCAGATCGCGATCATTGAAGAGCCATTCGGCGAAAGGAACAACATGCATGTCGGGGATATCGGCGTCACCATCGCCGCCGACGAAAGTGCCCACACCGTAGAAGACGCCGCCGAACGAATCGAACAGGGGTATGGCGCCATCGCCGTCAAGGCAGTTGCCAAAACGCTTTCCATGACCATGCGCATCACACAACTTGCCCATGAGAAGAATATACCGTGCTTTTGCGCAGACCTCACCGTCAATCCGATCCTTGTCGAGTGGAACAAATCCGTGGCTGCGCGTCTTGCACCTTTCCCGGGCATCGGCATCGGCCTGCAGGAAACGAACGGCCATCAATACTACAAGCATTGGGACACGATGATGTCGTACCATCCGCGCCCGAATGCTTCATGGGTGGAAACAAAGAACGGAGTGTACATAACTGACGAGTCATTTTACAGGGAGAGCGCCGGAATTTTCGACCCTTCGCCACACTACGAAGCGATGTTCACACACGATGTGAAATAAATCCCTATGGTGAGGTCCCTCATGAGAACGAAGATCCGACAAGGCCGCGATGCGTACTTCCGCCATGTCGATGTCATGATCAAGAAAGCCTATATCTTCACAAATATCTTCAACCGGTACAGCCCATACAGGAATACCCACACCAACCCAAGTGCGCCGAGCGTCTCCAGAACCGGATGCCAGGATTCGGCGGCGTGCTTGTAGAGGCCCTGAAACAGGAGTCGTGAAGT
This sequence comes from uncultured Roseivirgaceae bacterium, assembly GCA_964393795.1. GTDB lineage: Bacteria > Bacteroidota > Bacteroidia > Cytophagales > Cyclobacteriaceae > Chryseosolibacter. The sequence goes on from CAYMWA010000065.1 coordinate 1,765, forward strand.
GTAGTTGAAACTAATGAACCGGTAGGCGAGGTAGATTGTAAGGCTGTTCATTCCGATGACAACGAAAAAGAAGGACCACCTGCGGATCTCCATGATGTCGATCACCCAGTAAAACAATCCGAAGGTAAGGAAGGCCATCCCGCCCGTAAGCATGATGAATGAACTGGTCCAAAGGTGTTTGTTGATGGGGAAGTGCAAGGACCAAACGCCGGCGATCGCCAGGCAAATGACGCCGGCGATAGCGAGTTGTCCGAGGTTTTGATATGCCGTCTTGCCCTCGCGCCTAAGGATGTCGCCGCCCAAAGTTCCCAGCACGGTCAAACACAGTGCAGGTATCTGCGTAAACAGTCCCAGTTCGTCATACGTCTTTTGCAGCAGGCGCCCGGGCAGGAAGGTGCGGTCTATCCATCCGGTCAGGTTTCCTTCAAATGACAAGTCGCCTGCACCATAACCGGGCACGGGAATGAGAAAGAGCGCGGCATAGTAGAACAGCAACAACCCACCGATCCAGAATATCCGTTGCCGGAAGTCAAAATTCAGCCACAGCACCGTCGCGACGAAACTGGCGAAACCAATACGTCCCAATACGCTGACGAACCGGATGTCCCAGGGTTCAAGAAAAGGGACGGGCGCATTTTTGTAAAGGATGCCGAGGCCGATCAGGATCAGCATTCGCCTGAACGCTTTGCGATATAGTTGCGACTTCGAAAGGCCAAGCGCGCGTCGTTTGTTGAGTGAAAAAGGTAGCGACAACCCGGCGATAAACAGGAACAGCGGAAAAATGAAGTCATAGAACGTAAACCCGTTCCATGCAGGATGTTCAAACTGAAGGGCGATCGCATCGACCCACTGCCAACCTGTCTTACCGTGCAGCAGTGAGATAAAGGCGCCGGCACCGGCGATCATCAACATATCAAAACCCCGGAGCGCATCGATCGAACGGAGCCTCTCCTTGATCGTCGCCCTTTCCTGTTTTGCCTCAGTACCCTGCTGCGTCAGTGTTTGTTCCATATCGACCGAAAATTATCTAATCTTCAACCGCTTCAGTACTGCTGCGAGTGCGTCCTTGTCGTGTGCGTACGGTGACAAGTCGAACAGTTCGACCTTTCGAAATTCAATCGGATGGCTTTCGCTCTGCAGCGCGATATACCCCTCCTTCAGCAACTGCCCGTCGCGCTTCACCGCCGAGTCGTAGTGGATAACACTGCCTCCACCGATCTGTGGTTTTTCGTAACTCAGCACCACCTGTCCTTCAATGATGTGTTCGACGAGTGAATCGCCGAGAACAAGTGCCTCAACGCGCACCCATTGATCGCCGTGATAGGTCTTTGACGTTGACGAGACACAATGATTCGTAAACAGCTCCCCGTCCATGACCACATTGGTGCCGGGCGTGCAGAGGTTAGCAGTGGTTCTTTCGTCTTTTCCGTTGCCACCGAGAAACTGAACTTCAATAGAGATGGGAAAATCCTGATCGACCAGCATGGTCTTCGGATCCTGACAATGCAACATGGCCCCGCTGTTGCGGAAAGCCCATCCGGGGCCTCCGGGTGCTTGTTCGCCGACAAAACGGTACTCTACTGCGAGCAGATAGTAGCCGAACTTCTCCCGATAGAACAAATGGCCAAACTTCTCACTGAAATCGGTATACCCCTCATAGCCGACCTTGATGACGCCATCTTCGACCCGAAAAGTGTTGGCAAAGTTTTCACCCGTCGGATAACCGGTGATCTTGGGTGTCCAGTCGTTAAGGTCTTTGCCATTAAACAACTGAATCCACTCGCCATCGGCATTTTGCTTCTGTGCGGGTTGACAAGCGAGCAGGATGAGGGCAGGTAAAAGGAAGAGGCAATTTTTCATGCCTCAATATAACAATTTCAGCGCGCCGCTTCATCCTTCTTTAGTGCCATCCACAGGATTTCCACGGGGTGCCAGGATTTCCGTCCGGTGCCGTCCTTGATTTGATGCCGGCAACTCGTGCCAGGCGCGACGATAAGTACCTCCTCCGGTTGTTTTCGAACGGTCGGGAACAGCACGAGTTCGCCGATGTCCATAGAAATTTTGTAATGTTCGCGCTCATAGCCGAACGACCCCGCCATACCGCAGCATCCAGAGTTGATCATGTGTACCGTATGGTTGCCCATGCGTGTCAATATCTTCTTGGTGTGCGTCATGGTGGACAGCGCCTTTTGCTGACAATGTCCTTGTACCTTTACCAGCGTACCCTCGTTGTTGAACAGATTGAGGTCAATGTGTCCTGCGTCAAGTTCGCGCGACAGGAATTCTTCGACCATCAGCGTATGTCGCCCTATGCTTCTGGCGGCTTCTTTCTCTTCGCCGCGCAGGAGGTCAGGATATTCATCGCGGAAGGTAAGGATCGCTGAAGGTTCAACGCCGACCAGCGGTGTATCATGCGTGATCTTGTCCTTGAACAGTGCCACGTTTTTCCGGGCGAGCGTTCGCGCCTCTTCCAGCAGGCCTTTGGAGAGGAAGCTTCGTCCCGATTCATGGTGGTCGAGTACAATAATCCGGTAGCCCAGCTTGTCCAGCAGCTTGACCGTTGTGATGCCAATGTCGGCCTCGTTGTAATTCAGCAGTTCATCGACAAACAGGTAAACCGTGCGGGCATCTGGCTTGGCCGTTGGTTTGAAGTGTTTCTTATACCACGTTTTCCATTGGATCGGTGCGATTTCCGGCATGCTCCTGTCGGGGGCAAAACCGATGATTCGTTTGACCAGGCGCGCAAGGGCCTTGTTGCTGAAAACGAGGTTGTACCCCCATGGAAGTGCCGATGCCAGCTTCATTCCTTTCGCAAAGTTTCCGATAAGGCGGTTGCGAAAAGGGACGCCTTTTTCCTTGTAGTACTGATACTGCCACTCCTGTTTCAGCTTCGCCATATCCACGTTGGAGGGGCACTCCGATTTGCAGCCCTTGCAGCTGATGCACAGGTCGAGCACTTCCGCGATCTCGTCGTGCGCGAACGGATTCGCTTTGTCGGAACGTGTGATCATTTCCCGCAGGATGTTCGCCCGCGCGCGGGTAGTGTCCTTCTCCTGACGCGTAGCCATATAGGTAGGGCACATCGTGCCGCCGCTCAGTTCCGTCTTCCGGCAATCACCTGAGCCGTTGCACTGTTCCGCGGCACGCAGGAAGCCGTGATTTTCTGAGAAGTCGAGAAGGGTATCAAGCTCCCGTGTTTCCTGATCGCGTTCAAAGCGCAGGTTTGTATCCATCGGCGGCGTGTCGACAATCTTGCCGGGGTTAAAGATGTTCTGAGGGTCCCACGTTTTTTTCAGGCCGCGAATGAGGTTGTAATTGTGTTCACCGATCATCCGCGGGATGAATTCGCCACGCAGGCGGCCGTCGCCATGTTCACCGGAGAGCGACCCTTTGTATTTCTTTACGAGTGATGCAATGTCCTCAGCAATGGCCCTGAAAAGCTGTACCCCCTCCGTTGTCTTCAGGTTGATGATCGGACGGAGGTGTATCTCGCCGGAGCCTGCATGTGCATAGTGAACGCTGTACAATCCGCGTTTCTTCAACATCTCCCCAAAGTCCGCAATATAGGCGGGCAGGTCCTGGACATCCACGGCCGTATCTTCGATCACCGGGGCAGGCTTGGCATCGCCCGGCACGTTCGACAATAAGCCGAGGCCTGCCTTCCGCAAGGTCCATACTTTCTTAATATCATCGCCCCTGACGACCGGATAGGAATAGCCAAGTCCCCTGGCCTTCAAATCTTCAATTAGTGCCTGCGCCTCGGCCTCCACTTCCGCTTCAGAACTACGCGTGAGCTCGGCCACAAGAATGGCTTTCGGTTCGCCTTCAATGAAAAAGCGGTTTTCAACCTGGCCAATGTTCCTTCGTGTAGCTTCGAAGATATAATGGTCCATCAACTCTACGGCTGATGGCCGGTGCTCCAGCGCCACGAGGTTGGCATTCAGCGATTCGTCAATGCTGTTGCAATGAATGCAGACAAGGATCTTGTGCGGAGGTTCCAGTGGCGTCAATCGGATTTTGGCCGACGTCACAAAGGCGAGTGTACCTTCCGACCCTGCAATCAGGCTGCTGAAGTTGAAAGGTCCGCCTGCCGGATTAAACGGCTGCATGCGCGCCAGCATGTCTATGGCGTACCCCGTGTTTCGCCGCGGGATCGACGGCTTCGGAAACTCCTTTTCTATTTCGCGAATATTGTCGGCGTCCGACAGCATCGCGTATATGTGCTTATACAAACTGTTTTCCAAACCGTTGTCGCTGCTGTTGACGCGCGCCAGAAACTGCTCGGAGTCACAAGGACCGAACCAGGCCTTCGTTCCATCGGCCAGCAGAGCGTTTACTTCCAGGAGGTGTTCCCTCGTACTGCCATACACAACCGAATTGGAGCCGCACGAGTTGTTGCCAATCATCCCACCGATCATCGCCCGGTTGGCCGTCGAGGTTTCGGGGGCAAAGTAAAAGCCGTGTTCTTTCAGATGATGGTTCAGGTCATCCCTGACGATGCCCGGCTGCACAAGCGCCCACCCCTCTTCCGTGTTGATCTCCAGGATGCGGTCAAAGTGTTTCGAGACGTCAACCACAATTCCGTGGCCTACAACCTGTCCGGCCAGCGAAGTGCCCGCCGTGCGCGGAATGAGCGAAGTATTGTTTTCGCGTGCAAACGCGATCAGTTTGACAATGTCGGATTCGGTGCGGGGAAAAGCTACGGCAACGGGAATTTCCCGATAAGCTGAGGCGTCCGTGGCGTATAATTTCCGGGTCGTTTCATCGGTATAGAGCGCTCCCTCAAGGGAGTGCCTGAGTGCGTGGAAGTTCATGACACCCAAAAATAATTATTTGCAAGCCAAAAACCTCATTCAACACCCCCGAACAACGCAAAGAAACATGAATTCTTAGCGAACTATTTCGGCAGACGTAAACGAAAAAAGGTGCCGCAGTTACGCGACACCTTCCTATGTTCAGCCTACTATAACGTTGCCCGAACTTTCTTCACTAACTATATACCATAATTAACTATTGACAATGTCCGCTTATTACCGTACGTCGGATTGTGATTCGGTATTGTCGGCCTGATCAGTAGCGTCTTGCGACGTAGCATCCTGTGAGGAAGCACCGTCGTGCTCAGGGCTGCGGTAGTCGCTGCTGCCCGTCTTATCGCTCTTCATTTTGTTCTTGTCAATCTGGTTACCGTCCCTGTCGAATTTCACTTTCTTGGTATCGGTTCCCTGTTTCAGTTCGACAATATAGATTTCGTTTTGCGATTCGTCGGTTTTCTTGTACACGTTTCCGACGGTCCAGGCGGCGTAATCCTGCGATTCAAGTTTCGCAGTAACGGCTTCCGGCAACTCACTTACGGAAATCTGCTGCCGGTCCTGATCCTGATCCATTGTCTGCGATTGACTTTGTGTTGCCTGGCCCGACTGATCCTGTGCGGCCACCAGCGTTGCGCCTCCAAACATGAGGCATACTGCTAACATTATTCTTTTCATCATTTCTTCATTTAGTTGAACATATGTGTTTCCCTCTCTATTGGCGAAGGGTGTACCAAAATTGGCTTCGGCTCATATCGCCCTATTTGTCAACCGATTACCATTTGGCACATCAGTAAAACGGCGCTTGTAGCTGTAGCATTATTCTACACACGTGGGTCACGGCATGTACAAAAAGAAAGCGGGTATTGTGCGCAAAACGCGACATTGAAACCGGGAATAAGGTGGCATTGCGACTGAGTTCTCCCTAACTTGACTGCGTGTTCCACAGACAAACCTCAACTATGCAATCAAGAAGAAACTTTATTAAAGCGAGTGGTATGGCAACCCTTGGATTTATGGGGTTGCATCAATGGATCAAGACACCGGCCGAGGCGGCATCGTACAGCCACCCATCGGCGGGATACGGTCCGCTGCTCCCGGATCCGGCGGGGATTCTCAATCTTCCTAAGGGCTTCACCTACAAAATCATCAGCCGGAAGGGGGAGACAATGGACGACGGCCTTTTTCTGCCGGGCGCACCCGACGGCATGGCGACTTTTGCCGGCAAGAACGGAAGGGTGATCGTAGTGAGAAACCACGAGAACTCCCCTGACCGGTTTGAAAACGGGCCGTTTGGCGCTACAAATGAATTGCTTCACAAGGTAAACGCTGATCGATTTTACGATTACGGCAGCCAGACACTCCCGGGATTGGGCGGCACGAGCACGTTCGTTTATAATCCGACTTCAGGCAAAATAGAAAAGCAATGGATGAGTCTGGTAGGTACGGCACGTAACTGCGCCGGCGGCCCGACTCCCTGGAACTCGTGGCTTACCTGTGAAGAAAACACCATGCGCAAAGGTGCGCACGAAGGGAAAGTTGAGAAGGACCACGGCTACGTCTTTGAAGTTCCCGCCTCGGAAAAAGTCGGATTAAGCGATCCGCTGCCCCTCAAGGCTATGGGACGCTTCAACCACGAGGCCGTGGCGGTGGATCCACACAGCGGTATTGTGTACCTCACGGAGGACCGCGGCGACAGCCTGATCTATCGGTTCATACCTAACAGGCCGGGCAAACTCCACGCTGGTGGCAAGTTGCAGGCGCTGGCCATAAAAGATCAAAAGAGCTGTGATACACGTAACTGGGCGCATCTCACAGCACCGAAATTTCCGCTGCGTGAACCGTTGGACGTCGAATGGATCGATGTAGAAAATGTCGAGTCACCTGAAGACGACCTGCGCTATCAGGGCTTCAATAATGGCGCTGCTGTTTTTGCGCGCGGTGAAGGAATGTGGTATGGAAACGACGGTGTATACTTTGCCTGTACGAACGGCGGCCACCTGCAGAACGGTCAGGTCTTTCACTATGTGCCGGCAAAAGATGAAGGCCGTGGAAACGTAGGCGGCAAGCTTGAATTATTCGCCCAGTCGGAAGACAAAGAGATTCTCAAGCATTGCGATAACCTCACCGTTGCCCCATGGGGTGACGTTGTTTTGTGCGAAGACGATTCGCATCCTTTTGTTGTGGGCATCACCCCTGAGGGAGCGTACTACAAACTTGCCGAGAACGTTGGATACAAGAGCGAATTTGCCGGCGGTGTGTTTTCACCTTCCGGTGATACGTACTTCGTCAACATCCAGGGCGCGGGACTCACGGTGGCAATAGCCGGTCCATGGAAAAAAGCACGGTCTTAGCCGAAAGCATTCAAAAAAAGCCGGATCGTACATCCGGCTTTTTTTTCTAATGAATGAACAGACCTATCGGCCGTTGTCTCTTTGCGATTCAGTCGTCGACGGTTCCTCGCCAGCCGACTCTTCTTGTGCATTCCTGTCCGATGTCGATTGATCGTTCCGGTAGCTGCTGGATGGCTCCTGCTTTCCAGCCTTGCGCTCGTTATCCTGTTCAGTCGCCGGATACTGGTCACTGGCCATTTCCGATGATCTGCTGTCGCTGTACTGCCCTGCCTCGTCGTGGACTGATTCGCCGCTCTCATTCGTACGATCGTCTGAACGCTGCATCGATGATTGGTCTCCCGATTGATCGGAAGGTTCGTTGTACTGACGATAACTGTTCGATGGTTCATCGCCGCTGCGATTGCCGGCGTCTGCATCGCTAAATTCAATCTCCTTGCCGTTCTCATCAAAGCGATACGCGCGCGGTGCGATCACATACTCGCCCGTGTTGGTGTTGTGATAGATGGTACCATCTTCCCATCCTGCATACTTATCCTTCTTCAACGTTTTTTTGAGTGACTCCGGGATGTCGTTCTTGTCAACAACCACCATACCCTGATTGGCTGCCTCACTGTCGCGGTACTGATCGCGCTGTTGCCGCCACGCCTGACGATCCTGCATGCGTCTTTGATCACGCTGCTTGCGTGCCTGCTCTCGTTGCTGACCGTACTGTTGCCTCTGCTGCTGCCTGTCGTGCGACTGCGATGCTGTTCCTGTCGTATCATTTTGTTGCGCCTGTACTGCGCACAAACTGATAAGCATAGAACCAACGATTGAGAAAATTATTTTTTTCATATTGAATAACCTTTGATGTACTAAAACTTTTACGCTTCGAGTGAAAATAAATCGTGCCGTACCCCAAACCGCTGGTGCCTGTAAAGTTACAGACCTGCTGCCGGAGCTCGCGCAGGGTTGAGCACTGAAACGCAGGCCGGTGCAGGCTTAAGGCCGAGGCGCAACTTCCGGGAAGTTCAAAACTTCCCGGAAGTTGAACCATCGTTGGCGGCTACCTATTTCAGGCGAGGAAGGGATTGTTCGTTCAGGGCCTGCATTACCTTAAGGGTTTTTAGACTCCTTCTTCTTCAGACTTTGAGATGAGGTAAATAAAAAAACTTAAGTCAATGACTAGTGTTGAAAAACTTAAGACTTAAAACTTAAGACTTAAAACTTAAGCCTTAGCACTTTTCCTCGCCAGAAAGAGAAGAAAGGTAGCGCCGCATATTCCCGATAAGGTGGAAGCGACCAGTATAGAAAATTTGGCTTCTTCGAGTAGCAGATGCTCGCCTGCAAAGGACAGGAGTGCAATAAAAATCGACATCGTGAAGCCGATACCGGCGAGCATGCCAACGCCAAGGACCTGAGCCCATCCGGCTTTGTCGGGCATGGTGGTAATGCCGAGTTTCACCGATACCCATGAAATGAGGGTGATGCCAATCGGTTTACCAACAAACAATCCGAGCAGGATCCCCATACCCAGAGGTGTAAACAATCCGCTAAACATTTCTGCGTGAAGCGGAATGTTGGTATTCACGAGCGCGAATATCGGCATGATAAGAAAGTTTACCGGCTTGACGAGCATATGCTCAAGTTTCTCCAGCGGGGACTCCGTTGCATCCGGCGTCGTAGGGAGTGTCGCTGCTACCAGCACACCGGCAATGGTGGCATGAATGCCCGAATGATGAATAAAGTACCAGATGAATGCGCCCGGTACCAGATAAAAATACAACTTCTTTACACCTGCGCGATTGAACACAATGAGCAAGGCGAACAAAAGTGCCGCATACAAGAGAAAAGTATAGTGCAGTTCAGAAGTATAGAATATTGCGATCACAAGAATCGCCATCAAGTCGTCGACAATCGCAAGTGCCGCGAGAAATATCTTCAATGAGACAGGTACCTTGTTTCCGAGCATGGTGATAATGGCGATGGCAAAGGCAATATCCGTGGCCATGGGAATTCCCCAACCTCCGGCGGTATGCGTGCCCGCGTTAAACACCGCGTAGATCGTAGCCGGTACCACTACCCCGCCAAGTGCTGCGATGATGGGCAATGCTGCCTGCTTCGGTGAGGACAGTTCGCCTTCCACCATTTCGCGTTTGATTTCAAGTCCCACCATCAGGAAGAAGATCGCCATCAGGCCATCGTTGATCCACGAACGCAGGGAGTATTGCAAATGCACGTGCGCTGTGTTAAACCCCAACTCCGTATGAAGGAAGGCCTCAAACGAATCGCCAAAGGGAGAATTGGCGATCAGCAACGCAATGATGACGCAACACAACAGAATCGCGCCACCAGCCGTGCCTGATTTGAGGAAATCTTTAAAAGGGCGGAGGTTGATCAGGCTACTCATGGCGCCAAAAATAGGCAACCGGTGACAGGCAAACCAGAAAAAAGGTTTTTTTCCGGATCAGTTGAGTGTAGACATAGGGTTAGCGCCATCCTTCCTCTATCCCCAATCCGAATAAGGCAAAATCGTACTTTACGGGATCGTTCGGGTCAAGCTTCTTCAGGTTCTCCGTGAGTTCAAGCGCTGTCGCCCAATCAGTCTGTTTGCGTTTGATTAACCGAAGTTTACGTGCAACCCGGTCGACATGAACATCGCATGGACATACCAATTGGGCTGGCCTGATCTTCTTCCACAACCCGAAATCCACCCCCTTCTGATCGTTGCGGACCATCCACCGCAAGTACATGTTGAGTCGCTTGCATGTCGATTTTCGTTCAGGGGTGGCGACGTGTTTCCGTGTACGTTGGGGGTGCTCCTCGAGGGAAAAGAACAACTGGTGAAAACGGATCAATCCCGCTTCTACGTTGGCATCGGTTTTCGGCACCATGAACGCTGACTCCAATGAAGGAAATTTCAGATATAATGCTTTCAGCGCGGCGATGAAATACAGTGCATCCGTTCCGTTAAACGTGCGGTGTTTGAAAGCCGTGAAAGGTTTCAGATCCGATGGCCGGTGATCCCGGATGAAGTGATAAGGATCGTTGTCCATCCAGGTCATCAGTTCCGCGCATTTTCGGATGATGGTCGTCCTTTGACCCCATGCGAGTATCGCGGCGAACAATCCCGCGATCTCGATGTCCTGTTTTTTCGAGAAACGATGCGGAATTGTGACCGGATCCAGCGTGATAAATGCAGGCTGATTATAGCGTTCGACCTTTTCGTCGAGAAAAGCCTTCAGGTCAGTCATCTTTTGAAGGGACGATGCCATATTTCCATTCAGTAGCCTCGTCCCTTTGAAAGCATCCGGATCCCGGCGCTCATCTCCCAAAATCGTCCTGCACCCGAATGATATCTTCCTCGTCAGAAGGTTGCGAGGGGTCAGTGTGCTGCCATATTTCGGCGATCATCCCCCACCCGTCCAATCCGACCAAACGATGGCGCGTACCTTGCTTTAATCGTATCACATCACCTTCCTTAAGTTTCTGAACCGGGCCCTCATCATCCGTCTCGCTGGTTACAACGCCCGCGGTACCCGCTGCCACTCTCCATATCTCCGATCGTCGATGGTGGTATTGCCAGGACAGTCTTTTGTTGCTTTCGACAAGCAGTATCTTCGGACTGAGTTTTCCTCCGCCGAGTTTCAGAGAAGCTACTTCGATACCGGGAAAATACATGGCGCCAAATTTCTCCGCCTGTGCCTCATCAATCACAAAGAATCCACCCCATGGACGATTGGCATCCTGATCGACGATGCGAAAACCGTTGTCCTGCAGGTACGTTTCAACCGCGGAAAAAACGGCGCGCTTGTCGCCTTGAAGTGAGGGCAGTTTTGTTGACTCCATACTTTTTGTCTGTTTAGATTTTATAGTTTCGAATTAGACTCCACGGCGTCGACGCCATATTGAATGCCACATGTTTTTCGTACCCGGTCGAGGGTTTCCATGAGCATCAGCGTGTCGGCATGTGTCATCACCGGGCTTTCCGTGAGTCCCTTTTGCAGGCAGGCATTGACGTGGCGCGCTTCGAACTGATAGCCGAATCCGTCTTCGCGGTGAACATCGATCGTAGATGACTCGCCGCCGTTCATCACCAGTTCCACCACTGACGAAGGGTTGTGAAAACGGGTGTGCATCACAATCCTTCCTTCCGTTCCGGCGATCATTGCCTCAACCGGCGTCTCCACTGCGAACGACGACGACAACACCGCAAGTGCACCACCTGCAAATTTCATTGTCATGGCACATTGTTCATCCACGCCACTTTCAAAGGGCGTGATGAAAGCATGTACCTGAGTGGGTTTCCCCAGAATGGATTGCGCAAGGAAAACCGGATAAATGCCGATGTCGAGCAGCGAGCCGCCGCCGAGCAACGGATCGTATAAGCGCTGCGCCTTGGGTTCCGACGCTTTGAAACCAAAGTCTGCTTGAACAAATTTTATCTGGCCGATGCGCCCTGAGTGAATAATCTCCATGACCTTCTCATACTGCGGCAGAAACTTCGTCCAGAATGCTTCCATAAGAAAAACACGCTGCTTACGTGCGAATTCCACCATCTCACGTGCATGTGCAAGGTTGAGCGCAAATGCCTTTTCGCACAGGACAGCCTTTTGATGTCGGAGGCACAGCATCACATGTTCATAGTGCATCCCGTGCGGTGTTGCCACATAAATCACATCCACATCCGCACACTGAACAAGCGCTTCATAACTATCGAAAACGTGCACGGGGGCATGCGCTTTCATGAAAGCCGCCGACCGAGCCGGATTGCGGGAAGCAACGGCCGTCAATTCCGCGTCAGCCACAAATTTCAGATCATTGGCAAACTTGTTGGCGATCTTGCCTCCGCCCAATATCCCCCACCTGATTTTTTCAGCCATTGAATGCGTTTTTATTACTGTCGGATAAGTGTAATCACCGCTGCAAACAAAATTAACGAGCTGCGGTACTATGTTCGGCGTGAAAGTAACCGGAAGCGCGTATTTTTACAAAAGATGGCATCAAAACCCTTTCAATTCAGACAATTCCGCATCGTTCAGGATCGCGCAACGCACAAAGTAGGCACCGACGGCGTATTATTGGGCGCCTGGGTCACTGTTCGGAAAGAAGATCGGCATGTGCTTGACGTTGGCACCGGCACCGGCCTCATCGCCCTTATGCTTGCGCAACGCACCAGTGCTGACGCCCACATCGACGCGGTGGAGATTGACGAGGGAGACGCGCAACAGGCGATGGACAATTTTGCTCAATCGCCGTGGCCGGAAAAAGGAACCGTTCACCACTCGCCCATCCAGAACTTTCATCCGAATAAACACTATGATCTTATCGTGGCCAATCCCCCCTACTTCCACAACGGTCTGCGTCCGCCCAACACCCGACGTTCGGAGGTCCGGCACACCGGGTCGATGCCCTTCATCGACCTCCTACACAGCGTAGCCAGGCTTCTAACAATAAAGGGAAGGTGTGCGGTGATATTGCCCTTGAACGAAGGGGGGCAGTTCATACGGCTTGCACGGACCGTCAAACTTTTTCCGATAAGAAAAACGTTGTTTCGAAGCCGTCCCGGAAAGCCGGCTGAAAGGCTTTTATTCGAACTCGCGTTCGAAGGGATTTGCACGGAAGAGACGGAAATTATGCTGTACGACGACAGCGGAGAATGGTCTGCGGAGTATAAGCAGCTTACGGAGGCGTTCTATCTGGAACGGTAGCTACCGCTTGTAAACTCACCGCGATGGCGCGAAGATTCTCAAACGACCGATCTTCCGATCGTATGATATTCACAGGAAGGCACAGAGAAGCCGACACTAGATAGTTCTACCTTTATAAAATATATTACATTGATTCTCAATGAATTGAAACAAAAATAATACATGTTTAAACAGATATTTGCCCGTCTTTGTTATACTTGCATTCAAACAAAAACGAGACTTATCTTATGAAAAAACTCAACACCCTGTTCGTCCTGCTGCTGTTCGCGGCAGGCAGCACCTTTGCACAAGACACGTGGCAGATCGACAAAGCACATTCGAAGATTGGCTTTAGTGTGCCGCACATGGCCATTTCCGAAGTAGAAGGCAATTTCAGAGAATTCGATGCTACGCTGGTGTCAAAGTCGGAAGATTTTCACGGCGCAGAAGTAACATTCACTGCCAAGACAGCTTCGATCGACACGGACAATGACCGGCGCGACAACCACTTGCGGTCGGAAGACTTCTTTCACGCCGAAAAATATCCGGAGCTTTCTTTCAAGGGTAACCTGGTAAAAAAGGGCAACAAGTACACGTTGAAAGGAAATCTGACCATGCACGGTGTAACGAAACCAGTTGAGTTTGAAGTGAGTTACGGCGGCAAGATGAGTACTGGACGAGGCGAAAAAGCCGGCTTCAAAATCCTTGGCAAAGTCAATCGTCAGGACTACGGCCTGACATGGAGCAACACAACACCCACCGGCGAGTTGGTTGTCGGTGACGAGGTTTCCATCATTGGAAAAATCGAACTCGACAAGAAAGCATAAGTGCATAGCCCTGGCCACTGGCTGGGGCTATCTTTTTTTCCGCGATACCGAAGAATCACATGGCTTGTATTGAGGACGAAATAAAGCAGAAGAAGTTCACCAGCATGCACCAAAAGGCGATGCTCAACCTGATCTTCACTGCCAACTGGGTGTACAGCGAGAACCAGGAAGTCTTCAAGAGATTCGGCATCACCGGCCATCAGTACAACATCCTTCGCATATTAAAAGGACAATATCCGAAACGCATCACCGGCACAGAAATCAAGAGCCGGCTTCTTGACCGAAACTCCGACATATCGCGCCTCCTTGCCCGACTCGTTGCAAAAAAACTCATTACCAAGAATACCTGTCCTAACGACAAGCGCGCGTGGGATGTAGGCATTTCGGAGGCCGGGCTAACGCTACTGAAGCAAATCAAAAAAACTGAAAAACAGCGCCGTGTTCTCGCTCTTTCCGAAGACGAGGCGCGCACATTGAGCGATCTCCTTGACAAGGCGCGCTCAGGGTGAACGCTGTTACAGGTTGCAGAGTTGCAGGTTGCAGGGTGCAAGTTGCAGGTTGCAGGTTGCAGGCTTGGGCCCGAAGGTAACTTCCCGGAAGTTGCTTTGTTGATTGATTTGCCGCAATGTCAGTCGCGCGCTCCGTCAGAGAGCTGACCCAATTCATTCCGCACAAATCCCATCAGTTCACGAATGTATCCGCGGCTGAAATCAAATCTGATATCAGCGGCTTCGTAAACTTGCGGGATCGTTCGCATATAGCCAAGTTTCAGCGCGTTCTGATAGCCGGCAAGTCCGGCCTGCGGATCCCGGCGGAAGTTGCGCCACACCGCGATGGCACCAAGTTGCGCCATGGCATATTCGATATAGTAGAACGGAACCTCATAGAGGTGCAGTTGTTTTTGCCACAGGAAGTCACGCGCTTCCTCAAGGCCCGACCAATCTGTCTGGGTATCGGTAAATTGCTCAAAAATCCGGTTCCATTCTTCTTTGCGCGCCTCAGGGGTGTGATCGGGATTTTCATAGATCCAATGCTGGAATTTGTCAATTGTCGCCACCCATGGAAGGGTTTCGATAATATCCTCAAGGTGTTCCCGCTTTGCGCGATCCAGTTCAGCAGGATCTTCAAAAAATATTCCCCAATGGTCCATCGAGATCAACTCCATAGACATGGAGGCCAATTCTGCAATTTCAGATGGCGTTGATTTGAAATCATTCAACTCAAGGTCACGTGTCAGAAAATTGTGGATCGCATGCCCACCTTCATGCATGATCGTCACCATGTCGCGTAGTGTCGAAGTGGCATTCATGAAGATGAAGGGCACGCCAATTTCAGCAAGCGGATAGTTGTAGCCACCCGGAGCCTTGCCTATACGCGACTCAAGGTCAAGGTGCCCCATGGCCTTCATGATGGACAGACACTGCCCCAGGTACGTGTCAAGATTTTTGAATACGCGTATGGTCTTCTCCGTAAGTTCGGCTCCCGTTGAAAAGGGCTTCAGCGCGTCGCGCCCTTCAGGATCGACGGATTTATCCCAAGGCCTCAATACTTCAACGCCGAGCCGTTCTTTTCTTTCAGCGGCGAACTGGTTGAGCAGGGGAACTACTTCATGGGCGATCGCATCGTGGAAATCGAAGCAGTCCTGGGGCGTATAGTCGAAACGGCCGAGTGCCGTAAACATGTAATCGCGAAAATTCTTGAAGCCGGCGTTCACCGCGACCTGATGACGCAAGCGAATAAGCTTCGAGAAAAGGGCGTCGAGCGTATCCTTATCCTGCAGGCGCCGCGTATTGATCTTGCGGTACACATCCTCCCGCAATTGACGATCGGGCGACATCAGGAAGACGGCGGCCTGTTGCAGCGTCAGTGTCTTACCATCCACCTCAACGGTCATCGCCCCGGAAATCTGTGCATATTTTTGGGTTTCCGTACTGATCTCGGTAAACAAGGGAATGTTTTCCTCACGGAATATCTCAATCTCCTTGCGAAGGTTGCGCACCATGATATCGTAGCCCTCAAGTTTGGCCACCTCATCGAGAAACTCCGATGCAGCCGCCTTACGGTTGAGTTTATCCGATTCAGGAGCGATCTGTGGCTGAATATTCTGAACAAAGTCCTGATAGTGCCTGGCGTATGCGGCGTTATCGGTGTAGCAAGTCATGCGAATATACCGCCAGGCGAGATCCTCTGAAATGATCGACTCCAGCTCGCTTCTGTCCAAAAACCATTTCTTTAACTCCTCGACCGTGCTGATCTTTCGACTCAACAGATCTTCAAAGTAGGGTTTCAATTGATCCCATTGCGTCAGTTTGAAATTTTCGGGCAAAAACCTGCGGGACGGCCGCTTCAATGGCTGAACTTCTGTCATAAAAAAGGTGGTTGATCGAGGTCGCAAAAGTACCAAAATCCAATTCCATTAACCAACAGTGAGCGAACAACGTATCCGCAAGGGGTTGACCGCACGCCCGTCCGCCAGCGGTGTGCAATTTTTGTATCTTGGCAACCACCGGAACGACGGCGTAGGCCGCCGCAATGAAAACACATCCGATTTGGAAGCTTCGCGTCAGAATATACGGGTTCAGCAATGGGTGGCAGCAGTGTCAATCGCGCTCCTGATCGGGAAAATGACGGCCTACTACATTACCAACTCCGTGGCTATCCTTACTGACGCGCTTGAATCTATTGTCAACGTTGTAGCGGGCTTTTTCGGATTGTACAGCCTGCACCTTTCTGCGAAACCAAAAGACGAGGATCATCCGTACGGTCATGGCAAGATTGAATTCATTTCTGCCGCGGTCGAAGGCGTAATGATTTCCATCTCCGCCCTGTATATCGTATTCGAATCCATCAGGAACCTCATCACACCGCGTACCATAGCCCAACTGGATACGGGTATTTTGCTGATTGCAATCACTGCCGTCATCAATTTCGGCGTTGGTCGTTGGTGTCTCCGCACTGGCACCCGCAATCATTCGCTCGCCCTGCAGGCCAGTGGAAAACACCTGCTTTCCGACACCTACACGACGATCGGCATACTGATCGGACTACTACTCCTCTACATCACCGATATTCTGTGGCTCGACAGCGTAATCGCCATGATGTTCGCGGGAGTGATCTTCTATACCGGCTTCCGGATTATTCGCAGCTCCGTTGCGGGCATTATGGATGAGCGCGACAAGGAGTTGCTTCGAGCGATGATCGAAGTGCTCGATCGCGACCGCAGTAAGAACTGGATTGACATTCACAACATCCGTATTATCAAGTATGGCAGCACCCTTCATCTCGACTGTCACGTCACGGTTCCGTGGTATCTCAATGTCCATGAGGCACACGGCGAGATCGAAAAAATTGGCGCCCTGGTGCGGAAAAACTTCGGAGATGCGATTGAACTGTTTGTCCATACAGACGGATGCCTTCCTACTTCATGCCCCATTTGCATTAAGGATGACTGTCCCGTTCGCCACCATCCGTTTCAGCGACGCATCAAGTGGACTGTGGAGAACATGGCACAGGATGCGAAGCATCAAGTGGAGACGTGAATCGTGAG
>CAYMWA010000066.1:0-18394 GCA_964393795.1 uncultured Roseivirgaceae bacterium
CCGGGACGGCCGACATCACCAATCCGGCATCACCGACAACAACCGTTACAGGCGTGCCCGTTGGTACGAGCGTCACCCTGCGGTGGACGATCAGCAACGGGCCTTGCTCGACGTCGGATGTTGTAGTGCTGACCAACAGTGCGCCGCCCGTGGCAGCAGAAGCCGGCCCTGCTCAGGATCTTTGTAACACGACCGATTTCCTGATGGCCGCCGACGCTCCCTCTCCGGGAACGGCGACGGGTGCCTGGAGTTTTGTCGGTGCTGATCACGGTGTTTCCATCGACGATGTCACGTCATCGACGACCATGGTGCGCAATGTTCCCGCCGGACAGAGCGTCACTTTACGCTGGACCGTTACCAATGGCGCGTGTTCGAGCTTTGACGACGTAGTGCTGATCAACCGCGCCACCCCTCCGGTGGCCGACGCCGGCTCCGCCCAAACATTGTGCAACACGACATTCTTTACGGTGGCAGCCAATAATCCTACGCCCGGCGTAGGGTTGTGGACCCTTGAATCCGGAACCGCGACGATCACCAATACCGCCTCTCCGACGACAACCGTTACGGGCGTTCCAGCCGGAACGACCGTAACGCTGAAATGGACCGTCAGCAATGGTCCCTGTTCGACTTCAGATCTCGTAGTACTCACCAACAGTGCATTGCCGACCACTTCAGATGCAGGCGCCGATCAGGAACTTTGTAGTTCCGGTACCTTCACCCTGGCAGGCAACGACCCCGTTATCGGTACCGGTACCTGGTCGATTGTTGGCTCGGCGAATGGCGCTGTCGTCACCACGCCAACTGCATACAACAGCAACGTGACCGGACTGGCTATTGGAAGTAGCGTTACGTTGCGCTGGACGATCACTAACGGGGCATGCAGCAGCTTTGACGAGGTTGTATTGACGAACAGCGACTCGCCCACCATCGCTCTTGCCGGTGCGGACCAGGAACAATGTAATAACGGTACCTTCACGCTTGCCGCAAACACAGCTGGTGTCGGCATGGGAAAATGGAGCATCTCAGGTCCGGCCAATGGTGCTTCGATCACCAATATCAACTCGCCGACGACAACCGTCACCGGCCTGACGCCGGGTAACAGCGTGACGCTGGTATGGACCATCAACAATGGTTCGTGTGTCAGTTTTGATGAAGTAGTATTAACGAACAGTGCTTCGCCAACCGTAGCGATGGCGGGTGCCGATCAGGCCGTGTGCGGCCCGACGACTACGCTCGCCGCCAACTTACCTGGCCTCGGTACAGGAAGTTGGTCGATCGAAAGTGGCGCAGGGGGTAATATACCCGCGCCGTCTGATCCATCGAGCACCTTCGATGGCCTTCCAGGAACAACCTACGTGCTTCGCTGGACCGTTACGAACGGCGTTTGCTCGAACTTCGACGAAGTGCAGGTGGTGTTGAAGCGAATTCCCGATGTTAGTGCATCGTCGGCTACCATTTGTTCAGGAAGCGCAACCAATATCGCGATCTCGAATCCCAATGGTGTTCCGGGTACTTCCTTCACATGGGTGGTACAAAACGCCACCAACGTCTCCGGCGCGTCGGCCGGCAATGGCAGCCTGATAAATCAAGCCCTGACGGTGACCGATGCGATCACCCAGGGAACCGTTACGTATCGCATCACGCCGGAGGCCAACGGATGTTTCGGAACGCCGATTGATGTTACCGTAACTGTCAATCCTTCTCCGCAAATCACTACTCCGGCCGCCGCACGGGTTACGACCATTTGTAGCGGAGAGCAGCTTAATTTCATACCGACTTCTACCGTGGCAGGTACCGACTATGACTGGACCGCAACTGTTTCGGGCTCCCTTACAGGTGTGACGCTTGCAGGGACGGGAACCATCACCGACACGCCCGTCAACAATTCCAACACCGACGCCGTCATTACCTACACGATTACGCCCTCTGTGTCGGGTTGTTCAGGCAGTCCGGTCAACTACGTGGTTACCGTTCGGCCGAGACCGGGCGTGAGCGCGGCTGATCAACAGATATGTTCCGGACAGTCGACCTCCATTGCCATCAGCGATCCGAAAGGTGTCGCGGGAACGACCTATACCTGGACCGTGTTTAGCAGCACCAATGTGACCGGTGCATTGGCCGGCTCCGGAGCCACTATCAACCAGGCGCTCACCAGCACCGATGCGATCAATAGCGGTACCGTTGTATATCGCATCACACCTTCCGCCAACGGGTGCGCCGGAAGCCCGCTCGACGTCACAGTGACCGTCACGCCGGTTCCGGTCATCACCAACAGCCCTTCAGACTTTTCACTCCAGATATGTAGTGAGGAACCGCTGAGCTTCCTACCGACCTCAACGATTGCAGGCACGACCTATACCTGGACCTCTACCGTTTCAAGTCCGTCAATTGGTGCGGTCACCGCTAACGGAAGCGGGACCATCGCCGACAAGCCGGAGAATACCGGGAATGTGGCAGGAACGGTTACCTACCGAATTACGCCACACTACAATGGATGCAGTGGTACGCCAGTGGATCTGGTTGTTACGGTGAAGCCGCTTCCATCGGCTTCTGCTTCAGACTTCACTATTTGTAGCGGGCAGACAGCCTTGATCGCCATTAATGCTTCGCCGAAGAATGTCGCCAGTACAACGTTCGAATGGACGGCGGTGGTGAACGGTGTGAGCGGGGCCACCAATGGAAACGGATCAACCATTAATCAACTCCTCACAACGACAGCGGCGACATCGGGTACCGTCACATATACCGTCAGCCCTTTTGCCAACGGATGTTATGGTCAGCCGCTGATGGTGCACGGAACAGTCAACCCGGTGGCAACTGTCGACGCGGGTCCGGACTTCCAGGTATGTGAACCCGGCACCTTCCAAATTGAGGGAACTATTGGCGGCAGTGCAGCAACCGGCACATGGTCGATTGTCAGGGGAAGTGGCGCGATTTCCACCAGCACGACAGCAGGGGGCATAACAACAGCTACCTATACTGTTGATGCCGCCGACATCGGTCAGGAAGTAGAACTCGAACTTCTGACAAACGACCCGGATGCAACAGGGCCTTGCTCAAGTGTAAGTGACAGGGTGATTATTACGGTTAACCGCGCTCCGCGTGTGAACGTGCCGGCCGACTTCGTTGTATGCGAGTCGCCATCCATTCCGCTGACCGGAGACATTATGCCGAGCGCCACCACTGGTTCATGGAGTGTGGAGTCAGGTGCGGGGATCCTTACCGTTAGTAGTATTACGGGTAATGTTGTGACGGCAAACTATGCGCCGGACATTTCCGATATCGGAAGCACGGTTTCTTTCAGGCTGACAAGCAATGATCCCGACGGCCTGGGACCTTGTGCGGCTGCCTCCAAGGTGCTAAACATAACCATCAATGAATCCGCCAAGGTGAATGCAGGTGGCGACATCGTCATTTGCGAGGACAAAGTAGTGCAACTCAATGGCTCCTTCTATGGACAGGCCTCTGCCGTCACCTGGAGCGGTGGCGGCGGCGCGTCACGCTTTGGCGACACGAGTGATCCATTGACCACGTACGACCTGACAGCCGCCGACAAGAGTGCCGGCTCGGTGAACCTGACGTTGACAACCAACGATCCCGATGGACCGGGCCCGTGTACAATTGTTTCGGATGAGGTCAAGGTGACCGTTAACCGGTTGCCGGATGTGTTGCTTTTCGGATTTGACCCCGATGGCCAGTATGCAGAAAATGACGAGTCCGACGAACTGACCGGTTTCCCTTCGCCGGGGATTTTTACCGGCCCTGGTATTCTGGCGGGTACCAATATTTTTAACCCGGCGAATGCAGGTATCGGCTCGAAGACAATTGTGTATTCCCATACGGATGCCAACGGTTGTACGAACACCGCCTCGCACTCTATTATTGTCAACCCGGTAACAGAAGTTGAATTCAGAATAGAAGAACCCAGCGATGTCGACCCTCAAGGCCGCCTTGTCATTTGTGAGAACTCAGGAACGAACGATATGCTGATGTTGCTGGGCGATCCTGCGTGGAACCACCCGTCTGCGAAGTCTGCTGTCTTTCAAAGCCCCGACGAGACATTGCAGTCACACATCGTATTCGATGGTGTGAACGGCTACCGCATTAACACCCGGGATCTGCCTGGAGGGGAGTACCTGATCCAGTACATCTTCACCAATATCGCTGACGCTACCGATACGCTCACCAAAGTATTGGTCGTTAACTCCGCACCGACAGCCGTTATCGATGTGGGTAACAATTGTATCGATGACCTGATCACCTTCGGCGACAACTCGACGATCCTTAACAATACATCGATGGGCGCCATCAACACGTGGTCATGGACTTACGGTGAAGGCGGGAATGGCAATGACGGCGAGTCGCGCAACCCGACATACCGGTATAGCACCGAGGGATTCAAAACACTCACCTTGCGAGTGACGACTGATCAGGGATGTACGCATAACGCCTCCCGGATCATTCGTGTGAGCAATCCGCCCAAACCCGATTTCACGTGGAGCAAGATTTGTGTGGAAACCGAGACGACCGAATTTAAAGACCTCTCTGATCCCGGTATTGGAAACATTATTCAATATGCCTGGGATTTCAATGACGGAGATACGCTTGGCTACGGTGTGCCGGCCAAGGCCATTCCGGCAGGTACGCATGGTGGAAAAACTTCCAACACTTACAAGGATCCTCATCACCGGTATTCTGACTTCCAGGTGTATCATGTGCGATTGAGTATCCGCACCGACGACGGTTGTGAAAACTCGATTGCCAAACGAATCTACATTCTTGACTACGACAAGCCCACGCCTACAGACGGCTACTACGAAAACTTTGAAAGCGGTAAGGGTACGTGGGTAGAGACGTCGTCGCACAACGACCTGAACCGTGTTGGTAAGTATAGCTGGGTATTTGGCACTCCTTCAGGCGGCGAGATCGATCACGCGTATTCCGGCACCAATGCATGGTGGACGGGTGGTAATCCTGATTTTGAAACCGATTTCAGCACCTACTATCAGAATGACAGTACAGAAGTGACTGGTCCGTGCCTTGACCTCACCGGCATTGAAAGACCGATGATTTCGTTGAACTACTGGGCGCATTCACAGGAGAATTTCGATGGCGCCGTAGTACAGTACTCAACCAACGGCGGCGCTACATGGAAGACGGTAGGTGATGCGGAGAAGCGTGGCATCAACTGGTACAACAGCAAGAACCTGCCGAATGAAATCGGAAGCGAAAACCGGTTCGCCTGGACGGGCAAGACCTATGGATGGAAAAACGCGCGGTTCAGCCTTGACGAGATTCCCGTCAACGAACGTGACCTTGTTGTGTTTCGGGTTGCCTTCGGCAGCAACAGTGATAATCTGCCCGATAGTGTCCTCAACGGCTTCGCCTTCGACGACATCTATATCGGTGAGAAAAAACGAACGGTTTTGGTCGAGCAGTTTGTCAACAGCAACGACAACAACAGCAACAATGCGCGGACCTATCTTGAGAACTTATTTATCAATCAAACGTTGTCCGGTGCTAAAGCCAAGTCGGACTTTGTCAGCCTGCAGTACCATATTGCCAAAGGTGGCTTTGATCAGTTGAATGACGACAATCCGACAGATCCGGCAACGCGCGCGTTTGTGTACGGCCTTGACACGCCGCCGACTACCGTCATGGATGGTATTCTCGGTCCATCGCCTTATAACAATTCAAACAATGTCGTCACGCAATTCAACGGCGACCACGCGTTGATTAACCAGGTAGAGATCGACAGACGTGCCCTCGACGACCCGAAGTTCCTCATAGATGCCACCCTCTTTGCGGATCAGACGGACACCGAGCCGCTCGCTGGAAACGTGACATTCAGTTACATGGATTCGACGCAGCAGTTCACGACGCCGGTCATCCTTCATGCGGCACTGGTGGAGGGCAACATCGACGGCAACAGAAATGTTTTGCGCAAATTGCTTTGGGGAAGTGGTGGCAGAACGGAAACGCGTACGTGGACTTACGGCGACGACCTAACCGTGCCCATTAACTACACCGTTGATGTGCCGATTACCGATCCTGACAACCTGTATTTGATTACCTTCGTACAGGATAAATCTACATCGTACATCCTGCAGTCGGCTATCACGAAGGTGCCGGCAAAGATGGGCCAGATACCGGTGGGTGTCGAAGACAATCCGTTTGACGCGGAGATTCGCGATATCGATGTATACCCGAACCCGGCATCGAAGCGCATATATTTTGCACTGGAGAACCCGCTCACTCGCGACTACACGTACACGATCATCGACCAACGTGGCGTCACGATACTCGAGGGTGTGCTTGAGCATGACTTGCGAACCCCGCAGGCAGTCGATCTCAACGTACTGTCGAACGGCATCTACTTTGTGCAGTTCCGCGCGCAGAACAAGGTGGTCACTTACCGGAAGATTGTGGTGATGAACAGATTTTAGTCAGTACATCGCGGCAGGCGCCAACATTACATCCTAAAGGCTGATAATTCCTTTTCGAGATCCGCGATCGCTGCGGTGCAATCGCGAATGAACTGTCTGGTCGTTCGCCTGAGTTGGGTCAGGTTGGTCGCCCGTCCGGCGTTCTCTTCAATATAGAAAACCGTCTTTCGCAGCGCGTCCATTCCCATAAGTGAGAAAGTTGGCTTGATTTGGTGTGCGAGACGCGACAGCTTCGTCCAGTTCGCTGTTGAAAGCGCCGTTCCCATCTCGCCAAGCACAGGGGGAATTGTCTGAACGAACGTCTGAATCATTTCCTGGAGGAACTCCTGATTGTTGTCGGACACTGACCGCAGGTACGCGAGGTCAAACGAAGCTTTGCCTGAATGCGCCATTACTTTTTGTTTGCCGTTTCTCTTTGTTGTTTCCATGTGCAGATCCTGGAATATCTTGGTGTAGAGGTCATCCGGCGTGAAGGGCTTCGGAAGGTAGTCGTTCATTCCGGCGGCGAGGCACTTTTCAATGTCGGCGGTGGTGGCGTTGGCGGTGAGCGCAACGATCGGTGTGTCGCACATCGGCGGATCCATCAACCGGATCGCACGCGTTGCCTCATAGCCATCCATCACCGGCATCTGCACATCCATCAGCACGGCATCGTAGTTGGCGTACTTAATCTTTTCAATGGCCACCAGTCCGTTTTCGGCTGTGTCCACGGCACATTTCCATTGATGCAGGATACTTTTTGCATACAGCCGGTTGATATCGTTATCTTCCACCAGCAGTACCTTCATTTCCTTCGATGGTTCCTCCATCGCTGACCACCGGGTGGCGGCAGCGGCTGCGGGCTTCAGGCCCTCTGACCGGGCGAACACATAAGGTATGCGCACGATAAAACTGGAACCTTTGTGCTCCGCACTTTGCACCTCGATGGAGCCATTCTGCAATTCAACAAGTTGTTTGACGATGGTCAACCCGAGCCCGCTTCCGCCATACTTGCGCGTCACACTCGCATCCGCCTGGCTGAAGCTTTCAAAGATGGTGTCCAACTTGTCAGAAGGCACACCTACACCCGTGTCCGTTACCTGTATCTTGACGATACAGTCCTTCCGGGTTCGTTTCTCCGGTGAACACCGCACATTGATTTTGCCACTGTGCGTGAATTTGACAGCATTGCTGATCAGGTTGATCAGAATCTGATTGAGCCGTACCGGGTCACCGAGCAGGATGCGGTTCAGTGATTGATCGATTTTGTAGTCGAGCTCGATTTTTTTCTCTTTGGCCTGGTAGGCGAACATGCCGATGAGCGACGGTAGCAGATCATGAAGGTTGAAGGGAATCGTTTCCAGGCGCAGTTTCCCTGAGTCGATCGCGGCGAGGTCAAGGATGTCGTTGATGATCACCTTGAGGTTCTCGGCCGAATGCTTGATGGCATTGAGATAGGTGTCGCGTTCTTCCGGACTCGAATCCCGGCTTAGCAGGCCAGCCATTCCGGCGATGCCGTTGATGGGCGTACGGATTTCGTGGCTGATGTTGGCAAGAAACTGTTCTTTGGCCTTCTGTAGTCGCAGGAGTTCCTCGGCGTCTTTCTTGCGCTGGGTAATGTCGCGGCAATCGAGAATGAAGCCATTCAGCCCGACCTTGTGCTTCAGGTTAATGGCGTTAAATTCCAGAAACTTGTAAGAACGGTCTTTGCAGAGGAACTGAATCTCGACTTTTTCCGTGTACGCACGTTTTCGGCTCAAGCGGAATTTCTTCTCCAGGTCTTTGACCCCTTCCGGCAAAATGAAGCTGAAGAAGTTTTTCCCGACCAGGCTGTTCGCGCGATAGCCCAGGGTGCCGCGCACAGACGAGTTGTGATAGTGAATGTTTCCTTCGAAGTCGACGATGAAGATCATATCCGAACCATCCTCGACCACGGCCGCATAGAACGAACCTTTTCGAACGTATTGCCTGAATTTCATATACCGGCTGCTTCCATTTCTTTTAAGTAGCGATATAGAGAGGATTTTCCGACATCCAACCGCCGTGCTACTTCGAGCACGTTGTTGTCGTATTTGTTCAGAAAATGGCGAATGATCCGGTACATGTAGTCCTGCATCGTCATCTCCTGGTAAAGGAATGATTCCGTTCGGGTGGCGCTATTGAAGGTGATGTCCTCTCCCTTGATTTCCTGATCGCCGGCCATGACTGCGGCCAGTTCGATAATAGACTTTAGTTCGCGGATGTTGCCGGGAAAGGGATATTGCAGGAGTTTCTCCTGGGCGTCAGCGCTGATCTTAAAGGGCTCCATCTGGTTGTCGTTGGCGAACTGATTGAGGAAGTGGCGGGCGATGAGGATCACGTCATGGCCGCGTTCCCGCAACGGAGGGAGGTGGATGGGTAATCCCAGGAGCCTGTAATACAGGTCTTCCCTGAACCTGCCGTCCTTCACTTCTTCAGCGAGGTCTTTGTGGGTAGCAGAGATGATGCGGACGTCGAACTTGATCACCTGACTGCCGCCGATGCGCGTGACTTCGCGTTCCTGGAGGACGCGCAGCATCTTCGCCTGGAGACTTTGCTCCATGTCGCCGATTTCGTCCAGAAAGATGGTGCCGCCGTCGGCTTCTTCAAATTTGCCGATCCGGCGTCCTACGGCACCTGTAAAAGCGCCCTTTTCATGGCCAAACAATTCGCTCTCAAGCAGTTCGCGCGGTATGGCGGCGAGGTTGACGGCAATAAACGGTTTGTTTTTCCGGCGCGAGTTGTAGTGGATCGCCTTGGCTACCAACTCCTTCCCGGTTCCGGTTTCGCCTGATATCGACACCGAAATATTGCTCGCACACGCTTTCTCCAGCAGGCCGAAAACCTTTCGGATCGCGGGACTGGTGCCGATGATGCTCCTTTCGAATTCGTATTTTTGCGAAATTTCTTTTCTGAGGTGGTTGATCTGCTTGATGAGCGAATCCTTTTTTCGGGCGTGATTGATCGCGTTGATAATCCTGTCCTTTGTCTCTTGATCTTTTGTGATGTAGTCGAAGGCACCGAGCTTCAACAGTCCGACGGCAGTGTCTATCTTTTCCTGTGCCGACACAATGATGACGCTGATGTCGGGGTCGTGGCTGCGGATCTCGTTGAGCACCTTTTCCCCGGGCATGTCGGGGAGTGAATAATCGAGTGTAATGACTGTCGGATTCTTATGGAGGTTATTCAGGCACTCCCTGCCGGAAGTAAAAAACTCAACCTCAAAATCAGGATTCAGCTCCAGAACATATTTTAAGAATTTTGTATAAGCCAGATCGTCTTCCACTACAAAGATCTTGACCGGATCCTTCTCGTACATGCCGCGTGGTTTATGGGGTAAATCAATGCCAATTTAAGGCATTAAAATATATAAAAGTAACAGGTTTTCTTCAAGGGCTAAGGCTAATTTAGTTATTTGCGACACAATCGATCGATATCCATGGATCAGTCTTGGTTTGGAAGCTCGGTGGTTCCGTTCCGCCTGGTGTTCCTCATGTGGGTGGCATTTTATCTGGAGTTCTTTTACGGATGGCCTCTCAGCTACTTTGGCATTGTTCCGTGGACCGCCAGGGGTTTGATCGGCATCTTCACCGGCCCGCTGCTGCACGGGAGTCTCGATCACCTGATATCCAACACAATACCACTGCTATTCCTGGGCACGGTGCTGTTCTTTTTTTACGAGCGCATAGCGGGCAAGGTGTTTTTTCGGGCGTATTTCTGGACCAACGTGCTGGTGTGGATTTTCGGCCGGCAGAATGCCACGCACATCGGTGCCAGCGGAGTAGTTTACGGATTAGCATTCTTTTTGATATTTTTCGGGATTTTCAGGCGGGATTTCCGTTCGATGCTGATTTCACTGGTCGTGATTCTGTTGTACGGCGGGGTAATCTATGGCGTTCTGCCTACCGACCCCCGGGTCTCATGGGAATCTCACTTCTCCGGTGCGCTGGTAGGCATCTACACGGCCATCGGATTGAGTACACAAAAAAAAGTTTGACATGGATGCGAGCGTCAAGAAGATACTGGATGCGGCAAAGGCCGGGAAATACGCGCCGGTCTATTTTCTACAAGGGGAGGAGACCTATTACATCGACCTGATTGCTGATTACATAGAGGCGAATGCGCTGCCGGAGGCCGACAAGAGCTTTAATCAGGTGGTGGTGTATGGGAAAGACGCCGCTATGGCGCCGATCCTTACGCACGCACGGCGCTTTCCAATGATGGCCGAGAAGCAGCTGGTAATGGTAAAGGAAGCACAGGAGATAGCCGACCTCAACAAAGAGGGTGGTATCAGGCTGCTATTGGAGTATCTGAAAAACCCGGTCCCCTCAACCATACTTGTGTTTTGTCACAAACACAAGAGCCTCGACAAGCGCAAGGTACTAGGCAAGGAAATCGATAAGTACGCCACTGTACTGAATGGCAAGAAGATGTATGACAACCAGTTGCCGCAGTTTGTCAGCGAGTACGCGCGCGACAAGAAGATCAGCATCGACGAGCGCGCCATCACCGCACTGTGCGAATATGTCGGAAACGACCTGCACCGGCTGACCAACGAAATCGACAAGCTTGTCATCGCCGCAAAAGGCGTCCCCATCTCCGTGGAACACGTCATGCACGGGGTAGGCGTGAGTAAAGACTACAACATCTTTGAACTGCAGAAAGCAATCATCCGGAAAGATAGACTGCTCGCTAACAAGATTGTCAACTATTTTGAGGCCAATACCCGGAAGAACCCCATGATTCCGGTTGTCGCTTTTCTGTACGCGTTCTTCAGTAAACTGCTTTCCGCCTCTCAGTGTGCCGACAAAAGTGACAGGGGACTGGTCACTGCCCTGAAAATCAGTCCGTATGCTGCGAAGGATTATGCCTACGCGCTGCGCGAATATCCGGTTGAGCGGATTATTGAGGTCATCTCATCGCTGAAACAGGCAGACCTGAAGCTGAAAGGTGTAAACGCAGGATCGGATACAGAAGGGCAAATATTGAGGGAGTTGGTGTACAGGATTGTTTATTGATGGTCCATAGTCCACAGTAAGGTACCGGTATATTGAAGACTAATCCATGGATCATATGTCGAGCCAATGCCGTTTCCTATTCGTTTACTCAATCCTACCGTGGACTGTCGACTGTCGACCGTGGACGACCCATAGACTTTCCGCCAATTCCGTTACATTTGGACCTTCTTTTGCAATAAATCATTGTCCGGGCAGTTTTAAAATCAAAAAATCGACTGTGAGAATCTTCATTGCCAGTGTCTTTTGTCTTTTGCTTGCCGGCGCCGCAGGAGGCCAGGATCAGCTTTCGCAATCCAGGCCGGAACGATTGTTCCAAAAGGGCTCCGAAATGGTCGTTCACGAAAATTACGGCGCTGCGCGAAAACTGTTTGCCGATTTTCTTGCGGAAGCACCGTCCAGTGATCCCCGGCGAAGCGAGGCGGCGTACTACATCGCGTTCAGCGCACTGAATCTCAATCATCGCGACGGCGAGAAATTGATTGACGCCTATATTTCAGAATATCCCTCCACGCCCAAAGCGGCGACGGCCTACTACGATCTTGCCTTGTTTTTTTACGACGATAATAAATTCAGCAAAGCATCTCAGTATTTTAAGAAGGTGAACTTCCCCGCGCTCACGCAGGACCAGCAAACCGAAGGTCATTTCAAATGGGGGTACAGCTACTTTAACCAAAGACAGCTTGATCCTGCACTGGAGCAGTTTAATTTTGTCAAGAACCAGCGCAGTGCATTTGCACCGGCAGCCAACTACTATGCCGGATTTATCGAGTACGGCCAGGGTGCTTATGACGAGGCCCTGGTTGACTTGCGCAGGGCGGAGGCCAATCCTTCCTATGCCGCTATTGTTCCCTACCTGATCGCCAACATCTACTACAAGCAAAAGCGATACGATGCCTTGATCGGGTACGTATCAGAATTGAAGAACAAGTCCTCGCTGCAGAATGCCAAAGACATCGACATGTTGCTGGCGGAAGCCTACTATTTTAAGGGTGACTACGCCAGGGCGGCAACGGCGTATGAAGCTTTTCTTGACAACGAGCGGGGCAGTGCTGCGGGAAGCCTGCTGTTTCGCGCCGGTTATGCCAACTACGCACTTGAAAACACCGATAAGGCCATTGCTTACCTGAGCAAGTCGGCATCAAGCCGTGATTCAGTCAGCTACTACGCGTCGTACTATCTGGGCATCCTGCACCTGAAGAACGGTGAAAAGCTCCTCGCGTTAAACGCGTTCGACTATTCGCGTCGTGTGCCACACGATCCAAAGCTGGCCGAAGAGGCTGCCTTTCAGTTTGCAAAAGTATCGTACGATGCGGGCCGACCCGCTCAGGCCATCGACGCCTTTGAGAAGTACCTGAGCGATTTTCCGCGCAGTGCGCACGCCAACGAAGTAAAGGAACTCCTCGCTCAGGCATACGTCAACGGCAACAACTTCCACAAGGCAATTGAATACATAGAGGCGTTGCCATCGAAGAATCCGGATATACAACAGGCGTATCAAAAGGCCACCTACCTCATGGGTGCGGATCTCTTTAACAAGAATGCGTATAGTGAGGCCGTGGCATTTTTCGAAAAGTCGCTTCAATACCCGCGCGACCCAACGTATGTCGCCCTCGCGAGCTTTTGGGCCGGCGAAGCGTACTCCATTGGCCGTCAGCCGGAGGCAGCACTCGAACACTATCAAAAAGTAGTAGGTCTCGGCAACCGCGCAGAGGCGGACCTGGTGCGCCAGACGCGCTATGGTATGGGGTATGCCTTCTATGCGTTGGAAAACTACGATCGGGCACTATACAACTTCAAGGCATTTACCGACAACGCGACGCGCAACACGCCGAACTATGTAGACGGTCTTATTCGCCTGGCCGATTGCTATTACGTGACGAAGCAATACGATGCCGCCCTTAACCGGTATGGCGCGGCACGCGACCTGGGATCGCCCGACAATGATTACATCTTGCTTCAGACCGGTGTCATCTATGGCATCAAGCAGAATTACACGCAATCCCGCGACCAGTTCACGGCGCTGATACGAAGCTATCCGAAGTCGCCCTACCGCGATGAAGCGTTGTTCCAGCGCGCCCAGTTTGAGATTGAACAAGGTAACTATCAGGCAGCCGTCAGCGGATTGTCACAATTGATTTCGGAAAGTGCGCATTCCAAATTTCTGCCATACGCCTACATGCGGCGCGCGTCCGCTTACTACAACCTGAAACAATATGACAAGACGATCGCCGACTATACGACGATCATCAGTCAATTTCCCACCCATCCCGTCGCGCAGGAAGTCCTGCTCCCGCTGCAGGACGCGCTGTCACTAGCCGGGCGTGCAGGCGAATTTGACACCTGGCTCTCCCGGTTCAAGCGAGCCAATCCGGAAAACAAAGGCCTCGAAGAGATCGAATTTGAAACCGCGAAGAACGCGTTCTTCGGTCAGCAGTATCCGACGGCAGTCGTCACGCTTAACAACTTCATCAACAGCTATCCCGGTAGCAGTCGCCTCCAGGAGGCTCGCTACTATGTGGCTGAGTCGTACTACCGGATGAATGATTTCGATAAGGCTTTGCCAGTCTATGAATCACTCAACCGCGACAAGGCCTTTAATTTGGGCAGCAGGGTGACCGGGCGTTTGGCAGAGATATATTTCAAGCAGGGCCATTACGCCCGCGCGGTGAACTACTATCACCAGCTTGAAAGGCTGGCGTCCAACAAGAGTGAACAATATACCGCGAGGGCGGGCCTTATGGAATCTTTCTACCTTCTCGCGCAGTATGATTCGGCGGATGTGTATGCGAAGATCATTCTCGACCGCGGGGCGGTGAATGCGGGGGGACAAAATAAGGCATCGCTTTACCTTGGAAAAACGGCGTTAGCACGCGGCGACTATGAAACAGCCCAGGATGAATTCCTCAATACGCTCAATATCGCGCAGGATGAGTACGGCGCCGAGGCCAAGTACCTGTTGGCGGAAACTTTTTACCTGCAGAAAGAGTACAAAAAAAGTTATGAAACCCTGCTCGGCCTGGCGGAAGACTTTGCCAGCTACGATCAATGGGTAGGGAAGGCGTTTCTCCTCATGGCCGACAACTTCATGGCGATGGACGAATCATTTCAGGCAAAGGCCACACTGCAGTCACTCGTCGAAAACTTCCCGCTTGAATCCGTCAGGTCGACAGCGGCGAGCAAACTGAAGGAGATTGAGCAGGCTGAAGCTGCGAAGGAGCGGATGCAGCAGGCCGACACCGTTGTAACTGACACCCTTCAAACCAATCATTGATTGAATGAGACACATGCATACCATCATCCGCATTGCCATCTTGTTGATCGCCGTACTTCTTATGCCGGGTACCGGTTTTGCCCAGGACGATTGGGGGAGGGCCGGTTCACTGGAGGATGTTGAAATTGAGATTGTAAAGGAACGCCAGATCACTTTACCACCGGCCAACCGGAATTTCGAAAAAATTCCGCCACGGCCGGCGGAAACAACGCGGCCTTCTTTTTCTTATGAATTCAAGCCGTTCGCGTTTGACGCCGCGCAGATCAATCCCGCTATACGACCATTGAAACTCAAACAGCAGGCTGCCTCGAACGTGTTCGGCGGATACCTGAGCGGAGGCTATGGCAACTATGCCTCGCCTTATCTCGAGGGGTTCATCAATTCGCGGCGTGACCGCGGCAAGTTGATCGGTGCGCACGGGTATCTCAGGAACTCAGGTAAGGGACCTGTTGGCGAAGAGCGGTCTGGAAGTGGCTCATCCGGCTTGTCCGTTTATGGAAAGGCGTTCAGTGATTTCATCTCGCTTTCGCTTGAAGCGGGCTTCGACCATCGGTTCACGCATTTCTATGGATATCCACCCGACGCACTTCCCGATGCCGACGACATCCGACAGGCGTACAATCTTTTTCACCTTACGGGTGAGCTGTCGAATACCAAAAATTCCGCGTTCGCCTACCGCCTGGGTGCCACACTCAGCTACCTGGCTGACCGGTATGAGGCGCGCGAAAGTCAGGCCGATTTTGACTTCAGTTCATCCTATGAAATCAATGAGACTTCCGCGATCGCGCTGTCCGCCGGCTATGCGTTGATTAGTCGCAAGGACTCGCTTGTCGACTCCACTCCGAGAAGTTTGTTCTTCGTTACGCCGCATTATGAATTTTACCCTGTGGAAGATCTCAAGGTGAGTGCCGGTCTTACCCTTGCGTTCGAGAACGATTCCATTTACCGGAAGGACGTTCACGCCTGGCCAGACCTGCGCGCATCCTATCCGTTGAGTCCTTCAGTCGATGTGACCGCCTCCCTCAGTGGGGGCATGGAGAAGGTCACACTGCAGTCACTGGCGAGTGAAAATCTCTGGGTTGCCGCCAATATCCCGATCTTCCACACAAACAAGCTGCTCGCCTTTGAAGGCGCTGTGCACACCAAGATCGGCAACAAGATTTCAGTCAATGGTGGATTTTCGCTGGCCGCGTTGAAGAACCTGTATTTCTTTAAGAACAGCGCAGAAGATCCGTCGCGGTTCACCGTGACCTACTATGATGCAGACCGTACGAACTTCTTTGCTTCACTGGGCTTTGTTCAGTCGGAAGCATTCAAATTCCTGATACGCGGTGACGTGTATGCTTATGATACCGAGATGGAAGCGGCATGGCATCGGCCCACGTACAAAGTAACCGGGGAAACCTCGGCCAACATCGCCGACAAGCTTCTGCTGGACGTGAAGCTTATCGCTCAAGGGGGCATGAAGGCATTTGATCCGACTACCGACACGCAGGTGACACTCGATGCGGCGCTTGACCTTAATGCGCGGATAGAATACCTTGTGTCGAATCGTTTTTCAGTGTTTGGTGCGTTCAACAACATCATCTCCAATGAGTATCCACTTTTCTTCAACTACCCCGTGCGTGGCTTTCAGGCGATGGGAGGATTGACCTGGAGCTTCTGACCCGACGAGTTTGTTAGGCTGGGAAATTCTTCTATTTTTGTACGTTAAACGCACGTGAACCCTAACGCAACATGGCAAGGAGAAAAAAACCTGAAGATGAGCCCGATGATATGAACGATCAGAACAACGGGAACGACGACGATACCTTTGGACTCCCTGAAATTGAATATGAACCCATCAACCGCGAAAGCCCTCCTGCTGAAGAGGTAAACACGCCCGAACCGGAGGAACCGCAGATAGAAGAACCCGAACAATCCGAACAAAACGAGGCACAACCTGTAACCAACACGCCTATGGAGAGAGATGAAGCTCGCCAATCCGAATACGATCCCACCTACTATGAAGAGGAAGAAAATTCACCGTGGCCGAAGATCCTCGGTATTGCTGCGCTCCTGCTGATCGTCGGAGCCGCGGCCTGGTACTTTGGCTGGAAGAAACCGCAAGACGATGCGGCAGCCGCAGAACGGGCAAGACAGGAACAACAGGCACGTATCGCGGCTGACAGTGCCGCACAAGCACGCAACGCGGAAGAACAGCGGATGGCAGCCGAAAATCAGCGCATCGCAGACTCCCTGGCATTAGCCAATGCCACTCCTCCGGCGGGCACTATTGAGACACTAAACGGGAGGACCGGTCGTTATTACGTCGTAGTCGCAAGCGCTATCGACGGTGATCTGTTGATGGACTATGCGAAAGAACTAAGCAAGAAAGGGGTGAGCACCAAGATCATCGCACCATACGGCAACGTAAAGTTTCATCGGTTGACGGTGGCGGAAGGCGATAGCTTTGCTGCGGCTGCGCAGATCGCCGAGCGACTCAAAGGCGAATACACCGATGGAACGTGGGTGATCAAGTATTGATTTTTTCCGGCGTAATTTTTTAAACTTTTCAGATGATCCTGTTGCAAGTCGTTACCGATAGCACTTCCGTGGGGACGGGAGATCAGTCGATTTCTGTTCTTGACCTGGCCATTAAGGGTGGGTTTATGATGATACCGATCTTCATCCTTTCGGTTCTTGCCATCTACATTTTCTTTGAGCGCCTCACCATCATCAATAAGGCCAACCAGAATCCCGATCAGTTCATGGCGAGGGTAAAGGAACTTGTGCTGCGCGGTGATATCAGTGGCGCCAAGTTGATGTGCGCGCAACAAGACAGCCCTGTTGCACGCATGATCCAGAAAGGATTGTCGCGCATCGGCAGCCCCTTAAAGAACATTGAGGCATCCATCGAGAACGTCGGCAAACTTGAGGTTTTCAAGTTGGAGAAAAACCTGTCGTCCATTGCGACCATAGCCGGCGCGGCGCCCATGATGGGCTTTCTTGGTACGGTCATTGGTATGGTACAGGCGTTTATCGCCATTGCACAGGAAGAGGGGTCAGTGAGTCCCAAACTGCTGTCGTCAGGGATCTACACGGCAATGATCACCACTGTCGCCGGACTGATCGTCGGCATCATGGCATACCTGGCCTACAACTTCCTTGTGACGCGGGTTCAAAAGGTCATTCACAAGATGGAATACACGTCCATTGAGTTTATCGATCTTTTGCAGGAACCGCAGTAGGGGTATTTCTGTTCCACTCAAAACAGCGGTATGAACTTTCGATCAAAGAACAAAGTAGATCCTTCGTTCAGCATGGCCTCCATGACTGACCTGATCTTCTTATTGCTGGTATTTTTCATGCTTACGTCCTCTTTTGTCACCCCTTCGGGACTGCCGGTTAATTTGCCTTCGAGCAAAGCCAGTAACATTGAGGTGCAGAAAGTGTCGGTGACGGTAACGAAAGACCTTCAGTTCTACGTTAATGAAAAGCGGGTATCACGCGCCATGCTTGAGGGTGAACTGAAAAGCGTGCTGCGTCCGGGTGTCGGCTCGGTTGTTTTACACGTTGACAAGTCGGTGCCCACCGAACACCTCGTCTATGTGGCCGGAATCGCAAGCTCGCTAAACGCAAAAGTCGTACTTGCCACGAAGCCAGGGCAGTAAGTGTTAAGT
>CAYMWA010000067.1:0-18351 GCA_964393795.1 uncultured Roseivirgaceae bacterium
CTCACCACTCACCACTGACCACTCACGCCTCACGATTCACGCCTCACGATTCACGCCTCACGCCTCACGCCTCACGCCTCACGATTCACGCCTCACAGCGCAGGAAGCACCTTCTCTATTTCCGCCCGTTGGCTTTCATATTGGGGAGGCAATTTCAGGTGCGTACCCAATTCCTCCACCGTTTCATCGACAGTAAAGCCTGGGTTATCGGTCGCGAGTTCAAAGAGCACCCCACCCGGCTCGCGGAAATAGAGTGAGAAGAAGTAGTTGCGGTCTATCTTCGGGGTGATGTTCAATCCAATATTGAGAATCTTTTCACGGTATTCCATCAGGACTTCTTCGTTGGCTACCCTGAAGGCAACATGATGAATGGTGCCGCCGGCGTTGACGCCACGTGGTTCATCGGGAACTTCCAGCAAGTCGATGATCGACGCGTTCTCCACTGCATCCGTGCGATACCGATACCGGTTGCCATCCTGACTGACGAGCGAGTAGTCGAAGATGTCAGTAATGATCCGAGCCGTTTCAGCCACCGATCGCAGCGAAAGGGTAATGTTGTGAAAACCCCTGGTGGCTACCTCTGCCTTCACTTCATCCGTTGTCCAGGGCTTTCGTGCATCCTTCGAAGAAGGAACGATCAGGCTCAATGGAAGGCCGTCTGGATCTTCAAAGGAAAGGTATTCTTCGCTAAACAATTTGCCAGATCCGGTAATCTTAACGTTGTGTTGCCGCAATCGCTCGCGCCAGAATTCAAGGCTTTTTACCGGCACGGAGTAACCAATTTGCGTTGGCATGCCGGTACCCTGCTTTCCAGTTCTTACGCGCTCCCATGGAAAGAAGGTCAGTATCGTGCCGGGCGTACCGGTTTCATCGCCGAAATAAAAATGGTAAGTGCCGGGATCGTCAAAATTGACAGTCTTTTTGACAAAACGCAGGCCCAGGACCTTCGTGTAGAAATCATAGTTGCGTTTTGCGTTGCCGGCAATCGCCGTTATGTGATGGATACCGGAAATTTTGTTGCTCATAATACATCAATTTAACGGTGTAAACCTGATTTAGAATAGCGAAGCTAACCAATGCATCGATGATAAACATTGAACCAGATTAAGAAAATTGTGCCACACAGAATGCCTTTCTTAATCTAGTTCAATGGATACGGCAGCATCCCGGCCTACCTTTGTATCATCAATTAACGAAAAACAAACAATACCATGAGCACAGAAACAATCAAAACAACAAAATGGAATCTTGACCCCACGCACAGCGAAGTCGGATTCAAAGTGAAACACATGATGATTACGAACGTGTCCGGCTCGTTCGAATCTTTTGCCGCGTCGGTAGACACTGAAGGCAACGACTTCGAAACGATGAAGGTGACGTTTACCGCCGATCTGAACTCCGTTTCAACCGGAAGTGCCGATCGCGACAATCACCTGAAATCAGCCGATTTCTTTGATGCCGAAAAGTACCCGCAGCTGAAATTTGTGTCATCGAAGGTGGAAAAGAAGGATGAAGAGAACTATGTGTTGCATGGCGATCTGACCATCAAGGATGTGACCAAACCTGTTCGTCTGGATGTTGAATACGGTGGCATCGGAAAAGACCCCTGGGGTAACGAAAAGGCTGGCTTTACGCTTTCCGGCAAAATCAATCGCACTGAATTTGGTCTCAACTGGAACGCTGCGCTTGAGACGGGTGGTGTGCTGGTAAGTGAAGACGTGCGACTCGTCGCCGACGTGCAGGTTGTAAAGGAAGCTTGATGCGACATCGCCAGGGCCTCTGTAAATAGAGGCCTTTTACAATCTTAAATTGAGTTATTAAACAATAAATAAGAAACTATGAAACGAATTACATTCTTGTTACCGCTGGTATTTCTGTCCGCGATTACATTCGCGCAAACCCAATGGAAGCAAGATCCCAACCACTCTATTCTCGGGTTTGAGGTTACCCACCTGGGCATCGCCGACGTTCCGGGTCACTTTGGTGACTTTGATGTGACGATCACAGCGTCAAATGCCGATTTCAGTGACGCAGTTGTTGAGTTGACGGCACGCACCGCTTCAATCGACACCCGCGTGGAACAAAGGAACAATCACCTGAAGAGTGCTGACTTCTTTCATGTGGAGAAATATCCAACCATGACATTCAAGAGTACAGCGATTAAAAAGTCGGGCAAGAACCGGTACAAACTCACCGGGGATCTTACCCTGAACGGTATTACCAAGCCGGTGACCGTTACGATGAACTACAGGGGGACGATTCCGAACCCGGGTGCGGACGGCGCACCAGTAGCGGGCATTCAAATCACCGGTACCATCAAGCGCTCCGATTTTAACCTGGGAAGTGGCTTCCCTCCGCCGATGATCAGCGACGAAGTAGTCATTAAAGCCGACGGCGAATTTGGTAAGCAGTAAAGATATTGGGTTTGACTTTTGAAGGTGCAGCTGCCTTAGAGCGGGTGCACCTTTGGTTTTTCAGCAAAAAGGTGTTATCAACCTTGATGGAATGTGCCGTGGCGACCGCCTGAAATCACTGAAGGCGATGTGGCGCGGGAACATTTATTTACCGATTGGAAGCAATAAGACGCGATTGCGCCGCACAGCCAGTAAAAAGACAAGTCAAAAGAACCTGGAGTGCAGCGGCCGCGTTATACCAACGAGCATTGAATATGGAAGCCATGGCGAAAAAGATTGTAGTCGTAGGAGGCGGTTTTGCAGGAATTAACCTGGTAAAGCGCCTTGCGAAAGACAAACGTTTTCAGGTGACGCTGGTCGACCAGAACAACTATCATTCTTTCATGCCGTTGCTCTACCAGGTGGGGATGGCCTTTATCGAACCGTCAAATATCAGCTATCCTTTCCGCCGTTTGTTCCAGGAGAAAGAGAACCTCCGGTTCCATATGGGATGTCTGCGGCGTGTTAATATGGAGAGCAATCTGATCGAGACTGACAACGGCTATATAGAATACGATTATCTCGTGTTGGCTGTCGGTACCCAGAGCAATTACTTCGGGATGGAGAACGTCAAAAAGAAGGCGTGGCCGCTCAAATCGATTAGCGACGCGACCAACCTCCGCAACCATATTTTGCTCAACATGGAGGATGCGGCGCGTATTGAGGACCAGGACATGCGCATGCAGTACCTGAACATTGTGGTGG
Organism: uncultured Roseivirgaceae bacterium; assembly: GCA_964393795.1. Classification (GTDB taxonomy): domain Bacteria; phylum Bacteroidota; class Bacteroidia; order Cytophagales; family Cyclobacteriaceae; genus Chryseosolibacter. Next base: position 3,159 of record CAYMWA010000067.1, read on the forward strand.
CCGGGGGTGGCCCTACAGGTGTGGAAGTGGCGGGCATGCTTGCGGAAATGGCCCATCACATTGCGCCCAAAGAATATCCGGAGATCACACAGGTGGAAACGCCTATTTACCTTATCGAAGCGGCGCCGGTCTTGTTAGGACCGATGAGCCGTCAATCGCAAGAAGAAGCCGAACGCGTATTGCGTCGGCTTGGCGTAAAAGTCAAGCTGAATGTCGCAGTCAAGGACTATGTGGATGGCAAGGTGGTGCTGGCAAACGGGGAGGAGATTCCTACCAACGTGTTGATCTGGACATCGGGAGTGATCGGGCGTGAAGTGCCGGGCCTCCCACCGGAGACCCTTGGCAAGAGCAGGCGATTATTGGTTGATGCGCACAACCGGGTAAAAGGAACGCAGAACATTTTCGCGATAGGAGACATTGCGCTGATGACATCAGACGAAAAATTCCCGAACGGCCATCCGATGCTGGCGCAGCCTGCCATACAGCAGGGAAAACTGCTCGCCGCGAACCTCCGTCGCGAAATAGAAGGTGAACCGTTGCAACCCTTCGCCTATCACGACAAGGGGAGCATGGCCATCATAGCGAAGTACAAGGCGGTAGTCGATCTGCCGAACGGGTTTGTCAAGGGCTTGATCGCCTGGTTCATCTGGCTTTTCGTGCACCTGATACCGATCACAAGTTTCAGGAACAAACTGCGACTTGCCTTCACCTGGTTCTGGTCATTTGTCACCAATGACCCTACGCTGCGATTGATCATCAGGCCACAACCTGCCGATGACGATGGCGAGCAGGAACTGGTGGCTACCAATACGTGGCACAACCGATCGGATCGGCTGGCCCGGTCGCGGGCGAAAGGGCTGACGCCACACAAGTAAAAAGTATACATTAAATCATCAATCATTAATCATCATCAAAACTATCAAAAATGAGAGTAGACATTTGGTCCGATATACGATGCCCGTTTTGCTACATTGGCAAGCGGAAATTTGAAAAAGCACTTGAATCGTTTGAACACAGAACATCGGTGGAGGTCGTATGGCACAGTTTTCAACTTGACCCCTCCCTAAAAACGCAACCCGACGTGAACACCTATGATCACCTCGCCGCAATCAAGGGCATAAGCCCGGAGCAGTCGCGTGAGATGCACGCCCACATCACCGATGTAGCTAGCCAGGTGGGAATTTCCTTCCGGTTTGATAAGGCTGTAGTGGCGAATTCGTTCAAAGCACACCGGTTGATTCAACTCGCAAAAGAGCGCGGTGTGGCGAACGAAGCCGAGGAGGCATTGTTCCACGCACACTTTACGGAAGGGAAAAACATCGACGATGACGAGACCCTGGTACAGGTCGGTACGGGGATCGGAATCGCCGAACAGGATGTCCGGGCCCTGCTTTCCTCGAACGATTTTTCAGAAGCTGTTGAGAAGGATGAGGCGCTTGCGCGGGAGATTGGAATCCGAGGCGTTCCTTTTTTCATTTTCAACAATCGATATGCGGTGTCAGGAGCACAATCCCCCGATGTTTTCCTGAAGACGCTTCAGAAGGCCTGGGAAGAATACGCGCTGCAGCCCCAGAAGTAAGCTGACAAATGGCCGACCCGAACGTTTCGTTTCTTCGGGCTGCAATCGTTTGAGTGAGTTATTTGCGAATACCAGCAAAAAAAATGCTGGTATTTTTTTTTTGAGAACGTTATGCGCCGTAATGTTGCGGGCCGAATGAACGTTCAATCAACATCCATGTTTAAGTCGCTATGGTAGACGAATCGGGTGATAAAAAGCAGGCGATATTTGAAAGCACCCTTGCGCTGATCAAGGAACACGGCTTTCATGGCGCCCCGATGAGCCAGGTGGCACGCAATGCGGGCGTCGCCGCAGGAACGATCTATCACTATTTCGAAAGCAAGGAACAGCTCATCTGTGCCTTGTATAGTGACACCCGTGAGCGTGCGACTGCGGTGGTCGAACAGGCGCTAAAGGAAGAAGGATCTTTGAAAGACAAATTTTACCGCGTGTGGAACAGTTTGTACCGGTTTTACGTAAAAGAGCCCAACGTGTTGATCTTCTTCGAGCAGTTTGTCAACTCACCCTACAACGCGAATAAGTGTCCCGACCATTTCCAGGGAGAACTTTACAGCTTTTTCGCTGCAGCGATCAAAAGCGGCGCTCTGAAACCGGTTAAGCCCGAACTTTTGCTGGTGACAGTCGTCGGCAGTATCATTGCCGCAGCAAAACTGCATCTGTATGGGCAGGCCTCGTTGACAAAAAACGATCTTGAACACGCTATCGATATTTTGTGGACGGGCATCAAGCGATAAAATGACGCCAGTAAACTGGCAACAATGAATGACTTACCAACAACCCCAATGATTAAGCACCAAATGAAGAGACTAAGGTACCCGGTTTTATTGGCGACGCTGCTCCTGGCTGCGTGTGGCGACAACCATCAATCGCAACAGGGACCGGCAGCGGTTCCACTTCCAGTCGTTGAGGTGCCTGAGAAAACAGTGACCGGTTACACTTCATATCCGGTCAGCATTGAAGGCACGGTCAATAGTGCCGTACGCGCGAAGGTATCCGGCTACATTACGTCGGTGTTGGTGGATGAGGGAGAGAAGGTTAAACGCGGACAAACGCTCTTCCGTCTCGAAACACAGGCGCTGTCACAGGATGCAGGAGCGGCACTCGCTAACGTCAATGCCGCAAAGGTGGAAGTGAATAAGTTGAAGCCCTTGGTTGAAAAGGGCATTATCAGTCCTGTACAACTTGAAACGGCCGAAGCACGACTTGCGCAGGCCGAGGCAAACTACAAGAGCGTCACTGCTAACATTGCCTATGCTACAATCAAAAGTCCGATTGATGGTCGCGTAGGATCCATCAATTTTCGACAAGGTGCGCTTGTAAGTCCGGCCGATCCCGTCCCGCTGACAACCGTCTCGGATATCCGGCAGGTGTACGCTTTCTTTGCCATGAATGAAAAGGACTACCTGAATTTCATCCAGAACACCGAGGGTAAAACACTTTCTGAAAAGATTGCCAATTTTCCGCCCGTCGAATTGCAACTTGTTAATGGAACGCTCTATGAGGAGAAGGGGAAGATAGAAACCGTCACCGGCCAGGTGAACACTTCTACAGGCACCGTGAGCTTTCGCGCCACCTTCCCTAATCCCAACCGGATTCTCGCCAATGGAAACAGCGGTAATATCCGGATTCCCCGCATCTACGAAAATGTACCGGTTGTGCCCGAGGCATCGACCTTCGAGCAACAAGGTCGCGTATATGTATACGAGGTGCAGGGCGATTCAGTCGCCGTTCTGGCCCCGATCACGGTGAGAGACCGCGTACAAAATTTGGTAGTCGTCAGTTCAGGCATCGAACCGGGCGACCGGATTATCGCGCAGGGCGTCGGAAAACTTCGGAACAACACACCTGTCCGGCCACAGCCTATGCCTTTTGACAGCGTTGCCAACTCACTCCAAGCGGTATTTAAATAATCCTGAACGATGCTAAAAAAATTCATAGACCGGCCGGTATTATCCACGGTTATATCCATTATCATTCTGATGCTGGGGATACTCGGCCTGGCCACATTGCCGGTCACGCAGTACCCTGACATTGCACCCCCAACGGTACGGGTATCTGCTAATTACCCCGGTGCCAACGCCGAGACGGTGCTCGAAAGCGTGATCATTCCCCTCGAGGAACAGATCAACGGTGTAGAGGGCATGACCTACATCACCTCCACGGCGAGCAACAACGGTATGGCTAGTATACAGGTGTTTTTCCGACAGGAAATTGATCCTGACATCGCGGCTGTAAACGTTCAGAACCGTGTGGCGAGGGCAACACCACTCCTTCCTCGTGAGGTGACACAATCAGGGGTGACCACGCAAAAGCAGCAAACCAATGCGCTGATGTTTTTTACGGTCCTCTCGGAAAACGACGATTACGATGCGACCTTCATTCAGAATTATTTGAACATCAACGTGCTGCCGGAACTGAAGCGGATCAATGGTGTGGGAGACGTTTCTGTCTTTGGCGCGAAGAACTACGCCATGCGTATCTGGCTTCAGCCGGAAAAACTGGCCGCCTACAACCTGATGCCGATCGATGTGACTGCAGCCATCAATGAACAAAGCCTCGAGGCGGCCGCCGGTGCACTCGGTCAGAATAACGCCGAAGCCTTTGAATACGTGATCCGGTACGGAGGCCGGTATAACACGCCCGAGCAATATGGAAACATTGTCATCAAGGCATTGGGTAACGGCCAGTTTCTCCGGGTGAAGGATGTGGCAAAAGTAGAACTGGACGCCGAAGGTTATACGGTCATTTCCTATACAAACGGAAGGCCGGGTGTCAGCATGGGCGTGTATCAAACACCGGGCTCTAACGCTCAGGAGATTATCGAAAATATTCACGCTTCCCTCAAAGTGATGCAGGCCGATTTTCCGCCTGGCTTGTCGGTCTTCGTCAACTTTGACAGTAATGAGTTCCTCAACGCGTCAATTCACAAGGTAGCCGTTACGTTGATTGAGGCCTTTTGCCTCGTGTTCCTGGTGGTCTTCATCTTCCTTCAGGATTTTCGATCGACGTTGATTCCCGCCATCGCCGTACCGGTTTCCATCGTGGGTACCTTTTTCTTTCTCAATCTCTTTGGCTATTCTATCAACCTGTTAACCCTGTTTGCGCTGGTGCTTGCTATCGGTATCGTAGTGGACGATGCGATCGTTGTCGTGGAGGCTGTACATGCCAAACTTGAAGGAGGAGCGAAGAACGCCCGGCAGGCGACGCACAGCGCGATGGAGGAGATCACCGGTGCCATCATATCGATCACACTGGTGATGGCGGCAGTGTTTATTCCTGTGACGTTTATCTCCGGGCCTACCGGCGTGTTCTATGAGCAGTTCGGCGTGACATTGATGGTGGCGATTGCGATTTCGGCATTGAACGCTTTGACGCTCAGTCCGGCACTTTGTGCCCTTTTCCTGAAGCGTCACGATGAAAAACATGCGAACGCCGGTTTCATGCGCCGTTTCTACGATGCGTTCAACACCGCATTTGAGGCGACGACGAAGCGGTACTCCCGTTCGCTTTCATTTCTGTTCCGGCACAAATGGATCACCGCCTTCATCTTGCTCGCTTCCGGCGCTTTGATATGGTGGGCGGCCGAAACAACTTCCACAGGCTTTGTTCCCAATGAAGATCGCGCCATGGTGTTCACGAACGTGGAACTTCCCGCCGGGGCGACGCTGGACCGAACCGTTGCCGTGACGGAGGAGTTGTATCAGAAACTTATCCAGATCCCCGGTGTTGAAGGCGGTTCCCTTGTCAATGGATACAGCCTGATATCCGGCGCGGGCAGCAACTATGGGCTGGGCTTCATCAGCCTTGAGCCTTGGGAGCAACGAAAAGATGAATCTCTTTCCGCAGATGCGATCATCGGCAAAATGTTTCAGGCTGCTGCGACCATTCCTGATGCGAAAATACTTTTCTTCGCGCCGCCAAGTGTTCCGGGCTACGGTGTGTCATCCGGTTTTGAATTTAATGTCCTAGACCGGTTGGGGGGAAGCTTTAATGAACTCGACCAGGTCACACAGGAATTTCTTGCAAAACTTAGCCAGCGTCCCGAAGTGCTCTACGCACAGAGCTCCTTTCAGACAAATTATCCGCAATACGAGATTGACCTGAACGTGCCAAAAGCGAAGGAGGCCGGCGTCTCCATCAGCAGTATTTTCTCCACGCTACAGGGTTACATCGGCGGTATCTACGCTGCCGACTTTGCGCGGTTCGGAAAGCAGTACCGCGTCTATGTGCAGGCACTGCCTGAAGACAGGGCAACGGTTGATAACCTGAATGCGCTGTTCGTGCGCAATGCGGCGGGCGAAATGGCCCCCATCACCGAGTTTGTCGAACTGAAAAGGGTTTACGGCCCGCAGTCAGTCACTCGTTTCAACCTGTTCAACGCTGCCGGCGTAAATGGCGCGGCGGCGCCGGGTTACTCCTCGGGTGATGCGATCGCAGCGCTTCTGGAAGTCAGCGAGACGGACCTTCCCACGAATTATGCGATCGGTTTTTCCGGACTGACGCGGGAGGAAGTCGCCGCAAGCAACCAGACGGTGTTCATTGTTATTCTTAGCATCTTGTTTGTGTATTTCATTCTCGCAGGCCAGTATGAGAGTTATTTGATTCCTTTCTCAGTGCTGTTGTCGCTGCCCATCGGTATTATGGGGGCATATGTAACAACGAAGCTTGCCGGCCTGCAAGTCAACATCTATTTTCAGATCGCACTGGTCATGTTGCTTGGACTCCTGGCAAAGAATGCGATCCTTATTGTGGAGTTCGCGCTGCAGCGACGAAGGGCTGGGTATCCCATTGCCGAAGCTGCCTTTGAAGGGGCACGTGTGCGGCTCAGGCCCATCCTTATGACTTCGTTTGCCTTTATCATAGGATTGTTGCCACTCGTATTTGCGGCAGGCATTGGCGCGCAGGGAAACCGATCGATCGGAACAGGCGCCGTTGGTGGCTTGCTTGTCGGAACGGTTATCGGGGTATTTGTTATTCCGATACTCTATATCCTTTTTCAATGGCTGCAGGAAAAAGTGAGCGGGAAGAAGCCAGCGGAAACAAATATTTGATACACCAGGAAACGTCGAAGATGAAAAAAAATATGCTGTTCAGGTTTGCCGCGATACCCGTCATGTTGCTGTTGCTGCAATCCTGTTTCGTCGCGAAGCAATACCAGCGCCCGAAAGTTGTGAATCAGGATTACTTCAGAACGGATTCGCTCGCCCGCGACAGTGCGACCATTGCCGATATCTCGTGGCGCGAGATGTTTACCGATTCCGTCCTCAACAGGCACATCGAAAAGGGGCTGGAGCAAAACATCGACATCCGGATTGCGCTGCAACAAATCGCCGCTGCGCGTGCGTATTACCTTCAAGGAAAAGCCGGAAACCTGCCCACGTTGAATGCCTCCGGCCGGGTAAATTATCAGCGGCTTGCGGGGAACAGTCAGTTTGGCTCGTTCTTCGACGGATCGATCACCCAATACGAGCTGTCCGGCACACTGTCGTGGGAAGCCGATATCTGGGGAAAGATCAGAAGCAACAAGCGTGCGCTCGAGGCCTCGTATCTCCAGACGGTCGCCGCCCATCAGGCGGTGAAGACGCAGCTTATCGCCAACATCGCTTCGCTGTACTATCAACTACTTGCATTTGACGAGCAGGAGCGCATTGCCGAAGAGACCATCCGCACGCGCGAGAGTAGCCTGGAGACAACAAGGGCACTCAAGACGGCTGGGACTGTTTCGGAAGTAGCGGTAAAGCAAACGGAGGCTCAGTTGTACAACGCGCGTGCATTGCTGGTCGATATCAGAACGAACATCAAGCTGTTGGAGAACACGCTGTCGATCCTGCTGGGTGAGGAGCCGCACGACATCGCGCGTACGCGTCTTGATGAACAACGGATCAACCCGGAACTGGAAGTCGGTTTTCCCGTTCAGATGCTGCGAAACCGTCCCGACGTGATCGCCGCGGAGTACGGCCTGGTCAATGCCTTCGAGTTGACCAACGTAGCCAGAAGCAATTTCTACCCATCGCTCACCTTGTCGGCAACGGGCGGGCTGCAGAGTCTTGAACTCGACGAGCTCTTCAGTGTCAACTCGCTCTTCGCCACCGTCATCGGAGGCATCGCGCAGCCCATTTTGAACGGAAGGCGTATCCGCACGCAGTATGAAGTTTCGCTTTCCCAAAGGGAACAAGCCTTTCTGCGGTTTCGTCAGGCCATCCTGACGGCGAGCCGTGAAGTGTCAGACGCATTGTATTCCTATGCTTCCGCCAGCCGGCGGATTGAAATAAAGTCAAAAGAGTTCGATGCCTATAACACGGCTACTGCCTATTCGGAAGAATTGCTGAACAGTGGTCTGGCCAACTATCTGGAAGTGCTCACAGCAAGGCAGAACACGTTAAACGCACAACTGGACCTCGTGAATGCCCGGTTTGGAAGGCTGCGGTCAGTCGTGGAACTGTATCAGGCGCTCGGCGGAGGCTGGCGATAGGCACACCCTTTTTCGAGGGGTTTTCGTAAAATTCTGCCGGTAATTTCATAAGTTGAGAAATAAATGCCGGTATACGAAGTCGTTCGCCCGTTTCACGGCAGGCACCGGCCCGGATCAATGTGACATCGCCAATGATTGACAGCATGACATGGGTGATCATTCCCGAAGTCGCCTACGTGATCGCCATGGTGCTGGTGTGCCTGAGAATCGTCTATGATACGACCAGCACGCACAAGACACTAGCCTACCTGGTGCTCGTTATTTTCGTCCCCATCCTGGGTATCCTTTTCTATTTTTCGTTCGGAATAAATTACCGCAAACGCCAGATCTATACGCGGAAACTGATCAGGGACGATGTCCTGCGCAATCGGATTATCAGTGAAGTCATCGCGCGCAGCGAACTGAACCTTAAACAAAACAGGGAAGTGGTCGGCGACGCGAAGAGCCTGGTGAACTTGCTGCTTAACGACGGATTGAGTCCATTGACGGTAGGTAACCACGTAACCGTATTGCAGAACGGCGAAGAGAAGTTTCCGGAAGTACTGGCGGCGATTGAGGCAGCCCGTCATCACATCCACATCGAATACTATATCTATGAAGACGATAACATCGGGCAAAGACTCGCCGATGCATTGATGCGGAAGGCCAGGGAGGGGGTGAAAGTCCGTTTCATCTTTGATGCCTTCGGAAGCCGGTCCATCCGGAAACGGTTTTTGAAGAGATTGCGGGAGGCGGGCGTTGAGGCCTATCCGTTCAATCGCATTCGCGTCATTGCGTTAGCCAACCCGTTGAACTACCGCAATCACCGGAAGATTATCGTAGTCGATAACCATATCGGTTTTGTCGGAGGCATCAACATCAGCGATCGATACATCAACTACGACACGAACGGTCTCAGGAAGAACAGCCTTTTCTGGCGAGACCTTCATCTGCGCATAGCCGGGCCGGGTGTTCAGTATCTCCAATACCTTTTTTTTGGGGATTGGAATTTTTGTTCGGGCCAGCAATTGCAGCCCACGCGTGAGTATTTCAATCCGTCCGCCTATCATGATGGGGATGAGAGCGTTCAGATTGCCGCAAGTGGTCCCGATTCCCCTGTCTCTACGGTGATGCTGTCGATTGTTAAGGCCATGAACCTCGCCAGGAGTGAAATCCTGATCACCACGCCTTACTTTATTCCGGGTGAAACGATCCTGAATGCGATCAAAGTTGCCGCGCTGAGTGGCGTGTCAGTCAGGATACTGGCGCCAGGCATCTCTGACTCGCGACTTGTCAACGCTGCCGCCTGGTCATACTTCGACGACCTGCTGCGCATAGGCGTGGAGATTTATCTCTATCGGAAGGGCTTCATTCACGCGAAGTCCATTGTCGTAGATGACAGGATATCCATCGTCGGCACGGCCAACATGGATTTCCGAAGCTTCGATCTCAACTTTGAAGTGAACGCGGTGATCTACGGCAAGAAGCTGGCCGGTGAATTGCGCACAATATTTTTCGAAGATCTCGCTGACGCTGAAAAAATCGATCCGCTGGCGTGGCGCCAACGTCCGCTGTTTAAACAATTTCCCGAGCGACTTGCGCGCCTCTTGTCGCCGCTACTTTAGCTATGCGTATGGAATACCACTTGACGTCCGTATCGGAAGTAACCCAGGCATTGGAGAGCAGTGCTGAAGGCCTTTCCAACGACGAAGCCCGGCAACGGCTCGACAAGTATGGCAAGAATGCGCTTGAAGCCACGAAGAAAAAGACGGTGTGGAAGATGTTGCTTCAGCAGTTCACCGACTTCATGATTCTTATCCTCATCGCGGCCGCCGTCGTCTCCGGGTTTGTCGGCGAAATGACGGATGCGATCGTCATTCTTGCGATCGTTGTCATCAACGCGATTGTAGGGGTGGTGCAGGAGTGGCGCGCTGAACGCGCGATGGAGGCACTCGAAAGTATGGCCGCAAGCAGTGCGCGTGTTCGTCGCAAGGGACAGGTAGTCGAAATTCCGGCGACAGAACTTGTCCCCGGTGATGTAGTGGTGCTGGAAGCCGGCAACATTGTACCTGCCGACGTGCGCTTCATGGAAACCTACACGCTGAAGGTCGACGAATCGTCCCTTACGGGAGAATCTGAGGATGTTGAAAAGTATGTGGATGCGCTGCCTGAAAAAGAATATCCGCTTGGCGACCGCACCAATATGGGATACAAGGGGACGTTCGTTACCAATGGCCGGGGCGTTGCACTGGTTGTGCTGACCGGCATGGATACGGAACTCGGTCGCATTGCGGGGATGATCCAGACGGCAGAAGTGAAGACACCTTTGCAAAAGCGGTTGGATGCCTTTGGGAAGGTGCTTACGGTGATCGTGCTCGCCCTTTGCGCTGTGTTCTTTTTGGCGGGATGGCAAAGTGGTGAGTCCTGGTCAGTGATGTTGCTCACTTCGATATCGCTCGCGGTGGCCGCGATTCCCGAAGCACTGCCGGCGTTGGTTACAATAGCCCTTGCGTTAGGCGCACGCCGACTGGTCAAAAACCAGGCGCTGATACGTAAACTGCCGGCCGTGGAAACACTGGGCTCGGTTACCTACATCTGTTCGGACAAGACAGGTACGCTTACGCTCAACCGGATGACGGTCCAGGAAGTCTACCAGCCGGAGCAGGCACCCCAGGTATTTCAGCAAAAGGACCCGCTGCTTTGGGCCATGGCGTTGAACAATGACGTGGTAAACGATGGGAATGGTGACTGGGTGGGCGAATCGACAGAGGTAGCGCTCGCTCAATATGCCAACGAACAGGGCCTTAGTCGAAATTCCGCGGAATCGAAATATCCGCGGATCGCGGAACTTCCTTTTGACTCGCAACGCAAATGCATGACCACGCTCCATCAGACCGATCAGGGCGTAGTCGCGGTTGTGAAGGGCGCAACAGATGTATTGGCACACAAACTTCGCCCTGACCAGCAACCCTTAATGGAGGAACTCAAAGAGCAGGTCCAGGCGATGGGCTCAAAAGGATACCGGACCTTAGGTTTTGCTGTGCGAATGTTTGACACGGTTCCCGAGATTTCGACCGAGTCGATAGAGACGTCACTGACGTTCCTGGGGGTCGCCGGAATGATTGATCCCCCGCGAGACGAGGCGCGTCAGGCGGTGCTTGAATGCAAGCAGGCCGGCATCAGGCCGGTGATGATCACCGGTGACCACAAGCTCACGGCGCAGGCCATCGCCAGGCACCTCGGCATTATTACTTCCTCTGCTGATCTGGTGGTGGCTGGTCCTGAATTGCGCAAGATGTCCGACGACGAATTTTCTGACAAAGTGGAGGATATTCGCGTGTATGCGCGCGTAGATCCCGAACAAAAACTCAAGATCATCAGCGCCCTGCAAGGGAAAAATCACTTTGTGGCAATGACAGGTGACGGCGTTAATGACGCCCCGGCGCTCAAGAACGCCGATATCGGGGTGGCTATGGGCATCAATGGAACGGAGGTAGCCAAAGAAGCGGCACACATGATTCTCCTCGATGACAACTTTGCCACCATCGTCAAGGCCGTGCGGCACGGTCGCAATATTTTCGACAACATCCTGAAATTTATCAAGTACATCATGACGGGTAACTCCGGTGAGATATGGACGTTGTTCGTGGCCCCTTTTCTGGGACTTCCCATTCCGTTACTGGCCATTCACATTCTCTGGATCAACCTGATTACTGATGGCTTGCCCGGCCTGGCGCTCGCATCCGAACGCGCCGAACCAAATATCATGAAGCGGAAGCCGCGGGATCCGAAAGCCAATATTTTTGCTGGCGGTATGGCAGCGCACATTCTGTGGGTAGGCATGCTCATGGCGGTGATTACACTGGGCATACAGTGGTGGTCCATTCACCACTCGGGCGCACATTGGCAAACGATGGCTTTCACCGTGCTTTGTTTCAGCCAACTGGGCCATGTCATGGCGATACGCTCGGATATGGAATCAGTCTTTAAAACCGGTTTGTTTTCCAACCAGCCTATGGTATGGGCCCTTGCAATTACCGGCGCCCTTCAGATGATGGTGATCTACGTCCCGTTCTTTAACAACATTTTCAAGACGTACCCGCTGACACTCTCTGAACTGGCGATTACCCTCGTTGCTTCGTCTACCGTCTTCTGGGCGGTTGAGCTCGAGAAGTTCTTCAAGCGTCGGCGCGTGAAATCCAGAGGAAAGCTTCCGGATAAAGTTGGTGACAGAGAACTATAAGCGCTATTCATTGCTTATATTAGCAGTCGGTCACAGACGGCATACTTTCGCTGCTGCGTTGGCATTTTGCCGCTCTTGTGGGAAGCATTCTCTAACTTTAATTACAGACAAGCATGGGTCAGGATTTTCTCGGAATAAAAAAAACACTGGATGTAAATGGTAAACAACTATCGTATTACAGCCTGAAAGCATTACAGGAAAAAGGACATGCGGTTGAAAAACTGCCCTTTTCTATTCGAATTCTGCTTGAAAACGCCTTACGGAATTACGACAACTATGTGATTACCGCAGAGCATGTGGACTTCCTTCTCAACTGGAAGCCAAGCCCGGGCGAAAAGGAGATTCCCTTCGTACCGGCGCGCGTGCTTATGCAGGACTTCACCGGTGTTCCGGCGATCGTCGATATTGCGTCGCTTCGCGGAGAGATGAGACGCAAAGGAAAGGACCCGGCACGCATTAATCCGCTCATTCCGGTCGATCTTATTATCGACCACTCGGTCCAGGTCGACTATTTTGGAAATGTCAATGCCTACAACAAGAACGTTGACAAGGAGTACGAGCGAAACAGCGAACGGTATCGCTTTCTGAAATGGGCGCAAACCGCTTTTGACAATTTTTCGGTGGTGCCGCCTGGCATGGGCATCTGCCATCAGGTGAACCTTGAATACCTGTCGAAGTGCGTCGTCGAAAGAGATGGTGTTGCTTTCCCTGACACCGTTATCGGCACTGACTCTCACACGCCAATGGTAAACGGACTGGGGATACTTGCCTACGGTGTAGGGGGGATCGAAGCAGAAGCCGGCATGCTCGGCCGGCCGCAGTTTTTCGCCATGCCCGAAGTGATCGGTTTGAAGCTGACCGGAAAATTACCCGTGGGTACTACGGCGACCGATCTTGTGCTGACAATAACAGAGTTGCTGCGGAGAACCAAGGTAGTCGGCAAGTTTGTCGAGGTGTTCGGCGATGGACTGGCCTCGCTCTCCGTACCTGACCGCGCGACGATCGGGAACATGTCACCTGAATTCGGTTGTACGATTACGTACTTCCCCATTGACGATAAGACCCTTGAATACCTTGATAAGACGAATCGTCCGAAAGAGGTGATTGCACTCACCGAAAAGTACACCAAGGAAAATTTGCTGTGGCGTACCAATGAGGACCAAATCGCCTATAGCCACGTCGTTGAACTCGACTTGGGATCTGTCGAACCCGCTATCTCGGGCCCGAGTCGTCCGCAGGATAAAATCCTTCTGAGGGAAGCGAAGGGCGCGATTGCGGATTTGCTTGAGCGACGGTATTTCAGAAAATATGTGCACTTTTCCGATCGGCCGCTGAATCGGTGGGCCGGGGAGGGTGGTAATGTGGCGCCCTCACAAGTGGCCGTCGCCGATCCCGGCGATATGCGGACAGTGGAGGTCACGTACAACGGTGAAACTTTTCACCTCAGTGATGGCGACGTCGTCATCGCAGCGATTACGAGTTGCACCAATACATCGAATCCCGATGTCATGATCGGCGCCGGCCTGTTGGCTGCCAAAGCTGTCGAGAAAGGACTTGATGTGAAGCCGTGGGTGAAGACGAGCCTTGCTCCCGGATCGAAGGTGGTGACCGACTACCTCAAAGAGTCAGGCCTGCTTCCCAAGCTTGAACAATTGCGGTTCCATGTCGTGGGTTATGGATGTACCTCTTGTATCGGCAACTCAGGGCCGTTACCCGATCCAATTGCCCAGGCAGTCACGGACAACGATCTGGTTGTCGCCGCGACCCTTTCGAGCAATCGCAATTTTGAAGCGCGTATCCATCCACAAATCAAAATGAATTTTCTCATGTCACCCCTGTTGGTGGTCGCGCATGCGCTTGCCGGCAGAATGGATGTTGACATGGTAAATGAACCCCTCGGCCACGACCAGCAGGGCAATCCGGTTTTCCTGAAAGACATCTGGCCTTCTGAAAAAGAGATTCAAGATGTGGTCGGCCGCGTCGTGAAAAAAGAATATTTCCGTAAGAACTACGGGGAGATTTTCGATGGGAACGAGCAGTGGCGTGCGCTTGAAGCCCCGCTCGAAGGAGCCTATCAATGGGATACGAAGTCGACGTACGTAAAGGAGGCACCGTTCTTCGTCAACCTTCCGGAGACACCGGCGGCCATTCAGTCGATTACCGATGCGCGGGCCTTGCTACTGCTCGGTGATTCAATCACCACGGATCACATTTCTCCCGCCGGATCTTTCAGTCCTGAATCACCTGCGGGAAAATACCTGATCGAACGGGGTGTACCGCGTGAACAATTTAATTCGTACGGCTCACGTCGCGGCAATGACGAGGTAATGGTTCGCGGTACGTTTGCGAATGTGCGCCTCAAGAATAAGCTCGCCAGCAGGGAAGGCGGATTTACAACATTTCTTCCCACAGGGGAGGAGATGACGGTGTTCGAGGCCTCGGAAAAATACAAGGCCGCCGGGACGCCGCTGGTAGTGTTGGCGGGAAAAGAGTATGGCAGTGGATCGTCGCGTGACTGGGCCGCAAAGGGTACCTTCCTGCTTGGCGTGCGCGCGGTAATCGCAGAGAGCTACGAACGGATCCACCGCAGCAACCTGGTGGGCATGGGTGTATTGCCACTGCAATTTGCACTTGACGAAAATGCCGAGACGCTTGGACTCGACGGAACGGAAATATTTACGATCGCAGGACTTGACGATGCGATCGCCCCGGCGCAAAAATTGGTGGTGTCCGCGCGGTCAGCCGATGGAAAAACGAAAGAGTTCACAGTAGTCAGCCGACTCGATAGCAAAATTGAGATTGAATACTACCGCAATGGTGGCATTCTCCAATACATGCTGCGGAAGGCGCTTAAGGATTAGGCACTGGGCATTAGGCATTAGGCACTGGGCATTAGGCATTAGGCACTGGGCACTGGGCA
>CAYMWA010000068.1:0-18288 GCA_964393795.1 uncultured Roseivirgaceae bacterium
AAATTCTCCCTAAGGACACTGTAGAGGAAGTCGTGCTATTTAGAAAGTGGAGCACTCCCGTATTTGATCCTAAGATTGATATTTTTACTACGGTGACTGAGAATGGTCATTTTAGGTTTGAAATTGACTTAACTACAATCGCGGTATTCACCTTTTCGGTCGACGACCAAAGTTTTATAGGTAATTACGCGGGCGAGAGCTCTATTTATTTGGAGCCTGGGGATAGCTTGTTTTTGCGAATTGATCCTGCCAGCGAACGAATGTCAGATATTGGATTTTCTGGAAGAGGTGTAGAGAAGCAATATCTCAAGCGAAAAATTGGCGAAGTTTACCGCACCTATAATGACGGGAGGCGTCACTCGTTTGACTTTGAAATAAAAAGCGCCATATCCTGTAAGAATGCTGTTTTGGAAACAATTTCTCAGTACAAAGAGAAGCTAACGAACGAGGCATATAACTCAATCCTCTCCGAATCTCTCGCTTCGTTGCTTTCGAGCTTCGCCCATACACTTTTGGACAATCCATTTGACGCGACACAGGCGGAATTGGAAATGGCATATCAGATAACAAGACATAATTTTAGTTCCGACGAGCTGCTCGCTGTCAACTCTGGGCGGACGAACTATTTAGCAGTTTATCAGGATTACGCGTTACTCGAATTCTTGTCGCGGAACGACTTGCCTATTTCGAGGGCTTACTCGAAAAACAAAATGGCCTTCTTTTACGCCTTGAAGGTGGCTCTCAACGGCAGTTCATTGAAAGAAGCGTTGCTCGCTAATTACCTTGTTCATTCTGCAAAAGTTTGGGGGTGGGATGACCGATGCGAATTGATATTCGCCGAACTACAAAAGGAGTTTGGACGGAGCAGTCGTTTTTATATGGAGGCTGCGAGGGTAAGGGATTCGTTTAAGCAAATTGGTTCATACACCAAAGGGTCGCTCAACTTTGTCCTGTACGATACGCTAAATCAGGAAGTGTCGCTCAATCGATATTTAGGCAGTGTGGTGCTTATCGATTTTATGTTTACCGGATGTGGTGGTTGTGTTTCAATGGCTCCCGCACTTGCTCAAGTCGAAAAGACCTTTGGCCATGATGAGGTTGCCTTTCTCTCGATCTCGATAGATCCGTCGCTGAGTAAATTTAGGAGTGGAGTCGGGAAATTTTCTAGTCCTGGTTCAGTTCCTTTATATACCGGCGGTTCGGGCAACAGTCACGAGATTATTGATTATTTCAACATTATCGCTTACCCAACTCTTGTGCTGATTAATAGACAGGGACAGGTCGTTGAGGGCCGGGCGAGCGATCCTAGAACACTGGAGGGAAGGGAGCGCTTGAACGAAGCCATCAGACAGTTGCTAATCAAGTAATGACCGGTGAGGTTAGTGCTTAAGTTAACCCCACCGGCGTCTAAATTAAGGTATTAGCCGTTTGGCATTCGAAATGAGTTGGATACGCTCGCCTACAGGCTGTCCGTTCATTACCGCTGGATATTCGGCTGCGCAGAACTTGTTTTCTAAGACCTGACATGCAGGTTGGGATGTGCCAATGTAGGCACCGGTTACTCCAGTGTCCTCGTTTACTTCAAACCAGGCAGTTGTGCTTGGTGTATTGAATGCGAATGCTCCAACGATAGCTATAGTCATCGCAAGAGCTGAAAGGGTGAATCTGAACGTTTTCATTTTTCTTTTGTTTTTGGGTTGTGATCTACTCTCTTATACAGGTTTTCGATCTTATCCTGTCTCCGATGGCCAATCGAGAGAATCCTTGAAGGAATTTTGCTGCACAGACAAAATATCTTATAAGCACCGAACTTAATTCTTATACAAAATCGACGATTGGTGAGGGGTCTTGCCTGACGAAGAAATAATTCCGACGATGCCGATTATAATGAACGATATATTGAAATATAGGTGCTGTGACCAAGTTAGAGTCTCCAGCACGCCCCCACATGAACAGGGGACAAAGGGTGCAATTGTTAATATATATCCGATGTAAGCTGTAAATACTAGCATCATAGTGGTTCCAACGTACAAAGCCAATGTTTTATTGGTGTTAAGCAGTAGCATTGAGGCAATGGCTATCTCAATCGCGGATAAAATCCAAACAATATGATTTACCCAATAGACCGGAATGTGAATACTATTTAACAATGGGGAATATTGAATCTGCTGGGTAAACGCTTGGTGATCGATGATTTTGCTAATTCCTGTATATAGGAATAGCAGTGAGAATAGAAAGCACACGATCTCGGCTATCCATGGATTTTTCATTGTTTTTTGATGCATTGGTGAGTTCGTAAACAAAGATACGCAGTTGAGTGGGGCGGCATGGTTCGCCTATTTTAAGAATTTGTGTTCTGTTTGTATTATTTTAGATGAATAGATGTCTATGGTTGATATTAGGAATGTTCAGCTTCCCCGGTCACATTTGTTCACACACGCTGATTCCGCTTAATTCTCGCAAGGGTCTGCGGCGTTATGCCGAGATAGGTAGCGATTGCCCGTTGCGTGACGATGCGTTCAATTTTAGGGTAGTATTGCAGTAGTCTCTCGTATTGATCCAAGTGATTGCCTTGTTTAAACACGCGCAGTCGTTTCCGCAATCGTGCATAGTGATGGCTGATCAATAGTCGCCCTATCAGATTGGCTTCCGGAAATTTCGCATACATGTCCTGCATTTTTTCATAGCTCAAGCACAACAAGTCAGAAGGGGCCACAAGCTGGATGACTTCGTAGGAGGGACGCTGAAACACGAAGCTTTCGAACGCTACAATAATTTGCCCAGGCTTCCAGAAATTCTCGGTAATTTTTCCTTCGCGGTTGAATGTGTAAGATTGGGCAAATCCATCCTTGAGATAGTAGATGTGTGAGGATACTTTCGGAACCTCCAGCAAGATGTGCCGGTTTGGAAAGGAAACCGCAGTGAGGTTTTCCCTGAGAAAACTTTGCAGTTCATCAGAAAGTGGGTGAAATGTTCCCAGGAGATTGAAGAGATCTGTCATAAGACGTATGTGATTATCGACGATCTGCCTTCCCGCGCTCCGGTGCCCGATTGCTGGGCACACTCCCTCCTTACTTCCTTTTCTTCTGAAAACCTATATCACCCTCACTTTTTTGGAGTTTTTTGACAAGGGCTATTGGCTCGATTTCTTACACAGCCAACCTTATCCCCGTGTACTGCCATCGCAAATGCGGGTAAAAGAAATTCCGGTAGCTCGGACGACTGTGGCCCGGCGGAGTAACAACGGACGCCCCGCGAAGGACCATCTGATTTACCATGAACTTGCCGTTGTATTCGCCGAGTGCGCCTGCAGCTCTCTTGTAGCCCGGATAAGGGAGGTAAGCACTGGCGGTCCATTCCCATCGACTTCCCCATGTGAACGCGCTGCTGGCAGCTTCCCATTCAAACTCTGTTGGGAGTCGCGCTCCTTTCCATGCCGCGAAAGCCGATGCCTCATAAAAGCTGACGTGTGCCACCGGTTCATGCAGATCGAGCGGTTGAAGGCCCGATGGTGTATAGCAATACCAACGGCCGTCGATCAAATGCCAGTAAAGTGGCGCGTTGAGCTGATTGTCTCTGATCCAGTCCAGGCCATCCGCGTGCCAGTATTCATGTTTGCGATAACCGGAATCTTGAATGAACGCCAGAAATTCACCGTTGGTAACCAATCCTTTTGCAATTTTGAACGCGGGAAGAAAGACTTTGTGACGACCAAGCTCGTTGTCGAAGCAAAACCCGTTTCCATCATAGCCGATATCATATAGTCCTTCCTCCACATCGACAAAGCCTTCGCGCTGAATGCTGTCTGTAAGAGGACTCGCGATTTCTTCGTACGAGAGAAACAGCGGATTGTGACCAAGAATATACTTTATATCAGTGGCAAGCAATTCCTGATGCTGTTGTTCGTGGTTGAGCCCCAAAACAATTAGCTGTTGCAGGAGATCACTTACGGGTCGACTCATCAGATCCGCCATCGCAGCGTCGACGTACTTGCGATATCGATAGATCTCGTCAACGGTCGGGCGACTGAGGTTGCCACGCTGGGTGCGGATGACTCGTGCGCCAAGCGTTTCGTAGTAGCTGTTAAATACAAATGAATAGTTCGAATTGAAACAAGTGTAGTGCTTAACGTGCGGCTGCAAAATGAATGACTCGAAGAACCACGTCGTGTGCCCGAGGTGCCATTTCGGCGGACTAACGTCGACTATGGGCTGCACGACATAGTCCTCCGTTTCCAGCGTCGCGCAAATTCTTTCGCTGTGCATGCGCACGTTGCGATAAGTATCTTTGAGACTTGTCATTCGTTTGAATTTATGTAGTTGCACACGCACCGCCGGATGCAGATGCACTGCTGTTCATTTAGACAGCTGTCCAGATTGCATCCATAAACCATGACTTGCTGTCGTAAAGTTCGGTTGTTTGCGTAAAACCGTTTTCGTTTGCCATGTTCCGGATTTGTTTTGGAGTATACTTTTGTGATATCTCCGTCCAGATGCATTCGTTCTTCTCAAAGAAGATTTCAGCACCTGGAAGTCGGACACTCATTTCGTTCAAACAAACAAGGAAACTTTTTGCGGCACCTGTCAATGGCTCATAACTGCAATAGTGGTCGAACTCGTCGACTGCGAAATCCGCACCCAGTTCACGGTTGATCCGATGTAACAGGTTGAGATTAAACGCCTTTGTGAGACCCTCGCTGTCGTCATAGGCACGCCTGATCACTGCAGGATGCTTGACAAGATCAAAGCCGATGATACATCTGTCGCCAGGACGCAGGTAACTGCGCAGTGTGCTGCAAAACCGGTTCGCCTCTGCGATTGACATGTTGCCGATGTTGGCCCCAAGGCACATCACGACCTTTCGCTTTTTGTTATCCGAACGATGGCGTTCCAGCATTGTAAAATAGTCGCCGACCAATCCGTTAATGTTCAGCTCCGGAAGTTTCGACGGAAGAAAAGAGGTTAGCTCGGAGATTACATTCGCGGAAATGTCGATGGGCACATACGTAAATGGGATTTTGGTGGCGGCGAGCGCGTTGAGCAGATGAATGGATTTGGCACCGTTGCCAGGTCCAAGCTCGATGAGTTCGAAATCTGTGTCCTGGCCCAACACGTAGCTGGCGATGGTATCTGTTTGATGCGAAAAGATTTCCATTTCGCAGTCGGTGAGATAGTAATCGGGGGATGCCATAATGGCCTGAAAGAGCCTGTCGCCTTTCTTATCGTAGAAATACTTTGTGGGCAGGCGTTTCGGCTGTTGCCTCAGGCCGCGGACAACATCGTCGTAGAATTGCTTATGCTCAGCGCTTATGCTGGTTTGTTTTATATCCGTAGATGTCGACATATCTTGGAAACGACGAAGCGGACGTAAAGATTCCAGCTTGCTAAGGAGTTTTAAAGGAAGTGTCGCTTCAATCATGCTGTTCATGTCGATGGCAGAACAGATCTCCCAACGGCGTTGTTATTGCCGTTCTTGATGCTTTATGTGTTCTTTCAAATTTATTTGTTTTCTTTCGACAATCCTGCATCGCCGGAGCCTTGCGCCATAAATTAAACGCTTATGATTAATCTGTCATGTGTCCTGTCTGAAGAAGTTGTTAACCGGATTCGCCATCATGCAAAAGATGCCGAACAAGACGGATTGCTTCACCGGCAGCAGCTGGACGTCATCTATGAACAGCGCTGGTTCAGGATGTTTGTCCCGAAATCTTTTGGCGGACTGGAGTTGTCGCTACCTGAAGTGCTCCGGACGGAAGAAGCGCTTGCGTGGGTAGACGGCAGCACCGCGTGGGTCGTGACGCTTTGCAGCGGCGCCGGGTGGTTTATCGGTTTCATGGATTCGGAGCTTACTGCGGAAATATTTTCCTCAAATACACTGTGCCTCGCCGGAAGCGGAGCAGCCACGGGTACCGCCACACACACAACGGATGGCTATGTGATAAACGGACAATGGAAGTACGCAAGTGGTGCTTTGCACGCCACTGCCTTGACGGCGAACTGCGTCATGATGAAAGGCGGACGCACGTTGCACAACGCCGATGGCACACCCGTCGTGAAGGCATTCATCTTTCGCAAAGATGAAGTGGAGATCCAACGCGATTGGAACAGCATGGGCATGAAGGCCACCGGCAGCCACAGTTTCCGCATACAAGGGGTGCATGTGCCGAAGAACCGCACCTTTACCATTCATCCTGAAAACGCACGGCTTCCACATCCGATCTATCAATACCCGTTCCTGCAACTGGCGGAAACAACCTTAGCGGTCAACTACCTGGGACTCGCGCAACGTTTCGTCGAACTTTGTAGCGAAGGTGAAGGATCGGACAGGTCAAGTGCCCAAGGTCAGAACATGGATGATGTATCTGCGAATATGCACAGACAGCAAGAACGACTGGTCAAGTCGAGGACAGATTTCTACAACGCGGTGGACGAGTCATGGTCTTATTGCGTGCGCATGGAACGCATTCCCGATGAAGTGCTTACGATGGTCACAGATGCCAGTCGCGCGCTCTATCGAACGTCGCTTGCGGTAGCCGGAGCGTTGTACCCATACGGAGGGATGGCGGCTGCTGATCTCGGAACTGAAATCAATCGCGTATGGCGCAACCTTTTCACCGCGAGTCAGCACTCGCTTTTCTCTCGACACGCCTAATATCAGACGTCAACTAAAGTTCACCTGATTCCACACTATACAGGCAACGTCATTAACTAAAGCTCCGCTGACTTCTTCTCCTTCAGGCCTGCCTGCCGGCGCGCAAGCCTTGAACCTCGGCAGGCAGGCCTGCCTGCCGGCGCGCAAGCCTTGAGCCTCAGCAGGCAGGCCTGCCTGCCGTAGGTAGGAGAGGATTGAGGTGAGGTAATCAAAAAGTGCTTAAGTTAATGATATTGACTATACAGGCCTCAATGCGCATCCGATGCGCGAATTAGCTTTTGATCTTCAATCACAAATGCTGCGCCATGGCCGGGTCGGAAATGCTATGGTCGGCGGTTTCCACGCGCCCCGCAAAGCGGTATTCCATTCTGTTGGCAGTCATAATCGAATAGTCGTACCAATTGCCGCTCTTAGTCAAGCGCTGATATTTGTGCCAGCTTTTCTGAGACGCAATAGAATGTGATTCGGGGTCATGCCCGTACGCGTTATCACGCACTTCCACAAGAATATCTTCCCTTCCGGGATTTGTGCAGCGGATGTGCAGTCCTCCGCGGCGGTGATCATATTCAAGGCGTACGAGCGGCTCGGCAGTCAGGAAGGATCCTTTGAACGATTGGAAATAGCCGTTCGGACCAAACACCTCAAGGTGATATTCGTTTCCTTTCAAATCCCATTCATCGGAAAGTTGCTTGCCGGCTTCAACAGTGTACCGCTTCGGTATGCGGTCGAGATCGTTCATGTCATACACGTGGTAGACTGCGCCCTTCTTTCCTTTATTGTCGAATACCAACTGTATTTGCGCCTTGCCCAAGGGTTGTGCATGACAATACAGCGCGTAGGGCAACGCTCTTGAGAAGATGGTGCCCTTTTCCTGATAGAGTTTGGAGGGATGCTCCGGTGCTGTCGCCTTCGGAAGTAGTCTGGATGCGTCATCGCGTTGCTGGAAGTCCGACATATCAGGCAGGGTGGGGAAGGTGGGATCGTTCGGCGACGTGAAGTCGAACGCAGACGTGAGGTCACTGCTGACAGCCCTGTGCCACGGTGAAATTGCCGGCACCACGACGCCAAAACGTTTTTCGATGAATTGCGCCACGGAGGTATGGTCAGCAACTTCGGAATGAACCCATCCGCCTTTGCTCCACGGCGAAATAATATAAAGCGGGACGCGTGGTCCCATTCCCCACGGACGAATGGGGCCGGATATGGTATCGCGACTGTCCTGGTAAATGCGCGTACCTTTTCCCGCCGGATTTGGAAATGGATCCGTGCCTTTGTCGTTGTGAAAATACATTCCTGCTAGCGCTAGCGTTGATTTTCCGGCAAGGGTGTTGTCGATATTGTAGGACGGTACCGCCGGCGCAGGGAGATGATCAAAGAGTCCGTCGTTCTCGTCGAACGTCAGGAAAAATACGGTCTTGCTCCAGACGTCGGTATTGCTCGTCAGCGCCTGGAGGATCTGGTGGACGAAGTAACCTGCGCGGTAGGGACTCGATGGTGCGCCCGGATGTTCCGAATCAATTTTGGAGGGGAGTATCCAGCTCACCTCCGGAAGTTGATTTTTCTCGACGTCCGCTTGAAGGTCTTTTATAGTGTAGTGCCTCATTCCGTTTTCGTATATCGGCGATCCGGGTTTTGCGTTTCGGAAGGAATCAAACGCGAGACATCCATGCATGGCGCCCGTCCAGTTGTTATTGGGATCCTGATAAATTCGCCAACTGATTCCCGCCTCTTGCAACACGTCAGGGATCGTTGGCCATTTGAAGCCATTGAGGCGGTACGTGTAGCCCGGGTCCGGTTCGCGGCCGGTTACCCAGCACCTGACATTTGAAGGTTCGCTGTCAACGTCCGTGCAGTTGATCCCCGCGGCACGTTTTTCAGGATCAAAGTTTGCGCCGGACCAAAACATAATCCTGTTGGGATCGGTGCCCGTTGCCACGGAGCAGTGGTGCGCGTCCGATATGGTAAACGCTTCCGCCAAAGCGTATTGAAAAGGAATTTCTTCACGCGTGTAATAGGCCATGGAGTAGGGAGTTTTGAACAATGGCCAATACCCGTATTTGCCCTGGTTCCAGGCGGCTTGCGTGTCTGGAAAATCGTGGGGCGTGCCGTTGATCAGGGCCGCGTTGGAAGTCTTTCCATGTGCACGATACGGTGGGATAATTTGCTTGCCGTCGGATTGATGAAATGCCCTTTGCCCACTGGCCAACGGTATCGGAAAGCGGTCTCCAAAACCGCGAACGCCTTTCATGGCGCCGAAATAGTGATCGAATGATCTGTTCTCCTGCATCAGGATTACAATATGCCTGACGTCTTCGATGGAGCGTGTCTTGTCGAAGGCGTCCACCGCCAACGCCCGTTGAATCAGGGGCGTCCACAGTGTACCCGCCAGGCCGGCAGCAGATAGTTTAAGGAATTTTCTTCTTCCGTAGTTGCTCATATCTCAGCGTTTTGAACGAATAGTCAGCGATGTGTCAGCCGTTCAATTTAAGGCTAATACCGTTATCTTCAAACGAGATGATGACATTCCAATTTTCGCCGGAGTGGGATCTCTCGGCGCCCCGCGGCATTCTGAATGAAGGCCTATAACGTCGTCCCTCCGGGACTTAGCGCCGATTCTTCCATCAGTGGCCAGGGTGCTCTGAACATGCGCGGGTTGGGCGACTAAAAAGTAAAGTAACCTGATAGTGAGTATACAAGCAAGCACTCTCGCGAACCGGCAGGTGGCATGATCATGGATACAATTATAGTGCTTGAGCTGACTCGAGTGTGATTTGAGTAAATAACATGTTACTTTCAACCGTGAAAAGTATCTTTCTGACCGCTGTGATCAGCGTTTTTGTCGTTTCCGTATCCGTGGCGCAGACAGCTGTCCTCACCGGAACGGTGAAAGATAAATCCACCCGGGAGCCGCTGCCGGGGGTGAACATTGTGTTGGAGAATACAACCCCGCCGGTAGGGGTTGCCACCGACCCCGATGGAGTTTTCAGGTTGGACGTGCGTCCCGGTAGCTATAACATTACAGCGACTTTTGTCGGCTACAAAGGCGAAACAAAATTCAATGTGGTCCTTACGAGTGGGAATGTGAATACCATCAATTTTGAATTGGCGGAAGAACAGACCACGTTGAGCGAAGTCGTTGTGGAAGGTGGGGTGACCGCCGATGCAGCAACGATTGAAACGCCGCTATCCATTCAACGCCTTACCACCGAGGAAATCAAAAGCAACCCGGGCGGTAATTTCGACATTTCACGTGTCATCCAGGCGCTGCCCGGCGTAGGGGGTGCGACGGCTACGGCAAGTTTTCGAAATGACATTATCATTCGCGGCGGGGCGCCAAATGAAAATGTCTACTACCTCGATGGCATCGAGATACCGGTGATCAACCATTTTGCCACGCAGGGAAGTTCGGGCGGCCCGCAGGGTATACTCAACGTATCGTTTATTGAGGACGTAACGTTGAGCACGAGCGCATTTGACGCGCGGTACGATAATGTGTTGTCCTCCGTACTTCAATTCAAGCAAAAGAACGGTAACCCGGAGCGGTTACAGGGAAACGTGCGACTAAGCGCCACGGAACTTGCCACGACATTCGACGGACCGCTCGGGAAGAACACGACGTTCCTGGCGTCGGCCCGAAGATCATACCTTGAATTGCTCTTCGAACTTATTGATCTGCCGATCCGGCCAAACTATTGGGATTTTCAATACAAGGTGACCCATAAGTTGAATTCACGAACCACGCTGTCGACACTTGGCGTCGGTGCTATTGACCGCTTTGCATTTGCCATACCGCAGGAGGCAACGCCTGAGGCCATTTATGTGATTCGATCTAACCCGCTTATCAACCAGGATAGCTATACGGTGGGCGCTTCGCTCAATCACCTCATTGATCAGGGGTTCATTAACCTGTCAGTCAGCCGGAATATCCTCGACAACCGCCTCGACAAGTTCGAAGATGGCACGCACCCCCTCGAATCAGAACGAACGTTGAAGGTCAGGTCGGTTGAAGCGGAGAACAAGCTGCGGCTGGATCTCACACGGACGACAGACAACATCAAGTACAGTGTCGGCGTCGATGGGCAGTATGTGCAATTTACCAATGACGTAAACAACGTCGTGCGAAAAGAAGTAACCGACGAAAGCGGAACGGTCATTCAACCGGCAGTGATATATACGTATGATGCTGCACTCGATTTTTTTAAGGCCGGCTTCTTCGCACAAGTGTCAAAAGCATTTGAATCTTTTCAGATCAGTGGAGGCATCCGTTCTGATGTAAATTCATTTCTGACGGAAGGATTGAACCCACTGAAGACGTTGTCTCCCCGTGTGGCGTTGTCTTATTCGATTGATGCGCGGTGGCGGGCCAATGCGTCAGTCGGACGATACTTCAAACTTCCGGTGTACCCCACATTGGGCTTTCGCGAGGACAACAGATTTTCAAACAAGGACGCCGCATATATTGGGTCAACGCATTACGTTTCGGGACTGGAGTTCCTTCCCTTACCGTCTCTGCGATTTACGTTGGAGGGATTTTTTAAACAATACGATCATTACCCGGTGTCACTGCGCAATGGGATCTCTATTGCGAACTCGGGCGTTGAGTTTGGCCAGATCGGTGCCGAGCGCGTTGAAAGTAGCGGAAAGGGGAGCGCCTACGGAGTTGAATTATTTGCGCAGCAGAAGCTGACACGCAATTCATTTTTTACAATGTCTTATACGCTTTTTGAAAGTAAATTTACTGGTGCTGACGGTGTCTACCGTCCGGCGGCGTGGGATAATCGCCATCTTTTTTCGGCGATATACGGCCGAAAGTTAAAGAACGACTGGGAGATCGGACTTAAATTCCGGTATGCCGGCGCCTCGCCCTATACGCCGTTTGACCTGGAAGCTTCGCGACTGAATTATCTGAGCATTGGCGAAGGAATCCCTGACTACAGCCGCGTGAATTCAGAACGCTTGCGCGCATTCAAACAATTCGATGTTCGAATTGACAAGAAGTGGAACTTGCGAAAGTTGACGATCGATGTTTTTCTCGACATTCAGAACATTACCAATTTCAAGTCGACCGGTTCACTCAGCTATACCTTTGAGCGAAATGAAGACAACACTGATTTTGCTACCACAGACGGCGCGCCAGTGAAACCCGATGGCTCGAACGCCATCCCGATCATACTTAAAGACGACGACGGGACGATCCTGCCATCGATTGGATTTATTGTGGAGTTTTAGGCTGCGGTCATTTGTAAGTTCCGGCTTTGGTGCCCGATCCTGACAAATATATCGAGGCAAATTTGGGATAATGATGTGGCGTCAAAATCGGGATTTTCGTTGTGGGCCTTCATAAAGATTTGTTTTTTGACTAAATTTAGGTTAGTTCGATGGTGTAAAAAACCAGATAAAGACCTGATATCAATGTCATCAACTTGAGCTCCGCTGACGTCTTCTTCTTTCATTATATACCGGTGGTTTTCTTTATTCCGCCAGGCGGGTGAAAGGCGTCAACCTTGTAATGGTGGATAATTCTACCTATCAGGTGAACGAAGAACAGCTCGCTTTTTTTATGGAACAAAAGAGGCGTCCGGAACCGATAATTTTGTTTGTGCACATTCCTCTCTATATGCCGTCAATGACGATGTGCTGCGGACATCCGGAGTGGGGCGCCGCCGTCGATAAAAACTATGTTGTGGAGCGTCGCGAAAGGTGGCCTGAAAAGGGCAATAGCCGCGCGACAACGGAATTCGTGAAACAAGTGGCTAACGCAGACAATGTTGCAGGCGTATTCGCCGGCCACTGGCACAGATACCGAACCGTCAATCATTCAGGACTACAACAGCATCTGGCGCTGCCAGCGTTGAACGGAAGCTATCGGATGATTGCGGTTCAGCCTATGGAGTCTTGAGTTGGTCAATCTCTTCCCTTCATCTATGACAAAATGGTTGGCATATGTTCCGCTTGTCCTTCTGTGTTTTGCAACTGATATTCCGTTCTCAACAGCGCAGGTTCGTTCCGATTCGTTGAGCGTGGAAGCCATGACTCCTGAACAGTTAGCGGCAGAGTTGGCTAACCCGAACACTTTGATCGGCAGGGTGACGCTTCAGTTGGCAAGATGGTCGTTTGATGATGACTTGTCCGACGCCGCAATTACTGACGGCTATTCCGTTGCGCTTGAATCCAGTATTCCGTTTCCGGTAAATGACAAAGCCATTATCCGTTTCCGACCTAACATTCCGCTGCGTTTACATTACCCGGTTCGAACGGCTGATGAAATTGATTACCGGTCCGGCCTGGGAGACATCACCTTTGATCTTGCCTACGGAACAAGAAGTCGTTCCGGCTTCCTGATTGCCGTTGGAATGGCGGCGACACTGCCCACCGCCACTGTCACCGACTTCGGAGGTAAACGACTGACCCTTGGTCCTGAAGTCCTCGTCGGCATCAGACCGCGGTGGGGCGTACTCGCACTTTTCCCTAATCACGAATGGAAGATCAGTGGCGAAGGGGTATACAACCGCACGATCGTTCAGCCACTGATTACACTGCTGCCAGGTAAACAATGGACCATCGGGTCAAAACCAAATATTGCCTACGACTGGATTACTGAAAGCTGGAGTGTGCCGTGGAGTTTGAATATAGGCAAGACGTCAAAATTCAGCCAGAGTGCGTGGAAGTTCGAGATAGTATTAAACTATTACGGTAACCAGCATGTCGTTACCGCACCGGAATGGATGACAAGCCTTCACATCACACGCGTTGTCGCCACCCAATGGGCTGGTAGGAAATGAACAAACAACCTCATGCGGGTACGCATTTCGTTTGAATTGGATGACCACAGCGAACAGTGCCAGACGAGATACTCCCGACGATAAATGAGCCAAAAAAAAGATTGCTCACAGCGCCCGCATCTTTAAACTTTGATTAATTTGCCAACCTCAGATCAAATCAGACTCCGTAGCTCAGCTGGTAGAGCAATTGACTCTTAATCAATGGGTCGAGAGTTCGAATCTCTCCGGGGTCACCAATCCTAATTGGACGACTTAGGTTCCTTGCCTGGTCCTTCTATTGGCAATACCGACGGCGCGTCGGTTGAGCCGGATGGGTTAAACGCCTGCTGCTTAGTCATGCAACCCTAACGAAGCCCCAGCGCCTCAATCAATTCCCTCGCCGCCACCCGCCCTGCACGGTTCGCACCAATTGTGGAAGCAGACGGCCCATAGCCGGCAAGATGTATCCGCGGATCTTTCGCTACCTGTGTTGCCAGCTTCCCTGACATCACGATACCACCTTTTTCGTTCATCAGATTCAACGGAGCCAGGTGATCCAACGAATGGCGGAAGCCCGTATTCCAAAAGATAACATCCGCGTCCAGCGTAGTCCCGTCTTCCCATCGAACGCCGGTTTCCGTAATCTCTTCAAACATTGGCTTGCGGTCAAGAACCCCTTCGTTAAGCAGCCCTTCGATAGCCGGCGTGATCGGCAGACCGGTAACTGACACTACCGACTTAGGAGGCAAACCTTCCCGAACCCTTTTTTCCACCATCGCCACTGCCTTGCGACCCAATTCCGGAGTAAACTCATATCGCCTGAAATCGGGAGGTCGGCGAGTCACCCAGGTGGTCTTGGTTACCTTCGACACTTCACCCAGCAATTGAACTGCAGAAATGCCACCACCGACGATGATGACATGCTTCCCGATGAATTCTTCTGCCCCGTTGTACTCACCCGTGTGGAGTTGCCTTCCCCGAAATTTTTCCCAGCCCGGATACTTCGGACAATGAGGTGTTTTCCAGGTACCCGTAGCGTTGATTAATCCGCGGGCACTGAATTGAACACCGTTGGTCCGGATAATAAAGCGGTCATTTCGCTCGGTCACCTCATTCACCCTTATCGGCCGGATAACGGGCAGCTCAAAATCCTTTTCATACTTTTCGTAGTACCTCGGAATCGCAACGTTTGCCTGCAAGTGGGTGTCCTTCATATCAACGGCATCGGCGAAAGCCATTCCGGGAAGATCATTGATACCGTTTACGTTACTAAGGGTGAGCGAATCCCATCGATGCTGCCATGCGCCTCCAGGTGCGAATTCATCATCTAAAACCACAAATCCTTTTCCCGGTTCGATACCTTCTCTTTTCAAGTGGTAGGCGGCAGACAAGCCGGCCTGTCCCGCTCCGATGACTACGATGTCTACCTTATAAAATATGTCGGGGCGAACTTCGTTCAATGATGCAGCGTCGGAATCGAGGTTTTCATTGTCGGCTTTCATAAAGATGTGTATTTGGACTAAATTCAGGTTGGTATTCGCCCTATCCCGTTAAACAATAATATTTCGACGCCAATTCCATGACGCGCCGCAGATTTTTTTTCTAATCACGATTGGCATTATGAAGGGATGAAGGGGCCGGCTGATTTTCTCAGACAACAGCATCTGACCTTACCCCCGCTGGACGGAAGTTACAGGATGATCGCGATTTAGCCTGCAGCGTAGCGGGCACGTTATTTAGGGCCAAAAATCCACCGGGGCAATATTCGGTTATTCCACCTTCCAAAGTCATTTTTTTCTCCGTATAATGGCTATTTATTCAAACCCGTTATAAATCATGAACACTAGAGATGTCGAATGTCCTTCGGATGAAGGACTGGAAAAAGTGCGGACTGAGCACGATCTTCTTGGTAGTAAAGACGTTCCGGACCAATTCTATTTCGGAATACAGACGCTTCGGGCGCTGGAAAACTTCAACATCAGCGGAACGCCGTTGTATTCCTTCAAGGAACTTGTTGAAGCATTGGCGATGGTCAAGCAGGCCGCCGTCAGGGCTAATGCCGAACTCGGCCT
Organism: uncultured Roseivirgaceae bacterium; assembly: GCA_964393795.1. Lineage (GTDB taxonomy): Bacteria > Bacteroidota > Bacteroidia > Cytophagales > Cyclobacteriaceae > Chryseosolibacter. The sequence goes on from CAYMWA010000068.1 coordinate 15,485, forward strand.
TATCGACCAGGACAAAGCCGACGCCATCGACCGTGCGTGCCAGACAATTATACAAGGGAGCCTGCACGACCATTTCCGCGTAGACATGATACAGGGAGGCGCCGGCACATCAACGAACATGAACGCCAACGAAGTCATTGCCAACTGCGCGCTGGAACTGTTGGGATACAAGAAGGGCGACTATCGGCGGATACATCCCAACAATGACGTGAACCTTTCACAGTCGACCAACGATGCCTATCCCACGGCAGTGAAGATTGCCCTCTTCAGGGGAAACGAGCAGTTGGTCATCGTTCTGCGTCATCTTATTGCGGCGTTTCGCGAAAGAGCTGCCGCGTTCACGCATGTCATCAAGATGGGCAGAACCCAGCTTCAGGATGCAGTACCCATGACGTTGGGCCAGTCGTTTGAGGCCTACGCCATGACACTGGAGGACGAGATCGACAGGCTCGGAGATAATGCGAAACTCTTCCTGCAAGTGAATATGGGCGCCACGGCGATTGGTACGGGCATCAATGCGCACCCGGAGTACAGCACGAAGGTAGTCGCGCATCTCAGGAACATTACAGCACTGAATGTTGCGCTTGCACCGAACCTGGTAGAAGCTACGCAAGATACAGGTGTTTTTATTGCGTATTCATCTGCCGTCAAGAGACTTGCGGCAAAGCTCTCGAAGATCGCCAGCGACCTTCGGCTCTTGTCTTCCGGTCCACGTGCAGGTTTCAACGAAATCAACCTTCCGCCGATGTAGCCCGGCTCTTCCATCATGCCAGGGAAGGTCAACCCCGTCATACCGGAAGTGATCAACCAGATCGCGTTCAAGGTGATTGGAAATGACCTGACCGTGACAATGGCGTCAGAAGCGGGACAACTGGAGTTGAATGTTATGGAGCCGGTGATCGTTCACAGCCTGTTCGAATCGATGGAGATGCTGAAAAAGGGAATGGCCACGTTTGCCGACAAGTGCGTCAAAGGAATAACGGCTAATGAAGAACACTGCAGGAAGATGGTGGAGAACAGCATAGGACTTGTCACCGCCTTAAATCCCGTTCTCGGGTATGAGACTTGCTCGCGGTTGGCAAAAGAAGCGCTTGCCGAAGGCCGAAGTGTGTACGCGCTTGTGTTGGAGGAGAAGTTGCTGACACAGGGGACGCTCGACGAAATCCTTCGCCCTGAAAACATGATCAAACCGCGAATGCTGAACGGCATGGAAGGCTCGGGAGACCGCGTGTAACTGAGGGGTGCAGGTCTTTCCAAAAAAGTCAGCCACATGCGGCTGTCGTGTGAAAATCTGCACCCGCAGAGGGATTATCAGGTGCGTTTATTACATTTAGGTTATCAACTCATAAAGATACCGAAATGGCAGCGCCTACCTTGCTTCGGAATCCCCGCGGTTCCGGTTCGGAAAATCTGTTCCGAACTCAAACGTTTTTTGTGATCCTGGTTTGTGTATGCCTGATTCCTGAACGCGGCGCCAGCGCCAGCTTCCGCGATGCGCAGACATCGGACACCACGGGGATTGACCGTCACTACCGGCTTGAAACCACCATGCTGGGATACTTCGCACCGGATGGTACTCGCAACCCGACGCTGCGGGCAAACAAAGGCGACATTGTGAAGATCACCATCGTTAATGGCGAACTGATGGTCCACGATATTGCGCTGGAGAAAGCAAAGGTAAAAAGTACGTTTGTTGTGGAGAAAGGCAACACGGCCAGCATCACATTCAAAGCGGAACGCAGCGATACCTATTACTGTACAGTGCCCGGTCACCGCGCGGCCGGCATGGTGGGTAAGTTTGAGGTTATCGAAGGCGCTGTTGAGACCGAGACCATAGCCGGGCAGTTGCCGAAGAAGGACGGTCGCGTGCTGAACCTCGATTTTGAAACCGGTACGTTACAGGACTGGACTGCCGAAGGCGAAGCGTTTTCTACTGTACTGGTCGTCGGCGACTCATCGCCGGTGCACGATGGCGACATGCACCTCGGTCAGACCGGGAAGTACTTCGTCAGCAGCGGAGGAACAAAACATCATGAAGCAACGGGCACACTGACTTCCGTTCCATTCGAAGTGACACAGCCGTTCGCGGCTTTTCACATCTCGGGTGGTGCCTTGCAGGATACACGTGTGGAACTCGTACGACACGACAACGACAGTGTGATCTTTCAGATTACGGGATCGGGCCGCGCGCCACTTCAACCGGTCGTAGTGGACTTGCAACGCTACCAGGGGAAGGAGATTTTTATCCGTATCATCGATCAAGAGACGGGGATCTCCCCAATCTGGTATATATCGAAGGATAAATTCGCACACGTCAATTTCGATGATTTCCGGTTTTATCCGGAACGCCCTGAGTTTGATAATGAACTCAAACGCGAAGATATCATTGCCCTTCCTCCACTTGACATCATTAAGTATGCAGGCCTTTCCGGCGAGAAGGCGGCAGCGGCTATGACGCTTCCCGAAGGGTTTTCAATTACGTTGGCGGCTTCGGAGCCGGATATTGTGCGCCCGATCAGTTTTACACTCGATCACAAGGGAAGGATATGGGTGGCAGAAGGACATACGTATCCCGTTCGTCAACCGGAAGGACAAGGCAAAGACAGGATCCTTATCCTGGAAGATACCGACGGCGATGGCAAACTCGACAAGCGTAAAGTATTTATTGAGGGATTGAATCTCGTCAGTGGTATTGAAGTTGGCCTTGGCGGCGTGTGGGTGGGTGCCGCGCCGTACCTGATGTTTATCCCGATTGATGAGAAGCATGACAAGCCCGCAGGTCCGCCTCAAATTCTACTCGACGG
>CAYMWA010000069.1:0-18052 GCA_964393795.1 uncultured Roseivirgaceae bacterium
GGGGATTGGGCATTGGGCATTGGGTATTGGGCATTGGGGATTGGGTATTGGTCATTAGTCATTGGTCATTGGAAATTTGGAAATTGGGCATTGGTCATTGGTTATTGGGCATCACTTAAAACTTAAAACTTAAAACTCACCACTCACCACTCACCACTCACAACTCACCACTCACCAGTTTGCCGCCGCGCATTTCGAGGATGCGTTGCGTGCGTCTGGCAAGTTCAACATTATGCGTAACGAGTACCAATGTGGTACCGGATGCTTTGTTGAGACCAAACAGCAGTTCTACTACGTGTGCGGCGTTCTCTTCATCGAGGTTGCCCGTCGGTTCGTCGGCGAAAAGGATCTTTGGGTCAGTGATGAAAGCCCGCGCAATTGCAACGCGTTGTTGTTCCCCACCCGACAGTTGCGAAGGATAATGATGAAGGCGGTCGGCCAGTCCGACGCTATCCAGCAACGCCATGGCTTTTGGCGTGACGTTTCGCTCGCCCCGCAACGCCAGGGGTACGGTTACGTTTTCGAGCGCGGTCAGGGTGGACAGCAGCTGGAAGTTTTGAAAGACAAAACCAACATACTGGTTGCGAAGGTAAGCGCGGTCGTCTTCATCCATCGCGTTGAGCTTGAAGTCCATCAGCGAGATGAAGCCGTCGGTCGGCGTATCCAGACCGGCACACAGTCCGAGCAGTGTTGTTTTCCCACTTCCCGAGGGGCCGATGATCGAAATGGAGTCGCCCTGATTGACGGAGAACGAGATGTTATCGAGCACGACCAGATCCTTCGCGGCCGAACGGTAAATTTTTGTTAATTTTTCGGCCTGGAGTACAACATTCGACATGGTTTTTGCTTTTGTCTCTGGAATTCAGCCTGTAATAAGTGCAAAACTGCGCGTTTCACGTTACAGCAAACGGGTTTATTTTCATGGTCGTTAAAAACATCCTCATTATTGCCCTCCTCTTGCTGATGACGGGCACTACCGATCCCAAGGTAATTCTTTTTTTCGGCGATAGCCTCACCGCGGGTTACGGTCTCTCGCCACAGCAGGCATTTCCGGCGTTGATCGGTGAGCGCTGCAAAGAAAAGGGAACACCCTGCACCGTCATCAACGCCGGCCTCAGCGGCGAAACGTCCGCCGGCGGATTAAGTCGTATTGAATGGGTACTGCGACGACCCATCGACATCTTCGTCCTCGAGCTCGGCGCAAACGACGGCCTGCGCGGCCTTCCCCTTGAACAGACGCAAAAAAATCTGCAGGCGATCATCAATACGGTAAAGGCAAAATATCCCGATGTAAAGATCGTCATCGCGGGCATGATGGTGCCACCCAACCTCGGGCCCGACTATAGCGCGCGCTTCCAAAACATTTTCCCGGCACTGGCCAGGAAAAACAACGCGGCCCTTATCCCCTTTCTACTCGAAGACGTAGCCGGTCACCAAAACCTGAACCAGGGCGACGGCATTCATCCTAATGCCGAAGGCCACAAGATTGTCGCCGACAATGTTTTTGAAGTGCTCGCCCCGATGCTAGGGAGGTAGGTTGCACCGCCTTACAGTCGACCGTGGACTGTGGACCGTGGACTACTCAAATCTCAGCGATTCAATCGGATCAAGTTTCGAAGCCTTGTGAGCCGGATAGTAGCCAGAGATCAGTCCTACAATGACGCAGACGACCAACCCCATCATCATTTCAGTCCAGGGGATAACGAAAACGTCAATGTTCATCAGGTTAGAAAGTAAATTACCAACAAGAATTCCAAGGATGACGCCGGCAAGACCGCCAAGCAGACATACCACAATGGCCTCGATGACAAACTGCTGCCGGATTCGCAATGGTGTTGCCCCGAGGGCCTTTCTGACGCCTACTTCGCGGGTGCGCTCAGTAACGGACACAAGCATGATATTCATTAGTGCGATGGAAGCACCCAGCAGGGTAATCACGCCAACTCCAACGCCGGCCATACGCAAGCCGGAGGTAATGCTCTCAAGTTCCTGGGCAAGCGTTTCGCTTTTCTCCAGTTCAAAAGAATTTTCCTGCCCTACATCGTCTCCCCTGATGCGGCGCATCACGCCCGTCGCCTCACCCATGGCGTACTCAAGGGCGGACGGGTCGGAAATTCCTACGGTCAACCGATAATCCAGCCCCCTGCCTTCCGCCAATTGATTCGCCTTGATGATCGGAATCAGGACCATGTTATCATAATTGTTTTCCGCCAGCATCCCTTTCTCCTTCAACAGGCCGATAACCCTGAACTTTGCCCCGAGAAATGTGATCTCCTCCCCTATCGGATCTTCATTTTTTTCAAAGAGCGTCTCATAAATCTTGTGGCCGATCACGGCGACTTGTGCGCCATACTGGATTTCCAGCGACGAGAATCCGCGACCCTCTTCAAAATCCAATCCTTTGATGGAAAAATACGCTTCATTCGTGCCGTTGACTGGTACGTTGGGATTAGTTTTCTTGGAACCGCGCGTGACTTCGGCAATGCCCGTTACATAGGCGTTAAGGCTGATGTTGGCGTTAACCGGATACTGATTGATAAACCTGAACGTCTCACCCATCTTTAACGGCGGATAACTCTTTTGCGTGACGCCTTCAGTACTCCTGTTACGGTTAGAGCGGGAAGTGATGTCGAAAGTATTCACGCCCAACGACGACAGGCTTTCGTTCACCGAGTGCTCGATGCCGTCGATTGTCGTCAGCATACCTACCAGTGCCGTAATACCGATGGCCACAATTAGGGCCGTGAGGATCGACCGCAGCAGGTTGGCCTGGATTGACCGCAATCCCTCCCTGATGTTTTCAGTTATGTTCATTGACGCAGATCACGATATATACGCAATACGTTGAGAAACGATGGCAATTTATTACAGTTTGGCCCCGATTTTTTACCGATAACCCAATATTACCGCAATATCTGTGAAAATGACCGGCAGATGGGTAAATTTAGGGCAGGTTTTAAAGGGTTATTCAGCATGCGGGGAATAGTGATCATTTGCTTTGTGTTTCTTTGCCGCTTCGCGGAGGCAAATTCGATTTTGATCCCGATGGACGACAGCCAGACCAACCACCTGAAGGCGTACGGCATCGCGTATTGGATTCTGCGTAACGAAATCGAAGTAGACTGGCTGCTCAACTATCGCGGGGGAAGTTTCATGGTCAAACAGCACCCTGCCATTCAGAACGAACTCGTTATTCGCGGCGTCAGTTTCCAGGTCATCTCCGACGCACAAGCCAATCAGATTCTCACGGAAATTGCGAGTCCTGCCGTGAATTATGATGTCATGAAGCTGGAAAAATATCCGCGCATCGCGGTGTATTCCCCCAAGTCGAACCAGCCATGGGATGACGCCGTGACACTTGTGCTGACGTACGCCGAAATTCCATATGACATTATCTTCGATGATGAAATCATGTCGGGCGTCCTTCCGAAGTATGACTGGGTTCACCTGCACCACGAAGATTTTACCGGTCAGTATGGCAAATTCTACAGCCAGTTCAGCAACATGCCCTGGTATATCGAACAGGTGAAGGAGTCGGAAGAACTCGCGCGCAAGCACGGCTTCCACAAGGTATCGCAGCTAAAGCTGGCAGTTGCCAAGAAGATCAAGGAATTTGTCGCCGGCGGCGGATTTTTGTTTGCGATGTGTTCAGCAACCGACACCTACGATATTGCGCTTGCCGCGGAGGGTGTTGACATCTGTGACCGGATGTATGACGGTGACCCGCCCGATCCCCACGCACAGGAAAAACTCAATTACGACAACACGTTTGCTTTCACCGATTTCAAGCTGAAGCGCGATCCCTACGAATATGAGTTCTCCGATATCGACAACCATCCGAATGAACGCGGATTGCGACAGGACAATGACTACTTTACCATTTTCGAGTTTTCAGCGAAGTGGGATCCTATCCCGACTATGCTTACGCAAAACCACACACGTGTAATATCGGGCTTTTTCGGGCAGACGACGGGTTTTAAAAAACGCCTCATTAAACCGGACGTGGTTATCATGGCGGAAAACCGCGACATCAAGGAGGCGAAGTATATCCACGGTGTCTTCGGCAAAGGTTTCTGGACGTTTTACGGCGGCCATGATCCGGAAGACTACCAGCATCAGGTTAATGAAGAGCCTACCGATCTCGCACAACATCCGAACTCGCCAGGTTACCGGCTTATTCTGAACAACGTCCTGTTCCCCGCCGCGAAGAAGAAGAAACAGAAAACGTGAGTTGGTGATTGGCGGTTGGCTTTTGGCTGTTGGCGGTTGGCGGGTATTGCGGTAGGAAGGTGCCTGCCATTAGCTAAGGGTCCATGGTCCATGGTCCATGGTCCATAGTCGATGGTCGATAGCCAATAGCTAACGGCCAACAGCCAATAGCCAACAGCCAATAGCCAACAGCCAATAACCAATAGCAGCCACTTAGTGCATACGGTCGCCCCGGGTCCCCAGCGTCCTCATTATCTCCGCTTCGGCTTCGAGCCATTCACGCCATCGTAACATCACCTTGTCTTCGGGATTGTAGACTTTTGCCAGTTTGAGAAAGTTCTTATAGTGGCCCGCCTCGGAGACCATTAGTTCGTAGTAGAAATCGGCGAGTGCCTGATCATTGATGTGGTTCGCAAGGAGGCGGAAACGTTCACAACTTCTTGCTTCGATAAGTGCATTCATCAGCAACTTTTCCATCAGCAGCTGGTCACGGGACCCTCCTTTCTTCGTCAACTTCTGAAGGCGCTCAACATATTCGTCTTTGCGGGGAAATCCCAGCGTAAAGCCCCGCTTGTTCAATTCGCGGATGACACGACTGAAGTGATCCCACTCTTCCGCTACGACGGGCGTCAGCATCTCCACGAGCTCCTTGCGATCGGGAAACTGCACAATGAGCGAAATACACGATGACGCCGCCTTTTGTTCACAGTAGGCGTGATCCGTCAGGATATCGGCTATATTCTTTTCTGCGATGTTCACCCATCGCGGATCGGTCGGGAGTTCAAGTCCCAGTACAAACTTGTCACGCGCCTCCATATCAATCATAGAAAGACCAGTCAAAACCGAAATCAAAAATATTGCGTTGCCCGGGATAATACGGCGTTGGAAAATACCCCGTGCCTCGAATGATCTGCATCACATTATTGTATTTAAAAAATATCCGTGCGCGTTTAATTCTGGCGTTGACGAACACATCAACGAGTGGGAACGCGGGCGACTCAAAAATATCCTGATTGTAAAACTGCATGATTGCCGGATCATACCCCTGTGCATAATACGCTGATGTCCAGTGTAGATCGATACCCGCCTGCATGTCGAGGTTGCCTTTGAAAAAGATGTTCGCATAGGCGAGCTGGCTGTTCACGAACAGTTCCGGCACGCGAATCGCATCGTCAGCGTTCTCCAGGAAGAGGGAATAGATGGCACGATTGCTCCAGGTGAGATGGCGAAAGAAGGTAATGGCCAGGCGGGCTTCCGGCGCGGCGATCAACTGTGTGCCATCAGATTGTACCGGAAGCACTTGCTGTACGGTGTCGACAGTGGTGACCTGATCGAAGAAAACATAATTATGAAGCCTTGTGAACGTCATTCCGGGCGAAAGATTGAGCACGCTGTTGCGATAGTGCAGATAGCCATTGAGTTGGGAAACCTGGATGTTTCTCAACCCGTTGCCGTCTTTGAGGTTATCCCAGTAATCGTGACTGCCACGGTAGGCCTGGGCGACAAAGGCAGGGCTATACTCCATCTGCGTCGCACGGGCCTCGAACCACCGACTGCGAATTGACCCTTGTATGCGGTAGCGTTGAGTGCCTCCGGTGGTGCGGTCTACACCCTTGTCGCGATCGAACAACATCCATTCCGCTGATCCGCGCACCTGAACCAGCGAATCGAGATCGAGCGACATCCGTCCCCCCAGGTAGAACTCGTCACCTCCGGCGCGGGGCTCGGTAAGGTTCAGCGTATCGACCGGCAAATGGTTGTACACCATGTTGTGGTGTCGCAACGCCACATAGCCATTGTAAAACAATTTGAGAAGATTCCCTTTGATGCCGACCTCGTTGCGGACAGTTCTCAGTGTTGCCGCGTCGCCAATGCTGTCTCCTTTCAGCGTGAAGTCAAAGAACGGCGCCTGGGCAGCATTCCGCTTGTCGAGAAACTTGTTTTTCTGTTTGTAGCGATCGAGCACATGATAAAACTGGAGTCCGCTGCCAACTGTGTACTGATGAAATAGATGAAAATTTGTTCGCAGGTCTTCCGTAGAGGGGGTGGTCAGCCAAGGCTTGGCATTGATGTCAAAGAAGCTAAAGAGATCTGTTGAGTCTTGTACCCGAACACCGCCGAACTCATTCACGCGGTGATACATGCGTCTGAAGTTGACAAAGATGCGATAGGTACTGTCTTTGGTTTGATAAGTGGTGTACAGGTCGTAGTAGTTGCTGCGCGTATTGCGGACGTTTTTCCGATACTGAAGTTGTTTATCAGCAAAGATTCCCCGGTAGGTGAATCCGAAATTCCATTGGGGGTTGATGTTGCGGCTATAGGTGGCGCGTGTAATCGACCTTCCTTTTCCGCCGAGCACCAGCTTCATATTGGTGTATGGCGACTTTGTATCATAGTAACGAATCTGTTCCGTTTCCCAATAGAGATTGTACACATCGAATCCCGGGCGAACACCCGTTTGCGCCGGTGGTTGATAGTAAATCGGGCGTATCGCCGTGCCGATGTTTCCAAGGTCCTGGTAGAGGTAGTTGTACATCGCCACGAACGAGGCGTTCCGGTGAAAGTTCGTGATCGCCGTGTCGACGGGGTGCAACACGTCGCGGTTGAAGAACACGTCGCTTTCATAGTAGTAGCGCGACGTCCTTGGCCCGTAAACCTGTTTGGTAGTATCGTCGATCACCTGCGATCCGGTCCTTCTTTCCGGCGTGATCTGTGCGTGGCCCAAAGTGGACAGGAGAAGAACAAGGAGGAGGCAAAGATATTGTCCCTTTTTTCTATCGGTCATAAGTTCTCACCGCGTTAAGCACCATCTCATCAAATTCCTTTCCATCTCTGATAAACTGCATTTCAATCGGAATATGATAAAGCGTCACAGAAGAAGCCCTGAATATTTCCGGGTTCAATTTTACCACATCTTTTTCAGTTGTCACGACCGCTGCTCCTGATTCCAGGGCCATCTGACAGATATTGCGCATTTCCAGCTCGGAGTAAACGTGATGATCCGCGAAGGAAAAGTGCTTGACCAGGTGATATGCGCCGCGCATGTACGCTTCCAGGGGTGTCGGATTCGCGATGCCGGTGACCAGCACTATCTTTTCAGGCTTGTAGGGAGCGGCATCATCTGTTGTGCGCAAGTCGCCATAGCCTATCCTGCTAAAGAAAACCGCTTTGTCGGTGTAGCGGCGGATGGCCCCTTCCATGGCGATCATGTCGTCGTCAGATATGGAGGAGGGACATTTTGTAACCACGATGACATCCGCGCGCGATGCCCCGCGCCTTGATTCACGCAATCGTCCTGCGGGAAGGAGGAAGTCTTCCGTAAAGGGACGGTCATACGTTGTCAGCAATATCTGGAAGGCGGGACGCACACTGCGATGCTGAAAGGCGTCATCCATCAGGATGAGATTCGTTTTCGGATGAGTGTGCAGGATAAGGGGAATGGCAAAAACGCGCTCCTCCCCGACAGCCACCACCACCTTGTCTTTGAATTTGCGATAGAGTTGTAGCGGCTCGTCTCCAACGGTCTCGCTCGTGTCTTCCGGTCCGGCAATTCGCATCCCGCGGCTTTTTCGACCGTAACCGCGACTGAGCGTCGCAGTGTGAAACTCGCCGGCCAGCAGCCGAACAAGGTACTCCGTCATGGGTGTTTTGCCCGTTCCGCCAACAGCGAGGTTGCCAACGCCTACCACGGGGACATCAAATTCTATAGACGGGCGCCTGCCGGTATCGAAGAGGCGGTTCCGCAAGCTCGTGACCACATCATAGAGCACGGCAAATGGAAACAACAGCGGCACCAGGATTTTCATAAGATGCAAAGGAATGGGATTTCGGGGGATTTTAAAAAATACCGGTTGAACGCGGGTTGGAATGCAGTTGAATCCAGGTTCGAGCGCATGTTGAATACATGTTGAAATGCAGGTATACTTGTACTTAAACATGCATTTTAACTTGCATTCAAACTTGCATTTTAACTTGCATTCAACCGTACTTCGGGTCATGTTATCGATAAAACAAATAACCGACGAACTTGAGGCCCTCGCGCCCCCTGCCTATCAGGAGTCGTACGACAACTCCGGCCTGTTGACGGGCGATTCGTCCTGGAAAGTGACCGGGGCATTGATCACTCTTGACTGTACCGAGGCGGTTGTCGATGAGGCGATTGCGGCCAACTGCAACCTGATCATTGCGCACCATCCGATCATTTTCAGGGGGCTCAGACGACTGACGGGAAGCAACTACGTTGAACGCACGATTATTAAGGCCATCAAGAACGAAATTGCCATCTACGCCATACATACCAACCTGGACAACGTTCACAACGGTGTAAACAAGAAGATATGCGACAAGATCGGGCTGATAAACACACGCATCCTGTCTCCAAAAAAGGAGACCCTGAGCAAATTGGTCACCTTTGTTCCCCGGGAAGCCACCAAAGCCGTGATGGACGCATTGTACGCAGCTGGCGCCGGCCAGATCGGAAATTACCGGAATTGCAGCTTTAGCGTGCCAGGGCAAGGCACATTTATGCCAAACGAAGCGGCGCATCCGACCATTGGAAGGCAAGGGGTACAGGAATGGGTGGAAGAGGACCGAATAGAAGTCATCCTTCCTTCCTATCTGCAGTCGCGGGTACTTAGCGCGTTGCGGAAGGCGCACCCCTACGAAGAGGTGGCCTACTACCTGAACGGGCTTAGCAATCCGAACCAGGAGGTTGGATCAGGAATGATCGGAGAACTTCCGGATGCTGTGGAACCATCTGAATTTCTCGTACGTTTGAAAAAGCGTATGGATTTACAAATAATCCGTCATACCCGAGTAATCGATCAACCCATCAAAAAAGTAGCAGTTTGCGGCGGCTCCGGAAGTTTTTTGCTCCCCGACGCACGCAAAGCCGGCGCCCACGTCTACATCTCTGCTGACTTCAAATACCATGAATTTTTTGATGCTGATGGCCGGCTGATGATCGCCGATATCGGCCATTATGAAAGTGAGATCTTTACGCGGGAGCTGTTAGGAGAGGTTTTAAATAAAAAATTTCCTACTTTTGCGATCTCTTTTTCAAAAACCGTCACGAATCCAATCAGTTATCTGTAAATAAATGGAAAATCAAACAATTGCTCAGAAACTTGAAGCACTCGTAAAACTCCAGTCCATTGACTCTAAGATAGACGAACTTAAGAAACTCCGGGGCGACCTGCCAGACGAGGTTCAGGACCTGGAAGATGAGATAGAGGGGTACAAAACCCGTCTTCAGCGACACGAAACGGAATTGAAGGACCTGGAGGAAAGCATCAAGAAGAGCAAGGAAGGGGCAAAAGAGGCCGAAAAACTCATCAAGAAATACGCGGAGCAGCAGAAAAATGTGAGAAACAACCGCGAATTCGATGCCATCACCAAAGAAATCGAACTACAGGAGCTTGAAATACAGATTTGCGAAAAGCGAGTGAAAGAGGGAAGGGACCTGGTACAGGCTAAAAAAGACGACATAGAAAAAACCAATACGCTGATTGGCGAACGGAGCCAGCACCTGGACAACAAGAGGAAAGAGCTGGACGAAATACTCGCTGAAAGCCAGGAAGAAGAGAAAAAACTGCTTGCGGAGCGGGAAAAGGCCACAAAAAAGATCGAGGACAAACTCCTTAAATATTACGAAAGGCTGCGTGGAAGCCTCTCCAACGGGCTTGCCGTCGTACGCGTTGTGCGGGGCGCAGCCGAGGGTTGCAACATCGTTATTCCGGCTCAGAAGATCGCCGAGATAAGAGAAAAGAAAAAAATTGTGATAGATGAGCATTCTGGTCGTATTTTAGCCGATGTTGATATGGATTCACTCGATGAAGGTGATAAACCCAAAAGCGCCAGAACCCCTGTTTCCAGTACTTCCCGCAGAAGGAAGGCAGAATAACTGTTCTCTTGAGAAGATGAATACCTTAAAGGCAACCCTTGTGGTTTGCCTTTTTGTGTTTGTGGGGGTACTGCCCTCATGGGGTCAGGGCACTGATCTGGTGCTGACTCCGCAGCTCCTCAACGCTTATCATGAGGCACTTGACCTTCGCCCGCTGACCGCGGAACAGGAGCTGGCCGATGAAAGTACTGTTGAAGCGGCTTATATCGCCAGCCTTGGGGAAGCCATCGAATTGCTCATTACGGAAGACCCTTCCAAGTTCTCTACTTATGAAGATCGGTTCCTGAAGCGGATTGATAAGAATATCAAAGGTTCGCCCAGGGATTACCAGTTTCTGCAGGCGGAAATCCGGCTTCAGTGGGCGTTCGTCTATCTCAAGTTCGGTCATGAACTTGATGCAGCACTTCGCCTGAGGCAGGCTTTCCTGATTGCCGAAACCTGCAAGGAAAAGTTTCCCGAATATCTTCCCATACGAAAAACGGCCGGACTCCTGAATGTTATCGTCGGTTCTATCCCCGAAAAGTACAACTGGGTATTGAGCCTGTTGAGTATGAACGGCTCGCTTGCCACGGGCATCGCCGACCTTGATCGCGTTGCCGACTCAAAGAGTCCGCTGGCGACCGAAGCCAGAATTCTGCAGGCGCTGGTAACAGGCTTTATCAACGCCAGGCCTGCCGAGGCATTAACCGACATGCGGCAGGTGGCGAGCGGTGAACACGCCAAGCGGCTGGGGCTCTTTCTCAGCGCAGCGCTAGCGATGAAAAGCGCGCAAAGTGAACTCGCCCTCCAGATTCTGGACCAGCTTTCGTCTGACGACACCGGGATACCGCTGCACTATGCCAATTACCTCAGAGGAGAAGCCTACCTGAACAAAGGTGATTACCTCAACGCCATCACGTCGTTTCGCTCGTTTGTCAACTATCAGCCAGGCCAAAACTATATCAAAGACGCCTACTACAAGATGGGGCTGTGCTACTGGCTCAACGGCAATGAAAACGATGCACTGGAACTGTTTAACCAGGCGCGCAACAAAGGAACGGATGCTACGGAAGCGGATAAGTCGGCGGCCCGGGCGCTGTCCGACAAGGAACCGATCAATCCAAAATTGGCGAAAATCCGGTATGCGACTGACGGCGGCTACTACGCGGAAGCGGAAAAGGTTTTGAAGACCATCACCAGCATGGACCTGACGACCCGAAAAGACCAGACGGAATACTATTACCGGAAAGCGCGCCTCGCACACAAGCAGCACCAACCCGAAGCGGAAGAATATTACCTGGAGACGATTAAGATGACGGGTCAGGACAATTGGTATTTCGCACCAAACGCGTGTCTGCAGCTGGGGTACATCTATCGCTCACAAGGCAGGGTTAAGGATGCTGAAGAGTACTTCCAGCGGGCACTCTCCTACCGTCGGCACCCGTACAAGAATAGCATTGACAGCAAGGCACGGTCGGCCCTGGCTCAGCTGACGCGCATATGAGCGTCGTCATTGTATTTTTCCACCGTGAACATGGTGCCCGAGTAGTTCAGCACATATAAGCCGAGGTTCTGGTGCTCGAACATATCCATAGATTTTAGCGGATAGTGCAGCAGGTAGCAGAGCAAAATGCGAATGGCACGTCCGTGCATGCAAATGAGGATCGTCTTCTCATCGGCACGGGCCATGATGTGATCGACCGCGGGCTTCATTCTTTCTACCACATCTTCCGGACTTTCGCCACCTGTGATCTTCAGGTGCGTATTGCCAAGCCTCCATTGCTCCAGCATGAAGTGGTAGTAAGCATCTTCCTCCGGTGTAACCGGATGACCTTCCTTCGTTCCCCAACTGATCTCGTTTAATCCGGGCAGCACATCGTAGGGAATGCCCCGGTCGATAAAGGCTTTGACTGACTGCTGGCTGCGTTTAAGCGCCGAGGTATAGATTCGATCAAAAGGGATGTGCTTATAGGCTTCGAAAAAAGCAGCTGCCTGTCTCCGGCCTGTGTCGTTCAGGTCTGTGTCCACGCCACTACCCTGTACAATATTCTTCAGATTAAAATCCGTTTGGCCGTGTCGTACGAGGTAAACTTTTTTGCTGATCAATTTTACACTATTTTGGCGCCGCCTCCTACCTTCACCTGGCGCCGTAAAAACACTGCCTGCGAAAGCAGGACATAGCCTTGTGGCGTCAGACACCGAAAGGCTGGCCTGCCGCCGAAATAAGACACGCCTGTCAAACAAGGTATAGGCAGGGGCGCAAAAATAGGGAATTTGTTTAAAGATGAGTCATAGGGAATTCATTTAAGTAAGCAGGATGAGCATATTTCACCAAAACATCACCCTTGAGGCGCTGAACGAGCGGGGAAAGAACACATTGGCCGAACAGATCGGCATCGAGTTTACGGCCATCGGCGAAGATACCCTTGAGGCCCGGATGCCCGTCGACCACCGCACAAAGCAACCATACGGGCTGCTGCACGGTGGCGCTTCTGTGGCACTCGCCGAAACGATCGGCAGCGTCGCGGCCGTCTGCTGCATCGACACAGGCAAGTATTATTGCGTAGGCCTTGAAATCAACGCAAACCATATTCGCAGCGCCCGTGAAGGCTACGTAAAGGGCGTGGCCCGACCGCTCCACATCGGCAGGTCAACGCAGGTTTGGGAAATCCGTATTACGGACGAGGGGGACAAACTCATTTGCATCAGCCGAATCACCCTGGCAGTGAAAGTCTTGAGTGATAAGTAGTAAGTTAAGGGACACCAACTTAAAACAACTCAAGACTTTAAACGTAGCAACTTAAAACTTAGAACTTAAAACTTAAAACTTACCACTTACTTGGACGTTGTCGTTGCTTACCCGGAAAAAGAACTCATCAGTGTGGCGCTCAGCAAGGCGCAGGATCATCAGGCACCGGTAGCGCTGTGGCGCCTCCCGCATACTACACAAAAAAATCTCATCGTCGCTGACGGCTGTCAACTGCTCGAACCGGCCGAGCTCCTGGAAGAACGCGATCCAGGATTCCTCATGGCGCCGTTCCAGAAAAACAAGCGTCGCTTCTATCTTCCCGCCGATCGGCTTTTCACTTTCAGCGGCGGCCGTCTACAGGGCAATAACGGATTGCTTGGTGAACGATCAATCGAATGGCTTACCGAGCGTCTTGCTTCCGGCGAGAAACCGAACCGATTCATAGTGGGCAATACCTACGCCCGAACGAAGGACACTGACATGCCGTCATTCGCCCGGATAGTGGACGACAGTGTGCGGGAAATTGAACGCGGCTATTTTGAAAAAGTGGTTCCCTCGCGTACACGCACCATCGACCTCCCCACATCATTTGATGTTGTTGAATGTTTCCAAAAACTATGTGACCGTTATCCTGCCGCATTAATTTCTTTTGTAAACATTCCCGGCGTCGGTGCCTGGCTGGGTGCAAGTCCGGAGATACTGGTAAGTGTGCACGACAAATCGGTCTTCAAAACCGTCGCCCTTGCCGGAACGATTCCGTATTCTCCCGGAATTGATGTGCGTTCGGTTTCATGGACACAAAAGGAAATCGAAGAGCAAGCGCTCGTGGGCCGCTACATCATCAGTTGTTTCAAGAAGATTCGCCTTCGGGAATATGACGAGCAAGGACCAAAGACTGTCGTGGCCGGAAACCTCATGCACCTCAAATCGGAATACACTGTGGATATGAAGGCGACAAACTTCCCACAGATGGGCTCGGTGATGCTCGACCTGCTGCATCCCACATCGGCTGTTTGCGGCATGCCACTCGAACCCGCGCTCGCCTTCCTGAACAAAGTCGAAGGATACGATCGCGAATTTTTTGCCGGTTATCTCGGCCCCGTAAATGTAGACAACGATATCCACCTGTTTGTCAACCTTCGCTGTATGCGGCTCTCCGGCAGAACAGCCACTTTGTTCGCGGGGGCTGGTGTAACCATTGACTCTCGGCCGGAAAAGGAATGGGATGAAACCGAAATGAAGTTTGATACCTTACTCAATGTAATCCTTTGATGCAAAGACAGCCGGTCTATGATATTGCCGAAATCTGCAACAAACAAAACGTTAAACAGGTCGTCCTCTGTCCGGGCTCACGCTGTGCTCCTTTAACGCTCGCTTTCAGTCGCCATCCACAGATCAACACCCGTACCTTCAGCGATGAACGAAGCGCCGGATTCGTCGCCCTCGGCATGGCACAGGCATCGGGTCAGCCCGTAGTCGTTGTTTGCACATCAGGCACGGCGGTTTACAACCTGGCACCCGCCGTGGCGGAAGCGTACTTCAGCCATACGCCGCTCATCGTGTTGTCTGCCGACCGTCCTTCTGAGTGGATCGCTCAGCACGATGGTCAGACCATTCATCAGGCAGGTATCTTTGGACCACACGTCAAGAAAAACTATCAGTTGCCACAGGAATACGATCACCCGGATAGCGCCTGGGTGATCAACCGTATGGTCAATGAGGCCATTAACGAAAGCCGCCAATACCCCGCCGGCCCGGTTCACATCAACGCTCCTTTCCGGGAGCCGCTTTATCCGTCACCCGAAACGCCTGTCACTTTCAGTAGTGATGTTCGCGTGATGATCGATCATCGATCCGTACCCGCGCTCGATGCCTCCACCAAAGACGTGATCGCAAAGGCGTGGCCGGAGTTTCACAACATTCTGATCGTCGTCGGACAGCACCATCCGGACACCGACTTTGCTGACGGCCTCACCCGTCTCCAGCGCAACCACAACATCCCGATTGTTCACGATGTCGTTTCGAATTTGCACACACTTGAGACGAGCATCCGCCACAGCGACCTGTTCCTCGGCGAAGCGCCCGACCACTTGAGGGCGCGTCTGCAACCGGACCTGCTCATCACTTTCGGCGATGCGCTGGTCTCAAAAAACCTGAAATTGTTTCTCCGAAAGTATCCTGCAAAAAGGCATTGGCACATCCAGCCGTCAGGAAGCGTGGCTGATACGTTCAAGACATTAACCGACATTTTCCATGCAACGCCTGCCTCATTTGTAAACTTGCTCAACACCCAGGAGCGGCCGCAGCGCTTCGAAGCTCAGAAGCAGGAAAACTACTTCAAACTTTGGGAGGTCGAGGAACGGCGCGTGACGCGCGTGCTCGATGCGTTCTTTAGTGAAGCACAGTTGAGCGAGCTGGCGCTCGTGAAGACACTTCTTGATGGTCTCCCTCCTGAAAGCAACCTGCACCTCGCCAACAGCATGAGTGTTCGGTATGCCAACTTTATTTCCCTTCAGGCAGGCAAATCCGATATCCGGGTTTACGCGAACCGGGGCACGAGCGGTATTGACGGTTCAACCAGCACGGCGGTTGGGCATGCACTCGTCTCCGGGCGGATGAATTTTCTCGTCACGGGCGACCTTGCTTTTTTCTACGACCGCAATGCTTTCTGGCACAACTATCCACTTGAAAAGTTACGGGTTCTTCTTCTCAATAACCATGGGGGACTTATCTTTGACGTGCTCGAAGGCCCGTCGTCCATGCCAGAAGCACAGGAGCTTTTTATCACGCGCCAGGTACTGAATGCCCGACACCTTTGTGAAGAGTTCGGACTGGACTACCTGAAAGTCGATAACCTCCGAAAAGTCAAAAACTTGTTTAAAGACTTTTTTTCTGACGACAAGAGAACGAAAATCATCGAGTTTGAAAGTGATACCACCACCAGCAAAGAGCAGCTCCAAACTTTGAAACTAAAAATAAAAAACAGCTATGAATCTTAAATACGCATGGGAACCCGTCAAGGAATACAAGGA
Source organism: uncultured Roseivirgaceae bacterium (assembly GCA_964393795.1). GTDB lineage: Bacteria > Bacteroidota > Bacteroidia > Cytophagales > Cyclobacteriaceae > Chryseosolibacter. Next base: position 15,872 of record CAYMWA010000069.1, read on the forward strand.
AATTTTGTTTCATAAGTTCGAGGGCATCGCCCGCATCAGCATTAACCGACCGGAAGTCCACAACGCCTTTACACCGTTAACCGTTCAGGAGATGATCGATGCGATGGCGATTTGCCGGGAATCGGCAGACATTCGCGTAGTTGTCTTTACCGGTGAGGGGGATAAAGCTTTTTGCAGTGGTGGGGATCAACGGGTGCGTGGCGATGGTGGCTACGTCGGCGAAGACGCGGTTCCACGTTTGAACGTGCTTGACCTGCAGAAGATGATTCGTTCCATCCCCAAGCCCGTCATCGCAGCTGTCGCCGGATGGGCTATCGGCGGAGGCCACGTACTGCACGTTGTATGCGATCTGACGATCGCCGCCGAGAATGCGCGATTCGGACAGACCGGCCCGAAAGTGGGAAGCTTTGATGGAGGGTTCGGCGCCTCCTACCTGGCCCGGATCGTCGGACAAAAGAAAGCACGCGAGATCTGGTATCTTTGTGACCAGTACGATGCTCAGGAGGCCAAAGAGATGGGACTGGTCAACACCGTAGTTCCGCTTGACAAACTTGAAGAGACTTACGTGGCCTGGGCACGGAAGATGATCGCCAAGAGTCCACTGGCACTGCGCATGTTAAAATCGTCCTTCAACGCCGAACTTGATGGTCAGGCAGGCATCCAGGAACTGGCCGGCAATGCCACACTCCTTTATTATCTGAGTGAAGAAGCCAAAGAAGGAAAGAACGCCTTCATCGAGAAAAGGACTCCCGATTGGACGCGCTATCCACAGTTTCCATAGCTTTATGTCACCCGACGCGCCGCGTTTCCGGAGGATGGTCGGGCTACACGAATGATGCACAAGTCGACACCGGTCATACCCGATCAACCCTATCCCTTTTCAACGATATGGGCAAATGGAAGATACATCTCCATCGAAAAGATCGTGCATCAGGAGGCCGAAGCGCAGACACCGTTTGAATCGCGCACCTTTACTTTCATCAAAGACTGGCTAACAGGAACGGAGGACTTCATCTTGACCACCAGTGGGTCAACAGGCCCGCCAAAGACCATTACCATTTCAAAAAAGCAAATGGTTATCAGTGTGATGCGCTCTGCCGAGAAACTGGGTCTTCAAAAAAACACACGTGCACTCGTGTGCATAGACACCAAATATATTGGAGGGTTAATGATGGTTGCACGGTGTTTGACTCTTGGGTTAAAGATGATGATCCTTGATCCCGTCGCCAATCCGCTCGTAAAAATCCCCGTGCATAAATGTGTACAATTCACCGCATTCGTTCCGTATCAAATTGCGGCGATGCTTGAGTCAAAACATCCACATTTACTCAATACCCCCAGGCAAGTCATCATCGGTGGCGCTTCGTTGCATCCCAAGTACATTGAGCAACTCGATCGTTATCTCTGTGAGTTTTACGAAACGTACGGGATGACCGAAACACTCTCGCATGTAGCCTTACGGCTGCTTAACACAACAGGCAAACAACAATACTTCGAGACACTTCCCGGTGTGAGTATCCGCCAAGATGACCGGGGTTGTCTGGTTGTGGAAGCCGACTACCTTTCAGCGCCTGTGGTCACTAATGACCTGGTCGATATTGTCGCTCCTGGTAAGTTTACCTGGCTGGGAAGATGGGACAACGTGATTAATACTGGCGGTGTCAAAGTGATGCCTGAAAAAGTGGAGAAGGTCATCGGCGACATCTTTTACAAGCACGGGTTCAACTACCGCTTCTTTGTAGCGGCTTTACCAGACGAAAAGCTTTCCAATAAAATTATCCTTGTCATTGAGGGTGTAGAATTCTCCTCAGAAATTCTGCAAGCGGCATTAGCCGATGTCAGGACACAGGTTTCTTCCTACGAATTCCCAAAAGAAGTGTACAGTCATCCCTCATTCGCGACGACCGGCAGCCACAAGGTTGATCGCAATGAAACACTACCGGGTATAACACGCCTTCCCATTACGCTTCCTTAAGCGCATCTCCCTTTTATTCCCCAATTTTCAACAAGCAGTACCCCAACGTATAGCCGCAGGTTGGTATCAAAATTTATAGACACTACGGCGTAGTTGGATTTAAATGTGAGACATCGACATGAAAAAGGTACTGGTCATTGAAGATGACGAACCTTTGTGCTGGCTTCTGGAGAAGATTTTGCGTGGCAAGTACGAAGTCATCGTCA
>CAYMWA010000070.1:0-17851 GCA_964393795.1 uncultured Roseivirgaceae bacterium
ACGGACAGCCGCTCAAGCCGCAGTACAACGCCTGCGAACATCCAGACCCGCCCTTACGAGGCACAGAAAACAAATGCACCGACAAGGAGCACATTCAGGCAGAATGATCGCGTTGAAACACCTCGACAGGCAACACCTGCCAGTCCGGCACGAGAACATTCAACCCCTAACCTGAACACTACCCGGCCCTATACGCCGGAGCGGAGGGCGGTACAGCGGAGCTCGAATTCCAACGTCCGTCAGAGTGCCCCGGCCGATTTTCAGCGCAGTTCAGGTGTACAGCAGCGCAGTGCATCGCCCCCGCGCAACTCGCGCACGGTCACTCCGAGGCGAGAAACGCCGCCACCCATGGCGCGGCCCTCAACACCGAGTCGCGGAAACCCAGGAGGTACATCCGGGCGCGAGCGGTCTTTTGAGAGAAGACGTTGATGGAATGCATGTTTAAATGCATGTAAAATGCATGTTTAAATACAAGTAAAATACGGGTTGGAATGCATGCGGGAACGCCGCTACTTGCATTCCAACCTGCATTTAAACCTGCATTCAACTGCATTTCACACAGGCGTACGAGACCGAACCTTCGCCTTCGTCAGCGTGAAGTAGAACGTTGCGCCCTCGTTGACTTTTGCTTCGGCCCAGATCCTGCCACCGTGTTTGGCGATCACGCGCTCGACGATAGCCAGGCCGACGCCGGTTCCGGTAAACTCTTCTTCGCTGTGTAGTCGCTGAAATACGCCGAAGAGTTTATTATAGTACTTCATGTCGAATCCGGCACCGTTATCGCGGATGTAATAAACAACGGCTTTTCCTTCGTGGTACGCGCCTACTTCGATGGTGGCTACATCCTGGTCGCGCGTGTATTTACAGGCGTTTGAGATCAGGTTGGTCCATACCTGTTTGAGCGTGGCCGCGTCGGCCAGCGCCGTAGGCATGTCCTTCAGGACGAATTCGATCTGGCGCCCTGTTTCGTTTCCACGCTGCTCCCGCCAGATCTCGCTGACAAGTGCATTCATGTCTACCTTGCCCTTGCTCAATTCTTTTCGTCCGAGTTGCGAGAACAGGAGCAGATCGTCGATCAACTGGCCCATGCGGCGACCGCTGTCGAGGATGATGTTGATAAGGCGCTTTCCCTCGTCGTCCAGTTGCGCTGCATATTCTTCCGCAAAGATGTTCATGTAGCCATGAACAGATCGCAGCGGTGCGCGAAGGTCGTGCGACACAGAATAGGAAAATGCTTCCAACTCCCGGTTGGCGGCTTTTAGTTCGCGCGTTCTTTCGATCACGCGCTCTTCCAGTCTTTGATTGAAGGCGGTGATCTCGTCCGTCTGGGTTTCAATCCGGTGAAGCATCTGGTTGAAGGCGTCGGTGAGGAAGCCGATTTCATCGTTGCTGATCCTGATTGCCCGTACGGAAAAATCGTTTCTGTCCGAGATCGCCTTGGCCGTGTTGGCGAGTTGCATGATCGGGTGGGCGATATAGCGCTTCAGGCGAAGCGAGAGCAGGTACGCTAAAAGGAGTGAAAGGGTAATGATCATCACCGCAATCCCGCCGAACAGCATGAATCGATCATAGATTGCTTCTGTGTCGGACTTCAAAAGCAATGTGCCCAGGTGCCGGTCACCGAGCGTTACGTCGAGCGTGCGCACGAGATAGCCGTCTTCGAAATAATGTCCGCGCTGTGGCGCCTTGTTGACGAAAACGGAATCTTCGACGGCGGTGGCCGGGTACTGCGAAAACAGATTTCCCGCATCATCATAGAGCACCGCGGCGGCGATATGCGGCTCGGCTTTTAAGGCCGACAGGATTTCAGCGGCATCTTCTGCATTGTTGAAAGCGAGCGCGGCTGTACTGTTCGAGGCGATGACCCGACCGAGCGTGGTAAGCTGGCGGATGGTGGAGTGCCTGAACGTCAGGAATTCATATGTAAAGTAAATGATGAAGGTCAATATCAGAACGGAGCAGGTGGTCAGCAGTAGCACCCGCATGAGCTTTCTTTGAATGGGAAGGTCTTTCAATTTCATTGCGCCTGCCGTGATGCTTTTCGCGAACTTGATGTCATTACCGTTTGTCTTCGAGAAACTTCTCTTTTATGAGCCAGTTCCTGAATGTGTTCATCCACTTTTCATTGGTGGTCGGATTGTTCATTCCGAAACCGTGTCCTCCTCCGGAATAGATATGCAACGCTGCTGAAACGTTGTTCTTGATAAGGTGTTCATAGTAATGGATACTGTTCGCAGGGAGGACCACTTTGTCGTCACTCGCATGGATGAGAAACGTCGGAGGTGTTTGGTGTGTCACCTGCAACTCATTTGAATACGCGCGGATTTTTTCCTTCGACGGCGACGGGCCCAGCAGGTTGTCGCGTGAGCCACGATGACCAATACTGTCCGAGAAGCTGATGACCGGATAGCCGAGCATGACGAAATCCGGCCTTACACTGACTTTGGGATTGGCTATCTGTGGCTTGTTGAAGTGCGTCGCCGCGGTAGATGCCAGGTGCCCTCCGGCCGAAAATCCCATGATGCCAATCTTGTGAGGATCGACGTTCCATTTCGCGGCTCCAGCCCTGACAAGGCTGATGGCCTGTTGGGCATCTTGCAGCGGGCCGATCTCCTTGTTCACCATCGTCTCGTCATTGGGGATGCGGTACTTGAGGACAAAGGCCGTAACCCCCCACTCATTCAGCGCCCGGGCGATGTCGGTTCCTTCATGTTTGATAGCGGTACCGTGATAGCCGCCACCCGGCAGGATAATGATGGCCGTGCGCGATGCCGACTGCTTTTCCGGCTTGAACACCGTAAGGGTCGGAATGGTCGTGCCCGTAATGAATACCAGTCCATCGGGCCTCACGTCACGTGCTTCTTTGTCGGGGGCAGCAGGCTTACTGTTGGGGATTCCGTCGGGATATAAAGGGATGACTTGTTGCGCCTGGACCTCGATCATGAACACGCTGCAAACTAGCAGGACTAAAGAAAAACGCATAACTGATTAGCAACTTTAGCATGCGCCGGTCTCGGTAACGCCCAGACCGGAACAGGGCGCAACAAGTTAAGGTGAAATTAGCCTTCCTCCAAAATATTTTAGCAAAGGGTAAGGCGATCTGTCACTTGGCATCCGGGAGATGCTCCGTCAGCGTGACCTCGGACAGTTGTTCGGGATGATAGATCTCCTGGGCCTCCTCGTATACACTGGCGCGATCGAGCGTCATCTTCTTTGTTTGATGACGGGCATACATTTCCATCTGATCGCTGAAGTGTGGGCTGTCGGGACGATTCGATGCGCCGTAGCAATTGATTGTTTCAATTTCCGGCCCGGTGGGCGTATATTTTGCAAACGCGATGTAGCAGTCGCCCAGCGAGGCTTTTACCCGGCCATCCGGAAGAGGAGTGGAATACATGGCCGCCAACACATCCGGAAGGCCCGCGAGCGGAAGCGATTTATCGCCCCGGATGAGGCGCTGATACTGGCCGAGTGGCACGTGGAGTGTTCCGAAGTACGTCAGCAGGTGGTCCTTCACGTGGCGGAGTGTCTCAACACACAGGGCCTCCGACATAGATCGGAACGTAGGATTGCGCTTGTATATGTCGGCCACATAATAAAAGGCGATCGCAAAAACAGTGGCTCCTTCGCTTTCAATATTTCCCCTGCGATCCCATCGCTTGAGCATCAGAATCAGATCTGACAACTCCGGATACTGGTTTTCGTCGAGGAGAAAGAGGGTGTCAACGTTCGCCGGATAGGCAAGTTTTTCCGGTAACTGAATGTCGTATTTGATTTCCTTAAATTCATCGTAACTGATCTGCCCGTATTGGCTCAACAGTTCCATTACCCGGAGGCTGCGGTTGTTATTGTGTGTCACGTAGCCCATGGTTGGATCGTAGTCCGTTTCGCGGATATTATCGCCGGGTGCAGTGGCATTGAACGGAGAATGGTTGGCGTTGTAGACATATCCCGAAGAGGGATTGAGCACCTGGGGTAGATTCTCTACACGGTGAAAATCTTTCCATAAGGTTGCTTCGGTGTTGCCTGGAAGTATCCCTGTCCAGTCGAAGTGTGGATCGCGCATCGGGATACGACCATTGCTCAGGTAAAAGATGGTGTCGTAACGATCGCCATACACGATGTTGTATCCCGGGTGCGCTTCCATCTGCAGTGCCTTCCTGAATTCGGTAAAATTTTTCGCTTTGTTCATGCGATACCATTGTTCAAGGCCGCGGATGTCCATATAGCCACTCGTGCGAATGGCATACACACCGCTGTCCGTGACCACCGTTGGTCCATAAATGCTCCAATATGCTTTCTTCTTGATGCCTACGTTCAATGCTGAAAGCTTTACTTTAAGCTTTACGACAGTTTCTTCAAGTGTGAGCCACTTGTCATCGACTTTGTACTGCAGCGCATTGTCCGGGTTCATCTCAAGGCGGTAGATATCGAGGCGATCGGGGTGGTTGACGGTGTGTGTCCACCCGAGATTCTCATTGAAGCCGGTGAGGATAATCGGCGCGGCGGGGAAAAGGCTGCCGACGATGTTCCAGCCCTCTTCACTGGAGAGGTGGGCTTCATACCAGGCCACCTGCCCCTCCAGCGGGTGGTGGGTGTTGATGGCGAGGTAGACGTTGCCGTCGGTGGTCCGTTTTGAGTTGAAAGCGAAGGCGTTAGAGCCTGTCGGTTCCCACTTCACAAGCGATGGCGCTCCTCCCGTGATTTTCTGGAAGGCATCTTCGAGGCCGCAGCCCAGTGACAACTGAAGCACGGAGTACACCAGAAGATCATGAGGCGTTACGGGAAATGCTTTTTTTACTAACACATCCTTTGAAAATGCGTCAGCATAAGCATTGAGCCCATCGCAGTAGCCGGCAAGTACGGCTTTGAAGTCGGGTGAGATGTCTTTGTCGTAGCGACTCTCTACGAGCTGTCGCAGGCGGAGCAGGTGAACCAGATAGTCGACAATTGCCCCGGATTTTCCGGCGAATTGTCCGAGCATGGCCTTGCTTGCCAGCATGGCTTTCTGGATGGTCTCAAAATCATCCTCGGCGTGAGCCCAGGCAAGTCCATAAGCAACCTCACGATCGGTCTGTGCGAAAATGTGAGGCACACCGTATGAATCCCTCACGATGTCGATTCGCGAAGGGTCGATCGGTTTGGCGAAGAGACTCGACGCATTAGGGTTGTCAGCGGAGACCGAAATCTTTGAATGTCGCGGAGGAACAACATTGTTTTGCGGAAAAGTGGGTGTCGACAGACAGCACAGTATCACGGCAGCACATACCTTTTTCATGAGGGTGATGGTTATTTGTTTTATTCAGAATAGTTCCACAGCAGAGTCAACCAAAAGGTGCGCTGTGAGGAATGGCCGGGTACTATACCATGAATAAAAGCTGTGCCGACTCTCTGGATTAATCTTCGGGTTCCTGGCTGGCGGAGAAATTAATTCCGTTTTCTGCAATGTAGGTCAGCATCTCATCGGCCTGTTTTTCTTCGAGCAGTGTTTTCTCAAGCAGGGATGCAATCTGCGTATAGCCCAGAGTGCGGGCGAGTGTTCTCAATCCGCCATAGGTGGCAATTTCGTAGTGCTCCGCTTTTTGTGCGGCGAAGATAAGACCGACATCGCGCTGGGCTGTGCCCTTGTCCGTTTCGCTGATGATGTCTTCTCCTTCGTCAACGATGCCTGCCATGGCTTTGCATTTTTTTTCATCCGGCTTCTCTTCAAGAAGGTCGAAAATCTGAAGCAGCCGGTCGACGTGACCTTTGGTTTCTTTCAGGTGATCGTTGAAGGATTCTTTCAGCCTGATTGTGGTGGCTGATTCACGTAGTTTCTCGATGGTCTTGACAAGTTTTTTCTCCGCCCACAACACATCCCGCAACTGGTCGACAAAAAATTCCTTTAGCTTGGAATGCGCCGGTGTATTGACAGCGACAGTGATGATTTCGGTAGCCATAACGATACATATTTGTGTGAGATCGTGGCTCTGAAAAAATTGTTCCCATCAGTTAAATTCACCGCAAACGTCCAACTTCCGGGAAGTTCCAAACTTCCCGGAAGTTTGCTGCCCTCCATCTTGCAGCCGCAGCCCCACAAAGCCGTCGCTAACAGGGCCCGCGACACTGCAACCGGCAACCCGTAACCTGCAACTCTGCAACTCTGCAACTATTTCCCCGTCCACCACAGCTTCGCGCCGCCCTTGATTCCATCGAGGTTGGTGACCAGTGTGATGTTCCTGTCGAGGTGGATGGTGATCCTTTTCGCGTTGCCACCACTGATGAAAAGGTGGTCATAATTAAAGACGGTCTTGAGAACCGCGAGGACTTTTGACAGGCGTTTGTTCCACTTGTCAGGGCCGAGATTTTCCATCGCATTGTTGCCGATGAACTGGTCGTACGTCTTCCGTCTGGTGAAGGGGTGCTGCCCCAATTCGAGATGCGGCATAAGGGTGCCATCTATAAGCAATGAAGAACCGAAGCCGGTGCCTAACGTCACCACCATCTCCAGTCCCTTTCCGGTGGCTACTCCAAGACCTTGAAGGTCTGCGTCATTAACAACACGCACCGGTTTGGCGAGCACTTCCGACAATCGTTCGGCAAGATTGACCTTCCGCCATTTGTTGGTACCGAGATTGGGGGCTGTATAGACAATGCCGTCGCGCACGTAGCCGGGAAACCCTACGGATACTTTGGTGTAGCCTGTCAGCGTCCGGGTGAGTTCAACGATGCCCTGCATAACATTGTCGGGGCCGGCGTATTTAGGCGTGGTAATCCGCTGATAGTCCATCAGCATATTGCCCTTCATATCGAGAATAGTTCCTTTGATTCGTGACCCGCCAATATCAATTGAGAGGATTTTTTCATCAGCAGCATGACGTGGCATAGGCGGTTCGTCGGGATATGGTTAGCGTTTACTTTTCGGTGTTTGTTTCAGTCGTTACATCCGACCCGCTTCCGCACCCGGGCCAACGATGCCTTGAGGTGTGTTACGGCGCAGGCCGGATCACAGTGTTTCGCGATTTTCCGGTCTGTCGAGCGGTTTCCGGTATAAAGACCCGGCGAAATATAGGGGTATATACCTGAAACTGAAAACCACGGCGCTGTGCGAATATTCGCAAAATGATCCTACGTCTTCGATTTTTGCGTACAACAAATGCTAGCAATCGTTGTAAATTGGCCAGGCCTCAAACAGTTCGAAGCCTTGTTTTACCCTTGACCAAACCCAAGTATGAAGAAGAAATCAAACTCAAAAAAATCCCAGAAAAAGTCATCGGCTTCCAGAAGAGACTTTATGAAGAACGCGGCTGCCGCTGCCGCGGGATTCATGATCGTTCCACGCAACGTGTTGGGCGGCAGTGGATTCCTCGCGCCGAGTGACAAGCTGCTGATCGCCGGAATCGGCGCGGGTGGAAAAGGAAGATCGGATCTTTCCCATTTCTACGAAAGTGGCAAAGCGGAAATCGCCTTCCTTTGCGACGTTGACAAGCGCATGCTGAGCGGTGCTGTGGAGCGCTATCCCAAAGCAAAGGTGTACACCGATTGGCGTGAACTGCTGGAAAAAGAATCCAAACATTTCGACGCAGTATCGGTTTCCACACCTGACCACAATCACGCCGTACAGGCGATGGCTGCGATGCAGCTTGGGAAGCATGTGTATGTGCAGAAGCCATTGACGCATGATGTCTGGGAAGCGCGCAAATTGACAGAGGCGGCCAAGCGTTACAAAGTAGTCACACAAATGGGTAACCAGGGTGCGTCAGGCGATGGTGTGCGGCAGTTGGTGGAATGGTATGACGCCGGAATTATTGGCGACGTCCATACCGTTCAAATCTTTACGAACCGGCCGGTTTGGCCTCAGGGTATCGCCTGGGGACCGAAAGCGCCCGTGCCAAGCGAACTTAACTGGGATCTGTGGCTCGGCACTGCACCGTACCGCGACTATGCCGACAAGGTTGTTCCCAGGAGCTGGCGCGGCTGGTGGGATTACGGTACCGGCGCTTTAGGTGATCTCGGCTGCCACCTTATGGAGGCACCTTTCCGCGTGTTGAATCTCCAATATCCGCTCGACGTGCAGGCAAGCGTCAGCAATGTCTATGTGGACTGGGGTCAGCGTGGATATTTCCCTGACACGCCACCGCCGGCAAGTCACGCTACCCTCACCTTTCCCAAAACAAATAAAACGCAGGGCGAAGTCACCATGCACTGGATGGACGGCGGTATTAAACCGACACGTCCACCGGAACTCGGACCCGACGAAACGTTCGGCGACGGCAACAGCGGCATTCTGTTCATCGGCACGAAAGGAAAGATGATGGCCAGCGAGTACGCGGCAAACCCCCGCCTCCTGCCCTTGTCAAGAATGAAGGAAGTCAACGTGCCGCAGAAATTGCCTCGCGTTCCCGGTAGCGCCGATGGCCACTACGCACAATGGGTGGAGGGTGCTATTGCAGGTTATGGCAACAAACAGTTGAGCGCGCCTTTTGAACTATCCGGCCCGCTGACCGAAGCCATTCTCATGGCCAACCTGGCGATTCGCGTAGCCGATATGCCTAAACCACGCGCCAACGGCCGCGGCATGCACTACCCCGGAAGCAACATCAAGTTGCTGTGGGATCACCAGAACATGCGCATAACCAATTACGACGAGGCCAATCAGTTTGTGAAGAGAAACTATCGCGAAGGCTGGACGTTAGGGGTTTAGAAAATGTGTTAATGTGTTCATGTGTTCGTGTGTTCGTGTGTTCGTGTGGTGCGACTTTGCCTGGTGGTGCGTGTTTGGCAAAAGGCACTGCGGCGAAGTCGGGTTTTAATGGGTAGGGTCGATGTTATTAATTAGGCCCGTTGAGTAAAGATCAGCGCATAACCCAATGGCTTACGATATACCTGAGCACGTTAGCACACGAACACATTAACACACGAACACATTAACACATTGCGGAAAGAAGCTGTCTGAAAGGGCAGCTTCTTTCTTTTCAGGGTTGATTCGAAAACGGCTATGACCATCCGTTTAAAAAAAAAATCGGCTAAAAGCGGGCAAAATCCCTATTTTAGGATACGTTTGGGGCGTTTTGACGGATTTTTGATGTAAATACCGTGCCGCTGGAAGCAAATCATCGGAAAACCGCCAAATCTTTATAAAATTGGCACAGTAATCACTGTAAAACACTGATATATACCAAAAACTGAAAAATGATGAACGTTATTCGAAATTCTTCAAAGCTGGTCATGTGGCTGCTTGTGCTCATGATCTGCTTTACCGGCTGCAAGAGCAAAAAGAAGGCAGCCGAAGCTGCTCGGGCTGCCGAGGAGCGCGCCCGGATTGAACAAGAGGCCAACCTTCGCCAGGAGGAAGAGCGCAAAAGACAGGAAGCCGAAGCGGCGCGTCGCGAGGCGGAAGCACGGCAGAAAGAAATGCTCGCCAATGCACCCAAGGCCAAACTCAACCAGTATTTCCAATCCATTTCGAGTTCTAATAACGTAGCATCTGCCAACGCGAGCATCAACGAAGCCTTGACGCTCTTTTCTTCACCGGATACACCGGTGTTGATCGTGATCAGTGAGGAAAACGGCCTGAAGGATTATGACCGGCCCACAACCATAAGGCAATACCTGAACTATCTTAAAGACACGAAGAACAACGCGAACAGCATCTCGGATCTTAAGTTCGACAGTTCAGGCAAGATTACCGAAGTAGAGTTAAGGAAGAATTAAATACAATTTCAAATACACAAGACCATGGTTAGAGCCAGAAACATATTCACCTTGCTTGCGAGCCTTTGCCTCATTGGCAGTCTTTCGGCACAGACCGCAGAAATCAGCCGTGAGCGGAAGCAGGCGATAGACTCGCTTGCACTTGAGAAAGTGCGAGACCTAAGCAAATACATCAGCATTATCGGCAGCAAAAATACGTCATTCTCTGAAGCCACTCGCGTCATGGACCGGGCAGAGGAGTTGTTTGCCCCCGATAGCGAGATGGGCGTTTCCTCACTAAACAGCAAGGAGATCAACTATTACAAAGTGCGGAAATACTTCGAGCGCCTGATGGCCTTGAACTACGACCGTGTCACCATCAGCTGGTATAACATCCATTACATCAGCGACCTCGAGCGTCAGCCTGACGGCAGGTACGTAGGCGTGGTAACCATCTACCAGCGTTTTGAGGGACAAACTGAAGACGGACTGATGAAATACAAAGACACCACGAAAAAAGACATCACTATTTACGTGGAAAGGAAGAAGACGCAGATCGCCGGTCGTACGGTTGAGTTTTGGGATGTGTTGTTGGGCGATATTCGCGTTACGGAAACCAGTTCATGATATCGGAATATCAGTGTCTGACATTTTTTGCCCGCCCGAACGATCTTTTTCTTAAGATCGGGCGGGCTTTATGCTTTCTGCTTTTGCTGTGGAAGGGCCCAACGGCTCACGCGCAGGTGCTTGGCGATATGGAGGACGAAAGCCGGTTGTATGCGCAATCGAAGCAGGTCAGCCAGTTTTTCCGTCGCTTCAACGGTGAGGAAGATGAACGCGGAAACCGGTATTATCCGGGCGATAAACAATACAGAAGCGAGAAACTCAGAAAGCAATACCTGCGAACGCTGTTTGATGAAAGCAATACGAATATCAGCAGCGCCCTCAAGACGGAATTCATCAAAGACATTCTCGACAAACAGGAGTCCAGCATACTCAACTTTCACGGCGGAAATTGGTTTGCTGAAGTGCATACCACGTTCACGATGAATGGCAAACGCGAGCCGGTGATTCTCTTCATGGAGCTCGAAAAGCACAAGCTCGGCACGCGCTGGGTGATTCAGAAGGTGCACGCCGACATGTTTGAACCCTACTTTGTGAAAGACACGGTCAAAGTAGGAAGATTCCTGCATCCCATGAGTCATGAACTCGATTTCATGAATCTGCGGAAAGCATTCGAAAACAAAGACAGTGTCAACCAGTACACGCTAAAGACGTTTGTCCCGGATCACCTTACGCTTTTTCTATATGAAGTGAAGAAGGGTAATCTGAAATTTCAAACGGTCGACCGGGTGAACTTTCATTTCTTCCAGATCGACGGATGGTATTTTGGTATTTCGGAATTCAACCGGCCGGGATATAACACCGGATGGCTGATTTCTAACCTTGTCAGACTGAACCATCCGGGCGACAAAGCGGTACTTAGAAAGTTTCTCTACTATGAAACACAGTAAGCGGTGTATTTTCATAGTGATGACAGCGATCACCTTGTTCCTGAGCGCGCTCGGACCAAAGGCCGTGGCACAGAAAGCGGACAAGAAAGCAGCTGCTCAAATTTCGGGAGGCCATCAGGAGAAAGTAAAGGACCTGATCGCGTTCCTGGAGTTGCTGTTGAATACCCTCGGGAGTAGTAGTGCTTCCGCACGCGACAAAGACGTGATCATTACGGAGAGTTACAACAAGGTATTTCGTGATGACAAAGTCCAGGTTGAAGATGACCTTGCGGAAAACCGGTCGACGATCACCAACAAGGATGTGGTGGCCTATTTAAAGGACGTTGATTTCTTTTTTGAAAATGCCACCTTTGAGCTGACGATCGAAGACATCTCCGAGGGCGTAAATGCAAATGGCCAGCTCTTTTACAAAGTATCACTGCGCCGAACGCTCACAGGAACCACCACCCTGGGAAAGACGGTGAACAACACCATCCCGAGGTATGTCGAAATTAACTATCAGCCTGAATCTCAGGAACTGAAAATCGTAAGCATCTACACCAATGAGTTTGACGAAAAGGAAGCCCTCCAAAACTGGTGGCAGTCGCTGTCGCTGGAGTGGAAGATCATTTTCAGAGACAAACTGAATATTCGCGACAGCGTTGATCTGAACGACATTAAAGACATGCGCAGCATCAACGAACTCGACCTGAGCGAAAACACATTTGTCCAGTCGATTGCCCCACTGGGTGATCTGGTCAATCTGAAGCTGTTAAACCTTGCCGGAACAGGCGTAACGGACCTCACTCCTATCCGCAACCTTACAGGTCTGGTGGAACTCGACCTGTCGGAGACAGCCGTGGCAGATCTTTCACCGTTGCGTTATGCGACCAACCTTGCACGACTGAATATCAACAACACCAATGTCACTTCAGTTGAAGTGGTCGAGCGCATGCCAGAATTGATGAACCTCGAAATGCGGTTTACGAGGGTGACCGATTTCCGGCCATTGTCTTCCATTGCAGGACTCCTTCATCTGGATGTGAGGGGTACGCCGCTGTCGGATCTTGCGCCACTCGCAACGCTACGTCAGCTGATGTCGTTGGATGTTTCCAGGACGCCCGTACGAAATGTGATGCCACTTCAAGACCTCGACCGACTGCGGACGCTCAATATGGACAGCACCTTTGTGCGCGATATTACGGCCCTCAAGTCGCTCGACAGCCTCAAGGTGTTGTCTGCCAACTACACCTACATTGTGGACTTGTCGCCGTTGGCGGAATTACCGCTGCTTCAACGGGTGTATTGTGATCAAACACCGGTGAACCGGGAGATTGCCGATACCTTTATGGCCGCCAATCCCGGCGTGCTGGTGATCTTTGATTCCAAAGACCTGTTGGCATGGTGGCAGTCGCTGCCGGATGTATGGCAACGTGTATTCAGCAACGCGGCGGCCGTACGTGGGACGCCCGGAAAAGAGGCACTTGCGCGCATCACTAACCTCGACTCCGTCAACTTGAGCAACGACCGAACCATCACAAGCCTGGAACCGCTTCGGAAATTGCAAAAGCTGCGAATCGTCTTCGCGAACAACACAGGAATCACTGATCTTTCTCCGCTTGACGGGCATCGCCAGATCACTGTACTTAATATCAGCGACACAGATGTGGAGAACCTGGAAGTGGTCCGCGACTTCAACAACCTCGAACGCTTCTACGCAGATCGAAGCAAGATACGCGGCATTGAATCGCTGTTTCATTTGAAGAAGCTGAAGGAAGTGTATGTCGACCGTACGTCTGTACACGACATCATCGCCCGCGAATTCCTCACACATAATCCGCGATGCCTGCTCGTATACAAGACCATCCATCTTGATCGCTGGTGGAAAGGACTCAGCGAAGACTGGCGAAAGATTTTCTATTCGAAAATGGAACCGGATACGACTACCTCGAGGGAGAACCTTCACCGGCTCGTCGAGCGGGAAGTGATGGCGTTTGAAAATGTGCCGGTTGCTGACCTTGAAGCCCTAAGCGAGTTCGTCCGGCTCCGTGAGCTGCACTTTGCCGGCACCGCGATTACCGGCATTCCCGACCTGGGATCACTCCGCTTGCTGGAATCCCTGCACGCAACAAGCAGCCCTCTTCAGTCGATCGGTGCCATCAGCCTGCTGGCTGAACTGGAGGACCTGGACATTTCCAGCACGCCTATCGACGATTTGCGCGGACTTGAAGGATTGTCGAATCTGCTGTCACTCAATTGCGCTGGAACGCAGGTCAAACGCCTTGATCCGCTGCGCGGATTGCATCAACTGGAATCGCTGGATTGTTCCAATACAAATGTGAACAAGCTTGATCCTGTGATGTATTTATCCCTGCGCAACCTGAAATGTTACAATACACGCATCAACAATCGCAGAATAGACGAGTTCCGGGCAAACAATCCCGACTGTAATGTGGTCTACTATCGCTAGCATGCGCTTGTCGTTTTTTAAATACTCAGCAGTAGGACTGATTTTTCTGATCGCTTGCAAGGAGCCCGCGCAATCAGATCAATGCTGCGTGTTTGCCGATTTGCCAGCAACGACAACCGCTTCGGGCGATGTGGGTGCCATCCAGGTAACGGGCAGCACGGGCGGCTACTATGATGTGATTGATAGCAAGGGTAAACCGGTGTTGCGAAGAAAACTCAATGAAACGGTGCAGGTCTCCGCTGGACTGTACGAGGTAAAAGTGAACGGCAGCACACATACGCTTGAAGTTGCTGAAGGACGGCTGGCGAAATGCGCTACGGGTACGCTGTTGTTGTCTGGTGGTGTCGAGGCGCGTTACGCCGTCTCGGACACCCTGAACCGATCGATGGTCAGCGAGGTTTTGGGACAGCCCGTCTCCCTTTTTCCTGGTACCTACCGCGCAAGTGTGAACAACACAGGGATGCTAGTATCTGTCAAGGCAGCTGAGCTGACAAGCGTACGAACCGGAACACTTGTTGTTCTCGGCAACACCGCTGAATCCTACTACGTGCTTGACGATAATCATGAACAGCTTGGCTACGCTGTGATCAAAACGCCCCTGGCCTTCCTGCCTGGTGCATATCTGGTAACAGTGAACAATACGTCTGTGAAAGCGGCGGTAGTGGCCGGCGGCCGTACCGAGTTGCAAACGGGCAGCATCCTCGTTCGCGGCTTGACCGACGAGTATTATTACGCAACAGACAGCACCGGAAATGCACTGAACTATCAGCACATCAACGAAATGCTGGCATTTTTTCCGGGGCAATATACCATTTCGGTCAACAATACCGCAGTGCAGGCCCAGGTCAGGGAAAGGGAGACAACGGAGCTCGTCACCGGAGGGTTGGTACTCAATGGAGATGGCTCAACGTACTACTATGTGCTCGATGAAGAAGGAAATCAGCTCGCCTCCAGCACCCTGAATACCTCGCTGTCACTGTTTCCGGCGCACTACGCCGTGAAGCTGGGCGCCAGTGTGCAATTGGCAGCGGTAATCCCCGGTGAGTTAACTGCCGTGAACATGGGAGAATAGGCAGTCAACAAACCCGTAGAACTACTTAAGAATCACTTCTGTTGCTTTATAGCTGCCGGACGCATCCTTCTCCAGTTGCAGAAAAACGTCCGCGTCCGGGTTGTTCTCAAAGAAGTCGGCATCGTGATCCGTCCACACGTACTTCACGCCGTCAAATCCATCTAGCGTTAAAACATCATCTACCGAAATATCGACGATTCGGGTGCGATCGATAGCAAAGAGTATTTTCCTTCCGTCCAGCGTGTAAGTCATGCTGATGCTGATTGTTAAGGTGCTGGAATAAGTGTACAAAACACTGTGCCAGGAATAGTCCACGGTCCACGGTCGACGGTCCACAGTAGGGCATCGGTGGCCTATCGCTGGTTACGTATGTTTCGCAGACGCCAAATCTTCTTCACATACGCTACCGTGGACTGTGGACTTCCCCCAAATCACTATATTGTTGCTTCATTCAAATACGGTATATGAGACACACAAAAGTGTTTGTCCTGTTCGTCGTCTTGCTCTCGGGCTGTAGCAGCCAAACAGTTCATGAACAGGATAAGCAACGAGTCTATGAAGCGGATGTGATCGTTTATGGCGGAACGTCAGCTGCGGTTATTGCTGCGGTGCAGGTTGACAGGATGGGCAAGTCGGTCATCCTTGTCTCTCCTGATGTTCACCTGGGAGGCATGACGTCGGGTGGACTGGGATTTACGGATACGGGAAATAAGGAAGTGATTGGCGGTCTCTCAAAAGCATTTTATCAGCGGTTGTATGATCATTATCAGAAGGACGAAGCGTGGAATTGGCAGGAGCGATCGGAATACGGAAACAAGGGCCAGCATACCGTAGCGCTGGATGGAGAAACAAACAGCATGTGGATTTTCGAGCCGCACGTGGCGGAGAAGGTCTTTGAGGATTTCGTCCGCGAGCAAGGCCTGGAGGTGCATCGCGATACATGGTTGGATCGTTCGTCCGGAGGTGTCGCAAAGGAGGATGGCAGAATCACGGCTTTTACCGCGCTCGATGGCAACGTGTACAAAGGAAAGATGTTCATCGACGCGACCTATGAAGGGGATCTGATGGCCGCTGCCGGCGTCAGCTACCATGTGGGCCGTGAGGCGACCAGTCAGTACGGCGAGCAATGGAACGGCGTGCAGACAGGAGTATTCCATCACCGTCACCACTTTCAGAACAAGATCGACCCGTACAAAATCCCCGGCGATCCGTCGAGCGGCCTTCTACCGGAGATATCGCCAGAGCCACCCGGAGAATATGGAAGCGGCGACAACAAGGTGCAGGCCTACTGCTTTCGCGTGTGCATGAGCAACCACCCTGAGAACCGCGTGCCTTTTCCGAAGCCTGAAGGATACGACCCCTCCCGTTATGAATTGTTGAAAAGAATATATGAAGCCGGATGGCGCGAAACGTTCAGTAAGTTCGATGCCATTCCGAACAGGAAGACAGATACCAACAATCACGGGCCATTCAGTTCGGACTATATCGGGAAGAATTACGAGTATCCGGAAGCATCGTACGAAAGAAGGCGCGAAATCATCAATGACCACAAACAGTATCAGCAGGGGCTGTTGTACTTTCTTTCTAACGATCCTTCCGTACCGGATGAAGTTCGAGACGAGATGAAGACGTGGGGTCTGGCGAAAGACGAGTTCACAGACAATAACAACTGGCCACATCAGCTTTACATCCGCGAGGCGCGACGCATGGTGGGCGATTTTATCATGACGGAAAAAGACGCCCTTGGAAAGACGGAAATTGAACGCCCCGTCGGGATGGGCTCTTATGTGCTGGATTCCCACAATATACAACGCTATGTTACACCTGAGGGATTCGTGCAAAACGAAGGTGACATCGGCGTGCGCCCGGACCGCCCCTACTCGATCGACTACGGGGCCATCCTTCCAAAAGAATCGGAGTGCGCTAACCTGCTCGTTCCCGTTTGTGTGTCGAGTTCACATATCGCGTACGGCTCCATCCGCATGGAACCCGTGTTCATGATTCTCGGACAATCGGCCGCAACGGCCGCGGTATTGTCTATTGAGGAAAACGTCTCACCGCAACGTCTGTCCTACGAGAAACTGCGTGCAGTGCTGTTGAAGGATAAGCAGGTTCTTGGGCGGGAGGAGTAGTCAAACTATTCAAAAACCCGCTCGACGACAGACCAATTCAACACGTACCGTGCGATAGCATCCTTGTTAGGTGCAAGTTCGGCAGAAAATCCGTCGGCTACTTCATCTGCCAGGAGACGGAAGTTACCAAGACGGTCGTTCGGTGAAAGGTGGTCGTAATCCCAAAGTTCGAGTTCAACCCAGTGGTCATCAGATGTGAGGGGAATCTCGACATCGAGCACCGCGGGCTCACTGTTGGTCAGGCGGATAAACCTTGATTTCTGAGGAGCCACCTTTTCGCCATTGTATTTGACGAAAATCTCATCACCATCCATTTCGGATTGCATGTAGGCCACTATCGAGTCGAGGCGCAGGAATCTTTTTTTGTCGGCCATTTTAAGCTTGAAATTAAACGAACAATTCAATCGCCGTCCGAAGTCTTCGCTTCCTATGGATTGCGGGTTAAATTTATGTAACTTACTGCACGATTCCAATCCCCAAATTTAGAAGAAGCTTAATGGATTCAAGAGAAGTATGGCAGCGTGGCCCCGTAGAGGGGGTTCCGCCACTGTTACAACCCGCAGCCCATGCGTTGCTGCAGGCAGCTGAAGACGCAAGGAAATTCACGGCAGATCTGTCTGCCGCACAGCTATGGGAACGGCCCGCCGGAGTGGCGTCGGTGGGCTTTCATTTGATGCATATCCGCGGCGTCGTGGACCGCCTCTTTACTTATGCACGCGGTGCAGCACTCACACCTGAACAGTTGAAAGAAGTGGCTGCCGAAAAAGAGGTACCTGCGGAAACGGTATCTCCGGCAGAACTGGTCGACCGGATTGATGAACAGGTGCAAAAAGCTTTGGCACAACTGCGCGACACCAATGAAGACGAACTCACCCAAACACGCCTTCTCGGCCGCAAACAGATACCCACCACTACCCTGGGCCTTATCTTCCACGCCGCCGAACACGCCCAACGCCATATCGGCCAACTCCTCGTGACTGCCCGTGTTGTTGGTCATTAGTCATTGGTCATT
>CAYMWA010000071.1:0-17691 GCA_964393795.1 uncultured Roseivirgaceae bacterium
GAATCACATCAAAAATGCTCAGCCGCACGCCGACCAGCAGCCGTGGGTACTCCTTTGACCGGCGGCTGAAGAAGACAGATAGCAACCTGAGCACTTTTTTAACTCCTTTGGAAATAACTGTTGAAGGGTTGACCTATCCCAATGTTGTCGACGGAAGGGAGGCCGAAGAAACCTGGTTCCAGGATCAGATACGCATCACGCTGGCCGGAACTGACGATCACGACATCAGATACACGTTGGACGGTTCAAGTGTTACCCCGCAATCCACTCAATATGTCAAGCCCATCGTGATAAATGAAACGACCAAGTTACGATACCGGGCCTTTCGGGGCGATAGTGCCGTGGGTATGGAAATGCTGCGGTACTATGAGCTGCGGCCCTTGTCGGTAGACGTGGAAGGCACGTTTTCCATTCCGATTGATGAACTTTGGAAAACGCTGCGACCCGGTACGATAAAGTTCTCGAACGAAGTAAAGATCAGCATATCCTCGGAAAAGAATGGAACGGTACGATACGTTCTGGGAGAACACGCTTTGAATGCAAGCTCAGAAGTTTATACGGCGCCGCTCAAGATTCACAAAACAACATTGGTGAAAGCCGGACTGTTCATTAACGACACGCTGGTAGGCAAATCCTGGATTCAGAGATTTGAAAAGGATTAGTTTGCTAGTCGCGGTAGGACCAGCGTAAACGGAACCTTGATTTTTTGCGTGTAGACTTGGATGTAATAAGAGTCGACGGCTGCAAATGCGTTGCCAGGCGTGACACCCTTGCAAGATTACAATAGCGTTGCTCAATACGCAGTGTTGAGGCGAATACAAGATGGGTTGCCGCTTCCCAGCAAGTGACCGGCATGTAAAATTGCGGACAAGATTGAATGCATAAATTTACGTTCAAAACGAAATAACGATGAGTGGCAATTCTATTGGGAAGGTGATGATGATGACCTTTCTGCTTCAGATGTTTTTGGCGAATCCGGCTTTTCCGCAAGCCGCAATTACTTTGGAACATGGAGACCTTAAAGCAGTATTTATAGACAATAGTGCCTATGGTGTGCACAGGGCAGGCTATAACGGAATTGCAGCACTATACCATGTCTCTCAGGACTCCACGCTATTTGTTCCTTATTACGCCGGCGTCAATTTGGAACACATTTTCGGTGGGGATTCACTCGTCTCGCTCTTTGAGCCGAGACGGCAACCAATGAGTATACGAAGAATATCGAACAGGAAGGTCTTGCTTCACCAGCCGGAAACCAGTATTTCCAAAGTGGAAAGCTGGACCACTTTTGAACTGACCGGAAAGCACTACATCGATGTCGAGTTTCGTTTTATCGTTCATCACAACAGCATATTTAACCACGGGTATGTTGGACTTTTCTGGGCCTCTTATATTAATTCACCTGAAGCGCTGGGAATCAACTTTCGCGGGAGAAGGGAAAATGTAGAGCACGAAGACAGGTGGCTGTATGCCCTTTCCGAAAGGCACGGAGAAAATGGAACACATATAGGGCATAAAGATAGCTATGCAGCCTACACTGCCGCCAATTTTAACGTTGACCTTGCGGTTGAAATATCTGAATATGTTTTTACGAAACCTTTTTACTATGGAATGTTTCACAATATGGTGTTTGCTTATTTGTTTGAAACACCCGAGGAAGGAGTGATCAGGTTTTCGAAATCACCCAATGGCGCTGGCGAAGGTAACCCTGCCTGGGATTTTCATTACATATTGCCAGATTTTGAAATCGGAAAGGAATATTCAATAAACTACAGGGTAATATATAAAGAATGGAACGGTCAAAACGATATCGAGGACGAGTATAAAAAATGGACGGTGCAGTCTGAATAGTTTTTTATACAATGTATGGTTTCGCCTGTTAAAAGCAGAGGCGCGTGCCTGAGCGATTTCTAACTCGCAATTTTTTCATGAAGTATAAATATATTGGAATTGATATTGGAGGCACGTGGATAAAAGGTGCCGTGGTGGACAACTTTTCGCTCTGTGGAAAATCAAATGGGATGGCGAAGGATTGGGATGTAAAGAAGGTGAGGAGTCCTTTGAATGAGAAGGCAGTCATTTCCGATGTGCTTGAAACATTGGAGACATTGGTTTCGCTTGTTGATATAGGTGGAGGGGGCATAAAGGGGATAGGTGTTTCAACGCCGGGGATAGTAGATTATCACGGCACGCGGCTGATCAGCGCAGGGCCTCATTTGAAAGTTCTGATGGATGGCGCGTGGAAGACAGCCCTCGAAGATCGATTTCAGTGCCCGGTACACCTTATCAATGACGCCGACGCTGCCGCTATAGGGTTGGCCGAATTGGGTTGTCTTAATGGGAATAAGACGATTGGTATTATGCCTATCGGAACTGGACTCGGATTTTCTATATGGCGTAACGGACGCAGATGGCGCCCTGCAAAAGCGCTGCCCCTATTGGGTGACATCAGTTGTGCAAACAAGTCATACAATTTTATTTCAAGTGCTTCGCGGTTGGCGGACCTGGACGAAAGCAATGACCTTTCAAAAGTCTTGAGTAGTCAGGAGTTCCAGACTTCAAGAGAAGACTATATCCAGAATTTGACTTCGGTCATAAAAACGGCTGCCATTGTGTATAGCCTTGATGAGGTAATTGTTTGCGGAGGATTGGTCGATGCGGCCATGGACTGCGGATTTGCGTTGGAAGACGAAATGAGGGCATATCTGCCAAATCCGTTTGATGTATTCAATAAGGCAGTACACATAAAGGTTGCAACTGAAGGGAACAGATTGCATATGATTGGAAATCTGACACTCGCCAGGGGTGAGTCAATTGCGGCTCGGGACAGGGTTGAATATAACTATCGAGATCTTGAGACGGAGCGATCCTATCAGCCCGGGCTTCACGTTGAAGCGATGGGGTCCCGGGAGATTGTCAAGCTGTTGTGGAGAGCCGAACAAGAGGCCGATGGCGGGCTGGGGAAGAGCCTGGCCGTAATAGCGACCGTCATCGATGAAAGCGCGCCGAGAATTTCGAACGGCGGACGGATCATCTACGTTGGCGCCGGAACTAGTGGCCGGATTGCTGCTCTGGATGCCGTTGAAGTACCCTGCACCTTTGGTTTTCCCGCCGAACGAATCGTGACCCTGATTGCTGGTGGCGTTTCGGAAGCGGCAATGGAAATTGAGTCTGACTTTGAAGAGGATGCGAGTGCCGTTCCGGAGATGCTGTTGTTGAATATCCGGTCTAACGATGTTGTTATTGGAATTTCAGCTAGCGGAACCGCCTATTACGTCCAATCGGCATTGTCATTTGCAAAGGCCCGGGGTGCGCTCTCGGTAATGGTGCAGGTCAAAGCCCCAAGTCAGGATGTGCCATTTTGTGACTATCTCATTCCCTTGTTTTCCGGTGCCGAAGTGATTGCGGGTTCGACTCGCATGAAAGCGGGAACAGCGACAAAAAAGACGCTGAATTTCTTTTCGACGACGCTCATGATCACCTTGGGCAAAGTGACCGGACCGTATATGACGGACGTTGTATGTACGAATGAAAAATTGGTCCAACGAGCCATACACATCCTTAAGGAACAGTTCGGCATCGATGAGAAGGAGGCATTGGATCGATTGAGAAAGGCCGACATGCACCTGGGCGCCGTAGTGAAGACATTGCGATAATTTTATCTCTGTCCGGACAATCCTTTTTTTTGGAGCGATACGGAAGTGGCCATCGCTTCCGACAAGGGACTCCGGCAACTCGATTTCAGCGTGTGTTTGTAATGAAATTTACGGGGTTTGTACTGCTTTTCCGGTACCTTCGTCTAAATGATTTTTCGGAAGACACAATGAAAAACAATGCGTTTCCGGGTCTTGTTGGCATTACGGGGCTTTTCATTCTTTTGTTTCAAGGGTTGAACCCTCCATCTGCTTACGCGCAGCCTAATGTAGTCTTTATCCTTGCTGACGACCTGGGGTGGTCGCAAACTTCTGCATACGGCAGCCAATATTACAAGACACCCAATATCGACCGCATCGCTTCCGAAGGGGTGCGGTTTACGGATGCGTATTCGGCGGCCGCCATCTGTTCGCCCACGCGGGCTGCAATTCTCACCGGAAAATCCCCCGCGAGACTTCACCTTACCGACTACATTCCGGGTGCAACACATGCAAATGCGGTTCTGCGTGTTCCCGCTTGGCAAAAGTTTCTTCCGTTGGAAGAGACAACGTTGGCGGAAGTCTTTCGTGACGAAGGTTATCACACAGCGTTATTCGGAAAGTGGCATTTAAGTCCGGAGAAGTTTGGGCCGCGCGCGGCACCATTTTATCCCGACAAGCAGGGGTTTCAGGAGTTCTTCGTTATCGACAAACCTGAAAAGGGCGACGATCCCGAAGGCGATCCGCATAAATCCGACTCCATAGGAACCCGTGCGGTTCGCTTCATCCGACAGAATGCCTCTACACCGTTCTTCTTGTTCCTCGCTTTCAGCGCCATTCACAATCCGTTGATGGCACGCAGTGATGACATTGCACATTGGCAAAAGTCGGTCGGGTCGGATACAGCCACGCGCAACCCGATCATCGCAGCGATGCTCTCCCGAATGGATCGCAACATAGGACATGTGCTGGCCGTGCTCGACGAACTGCGCCTCGCGCGTAACACTGTCGTGATATTCTACTCCGACAACGGTGGTCTTGCGTCCGATGCGAGTCAGGCACCCTTGCGCGCCGGAAAGGGCCACCTCTACGAAGGAGGCATACGGGTGCCGTTGTTGATACGTTGGACAGGTGTGATCCGGGAAGGCAGGGTCTCCGGACAACTGGTGTCATCTTGTGATTTCATGCCCACATTTTGCGAGTTGCTCAGCGTGCCTTCGCCCGAGAGCATCGACGGGATTTCACTCCTTCCACTCCTTCGAGATGAGAAGGTGCACGAGGAACGAACACTCTTCTGGCACTATCCGCATTATCATAGCGTGGGCATGCGGCCTGGAGGTGCCATGCGAAGTGGTCGATGGAAACTGATTGAAAACTTTGAGAAGAGTCTGACCGGAGATGCAGCCTCCGCCTTTGAACTGTATGACCTCAAGAACGATTTCGGGGAACAACGGGACCTGTCAACCCGGCATCCGGAAGTCGTTCTGACGTTGTCGAAAAAGCTGGAGACCTGGCGCCGCGATGTCGGCGCGCAGTTGCCCGTCGCCTCTGTTGATGCGAAGTACTAACCCGTGGCTTTTAGCCGGCATTATTATTTTGACAAGGGTTGATGCAGCAAGTCGCCCTGACAGACAATTTGAAGCAGGTGAGACATTAAGCAGACCCTCCCGAAATTGATCAAGCTAATAAGGATAACGTATGAAAAACACCAGGATATACAAGATGTCTTTTGCAAGTGTCTATCCACATTACATTACAAAGGCCGAAAGAAAAGGTCGAACAAAGGCCGAGGTGGATACCATCATTTTCTGGCTCACCGGATATGATGCAAAGGCGTTGCAGCGCCACCTCGACAACAAGACGGATTTCGAAAACTTTTTCGGCCAGGCACCGCAAATCAATCCGAATGTTTCAAAAATTACGGGTGTCATCTGCGGGTACCGGGTGGAGGAAATCGAGGATGAACTCATGCAAAAGATCCGCTACCTCGACAAGCTTATTGACGAACTGGCAAAAGGCAAGACAATGGAGAAGATTTTGCGAAAGTGAGGCGCAATCCGCCCAAACGCCGAAAAAGGATCGATCCCAACCGTGCATAACTAAATTATCGCTTTAAAGTCATTTCTGGCACCGCAAGCGGAAATTGACTGATTTTATCATTACAACGTATCGTAAAATTTCTATCTTAAGGCGTAAATCAAAACCTAAATAATCATGGCTAAACCCGAATCCTCCCGAAGAAAATTTTTGAAGCAGACGGCACTGGCTTCCTCCATTTTTGTTGTGCCCCGACATGTACTTGGCGGCGTTGGTTTTACAGCGCCCAGTGATCAGATTGTTCTGGCTGCAATTGGAGCAGGGGGCAAGGGTACCGGCGATATCAAATATGCCGCAGTGAACGGTCAAAGAGTAGCCGCACTCTGTGACGTCGATTTCTCAGGATCGGCAAAACGGTCGGTCGAAAACTTCCCGAAAGCGAAGCTGTATGCCGACTACCGTGAGATGCTTGACAAAGAAAAGGATATCGACGCCGTCACTATCTCTACCCCTGACCACGTGCACGCGCCGGCAGCAAGTTTTGCCATGCAGCGCGGAAAGCACGTGTATGTGCAGAAGCCTATGACCAATAACATCCGCGAAGCCCGGATACTTACGCAGATGGCGCGTGACAAAAAGGTTGTAACGCAGATGGGAAACCAGGGGGCATCCAATCCGCTGCTGAAAATGGTTCAGGGTTGGATCGATTCCGGAAAGCTCGGCAAGATTTCGCAGGTGAAGATCTGGACGAACCGCCCCGTGTGGCCTCAGGGATTTGCCATGCCGGAGCCAGATGAAAGCAAGAAACCCAAAGACCTGCACTGGGACCTTTGGCTCGGCCCCGCGGAGTACAAGCCGTACATTCCTAACCTGCACCCCTTCGGATGGCGCGGCTGGTGGGATTATGGTACCGGCGCCCTCGGCGATGTCGGCTGCCATTTGATCGATATTCCGTTCCGTACGCTCGGACTAAAATACCCGACTGATGCGGAATGCAGTGTCGGTGCTGTGTACACGCAAATGTGGTCGCCCGACTATCATCCTGAAGGATGTCCGGCTTCCTCCTTTATTACATTGCACTTCGACGCTACGGAGAAAAGCAAGTCACCGATAGAGATGACGTGGAGCGATGGCGGTATCCGTCCTTCGCGTCCCGAGATCATTCCTGCCGACCAGGACATGGGTGGGCATAACAGCGCGAACGGCGTCCTTATCATCGGCGAAAAAGGCGTAATCACTACAAACATCAATGACAGTTCTCCGATGATGCCGAAGCTCTATTTGAACGACGGCACGACCGACTTCGGTCCTGAAACGGGCTCTACCGAAGAACCTGAATACGGTCACCAGCGGAGATGGGTCGAAGCGTGCAAGGCTGGATTTGGCAGTAAAGAACACAAGGCGTTGACTTCGTCGTTCGACTACGCCGGACCGATGACTGAAACGGTGTTGATGGGGAACCTCGCCATCCGCAGTTATATGTTGAGGAGGAAGACTTCCAACGACAGAATGGAATTCTACGGCCGCAAGAAGCTGTTGTGGGATGGAAACAACATGAAGATCACCAACTTCGAAGATGCCAACCAGTTTGTCGGAAGGACCTACCGCAAGGGATGGGAAGTGTAAGGCCGATACGCTAACAATTCGCATCACTA
Source organism: uncultured Roseivirgaceae bacterium (assembly GCA_964393795.1). Classification (GTDB taxonomy): domain Bacteria; phylum Bacteroidota; class Bacteroidia; order Cytophagales; family Cyclobacteriaceae; genus Chryseosolibacter. Next base: position 7,325 of record CAYMWA010000071.1, read on the forward strand.
ACGTAGTGCTATAACGAAAGAGGCTGTCTGAAAGGACAGCCTTTTTTTGGTGGTGTACGCATGGGGGGAGTCAAATCAATTCCGAAATTGGCGGGTCAAACTATTAGTAAAAGGATGGGTCGGAGATCGCCGAAATAATCAATAACGCGCGCAGCTTTTTTTTTGCCATGGTTCAGGATTTCTTGTATTTGTCGTGTAGCCCAACACCCTGCAGGATCATTGGCTTCATTTTTTCCAGGCGCGACAACCGGGTGTCTTCACGTTTGGCCGAGTCGATGTGCTCGATATATTCCTTTTGCTTGTAAGGCGTCAGCTTTTCAAAAGCCGCCTTGAGCTTCTTGTTTTTGTCGAGCGCTTCTTGAAGGATGTCAGGGACGGTCGCTGGTTTTGACTTTTGCGGCCTCCAGACCTTTCCCGCTTCTTCATTGCGGATGGCTTCGCGGATGTATTCGAGGATCCACTTTTCATTGATTTCTTCTTTCGACGTAAAACGCCACTGACGCAATGCCTTTGTTTTTCCATCTTGCGCGTTCATCAGCACTTTGTGTTTGTCTGCCAGGAACACGCCGTTGTAAAACCAGAGTGTGAAATGGTTCTTGAAACCGACCACGCCCAGTATATTCTTGCCGTTGTGCGTGTAAACCTCGGTACCCCATTTGATCGTTTCCTGTAGTCCTGTTTGTTGAATGATCGATTTAATCAACGCCAGTTCTTCTTTCCATCTGTTCTCTTTTCCCATGTTACGGTGTTTACTTTTGTCGCTGACGATTTTAACGTGGCGAAACTCTGTGTCTGGATTTCGGATTTTCCAAACCAAAGCCGTCCGGTTCAACTATAGCGTTCCCCTACTGTGGACCGTCGACCGTGGACCGTCGACTTTTACCGTCAATGCAACACTTTAACTCGTTTGGTCACCAAAGGCTCGCGCAGGTGGGTCAGCGCTTTGTGAAGCAGGTTGTAGACCGATTGCTCGTGTATTTCCATCACCTCAACGATCTCCGGGATTTCGAGATTCTGATAAAATCTCAGATAGATCACTTCTTTTTGTCTTTTCGGAAGCTTGTTCAATGCTTCTGAAAACCGGTTTGCGGTTTCACGCAGGGTCTGCTCCCGAATCAGGTGATGTTCAATAGAAAACTCAACGTCGAAGTAGTAGTTGTCGTCAAGCGCCATGGTTTGCATATGCCACCTGTTGCGATGGAGTTCCCTGTAAATCTTGTTGCGGATACATTTGAACAGATACGACCGTACGTAATTTGTGCTTCCCAGTGTTTTGCGATTTTTCCAGAGTTCCAGGAAGAGATCCTGCAGGCAATCCTTTACGAATTCGTCGTCCCGGCGGAATTTGGTGCCGTAAACAAACAAGTTCCGATAATGATTTTTCATTAACGTTTCGAAGCTCGTTTTGTTTCCGTCCCTGAATTCATCCCAGAGCCGTGTGTCGATATCGTTATCTGATATGGCCAAGAAAGTAGGTTAAGGTATATAAAGTTGAATTTTTTTATTTTAAAAACAAAGCAGCATTGTCAATCTGTTTGCCTTTATCGGTGATAATTATTTTTTCTTAAATTTTTTTTGGATGAGAAGGGTAGAATATCGGGAAAGCTGTCTATTACCTCTATACAGAAGTTTTAGTGCGTTACATGAATCATTACACAGATTATTCAGTAGAGGATTTTGTTCAGGATCTACGCTTTCGGTCCTGGGTCAAAAACCCCTCTCCCGAAGAGGATGCGATTTGGAAAGAGTGGATCAAAGCCAATCCGCATAAAGCGGACATGCTTGAGGAGGCAAGGGCCATTATATTGTCTGTTCACCCCATAAACACACAGTCCATAAGTGACCGCGAAATTCAACATGAAATTGATGGTATTCTTGGTGCCATCGATGCGGAGGAACGGAGTAAAAAGAAAGGCGGCGCCCGCATGCTGTGGCTTAAGGTAGCGGCATCCCTTATGGTATTTCTTTTGGTCGGCTGGTATTCGATGGAATACGGATGGGGGCCAGAGATTGACCAGCCGGATGTGGCGGTCGTTGTCCCCGAAAACTACATGATCGAGCGCGTCAACAAGAGCGTAGACACGCTGATGATCAGTTTGCCCGACAACAGTTCGGTGCTGCTGTCTCAGAACAGTCTGATCCGGTATCCACGAGCGTTCGCTGGCGACAGCCGTAAAGTGGTTCTTGAAGGCACGGCTTTCTTTGAGGTGACGAAAAATCCCGCTAAGCCTTTTTATGTTGACGTTGGAAAAATTATGGCAAAGGTGCTGGGCACGAGTTTTGAAATCAGCACGGATCCCACCGACGGGCAGGTGCGTGTTGTTGTGAAGAGCGGTGCCGTTTCTATTTATTCCAACCCGGAGGAATACCGCGACGATCCTGCGCGCGCGCCTAACGTCATCCTCACAAGAAACGAACAGGCGGTGTTTAAAGATGATGTGAATCAAATCCGGCATACCCGCCTGGATTCGGTTTCCATACAGGAACTGAAAGTGCCCGATACGTATCTGAAGTTTAAGGGTACGCCGGCGGAAGAAGTGTTTCAATCCCTTGCGCGCGTATACGGGGTGACCATAGATTTTTCGAAAGCTGACATTAGCGAATGCTCCGTTACGGCTTCGTTTACCGATGAACCTTTTGCGCTGAAGCTTGATTTGATCTGTCGTTCGATCGGACTGACGTACGATATCGCCAATGACCAGGTCACGGTGATCGGCGATGGATGTAAGAACTGATGTAAAACGGACATTTGTGTACCCGTTTGACTAATCCGGAACAACCGGAATAAAAAAAATGAGACTGATGATGTTTGCGGCACCACCAGTCTCGGTATTGATAAATTAACTAACGATCGAAGTTATGGAAAAACCATTACATGTCCATTCCACACTTTTACTTTTTGTTATGAAAGCAGCTATTATTCCGATGATTGCGGTGATCGCAGCCTCGGGAGTGGTGTTAGCTACGGAATCGCGTGGTCAGGAGGCGCTGAAAAAGAAGATTTCCCTGGAAGTCCGGAATCAGGAAATGCTCGTTCTGTTGAATAAGATCGAGGAAGCTGCCGGTATCAGGTTCATCTACAGTCCCGATGTCGTTCCGGTTCGTGACAAAGTCAGTTTGCGCGCGCATAACGATGCCGTCGGTAGTGTTTTGAGGAGGCTGTTCTCGCCTTACGGTGGAATTATCTTTGAGGCGGTTGATGATCACATTGTCCTTCGAAAACGACACCTTTCGAAGGGGCCTGATAGGGCGTCATTGCGGACTATTTTCGACTACGTAATTTCCGGGACCGTAACGTCCGAGGATGGCGCGACATTGCCGGGAGTCAATGTGCTGATAAAAGGGACGACTACAGGCACGACAACGGACATCAACGGCTTTTATGAACTTTCCGTCGCCGATGGAATTGATCCGACACTCATCTTCTCTTTTATCGGGTACCTGTCGAAAGAAGTGCAGGCCGGCGGCAGGACGGTGATAGACGTAACGCTGCAGCCCGACATAAAAACGCTGGAAGAAGTGGTCGTGGTGGGCTACGGTACGCAGAAAAGGAGCGACTTGACGGGGGCCATCTCGTCGGTCAAGGCAGAAGACCTCGTCCTGTCTTCAGGGTCTTCGGTGGGTCACATGCTGAAGGGAAAAGTGGCCGGCCTGATGATCCGCGAGAACAGTGCACAACCGGGCGGTGGGCTGGATATTCTTATCCGCGGTGCAGGTTCGATCAATGCGAGCAATGATCCGCTGATCGTGGTGGACGGTTTTCCGATTTCCGATCTTCAGCAGCCGGCGAGCGGCGGACGCTATCAGGCGGGCACACAGAGTATTCTGAACTCATTCAATCCAAATGACATCGAATCGATCGAAGTTTTGAAAGATGCCAGCGCAACGGCAATCTACGGATCGCGGGCGGCGAACGGCGTGATTCTGATTACCACGAAGAGGGGAAAGGAAGGACGCCCGGTTGTCCAGTATTCCACATCGTATGCGGTGCAGAAATACAACGACGCCTTTGACGTTCTTCCGCTGAATGAGTGGATGCAGGTGCGCAATGAGGCCGCCTGGGAACAATGGAATTTCGACAACAACGTCATTCCGTATGGAACGAGAACGCTCGCAGAGGCACAGGCAGATCCGGTAAGTACCGACTTTCGGAAGCTCTATACGCAGAATGCCATCGACCATGTCGGCAAGGGCACTGACTGGCTCGGTCTTGTCACGCGGGATGGAAGTATCCAGCAACACAACTTGTCGCTGTCAGGAGGAAGTAACACCACGAAATACCTCATCTCGGGAAATTTCTATGAGCACAAAGGGGTGATCAAGAATTCCGGATTTGAGCGATTTACCATTCGCACTAATATCGATCAGGAAATAAGCAAGTATGTCAGCATGGGTGTCAACCTTACAGCGAGCCGCATAAAAAATGACAACAGCCAGCTCGGCGGCGACCAGTTTGAAAACTCGGGAATCATCCGCGCGGCGATGCAACAAGGTCCGCACATCAAGGCCATCGACGATGATGGTAATTACCCGCTCAACCCGCAGCTGGCACTGCAACCCAATCCCTATTCGCTCCTGACGATAACGGATAAAGGGCGCGTAGAACGACTGCTGCTCAACTCCTTCCTCCGGATTACGCCAGTCGAGAATTGGGTCGTCATGTTGAAAGCCGGAGTGGACCGCGGATTGACGAAGCGATGGAATTACCTGCCAAAGACCACTTTGCATGGTCAACTTGAAAACGGACGCGCATCAATTGCCGAAATTGATCGCGATGATTACCTGCTTGAAGCAACGTCCACCTACAACAAGACACTTGCTGACCGGCACAGAATAACGTTCCTCGTCGGCGCCTCGCAACAAACATTCAAGACGGACAACAACAACATGGGGAATACCAATTTTATTTCGGACGCATTCCTGTGGAACAACTTGTTCTCCGGTAGCGGTACCCGCACCGTGGGTTCGTCAAGTCAGGAAAACATGATCGCATCCTATTTTGGCCGTCTGAATTACAACTTTGACGACAGGTTCCTGATGACGGCGACCCTTCGGACGGATGGCGCAAGTGTATTCGCCCGGAACCACAAGTGGGGGACTTTCCCTTCCGTTGCCGTGGGTTGGAATATGGCTGAAGAATCTTTCTTCGAAGGCTTGTCGGATGTGGTCTCGCAATTCAAACTCCGCGTAAGCTACGGTGAAACAGGTAACGCCTCCATCGGAAGTAACGCGTTTGCTGCCTACTATGCCTACCCGGCATGGCTCGGCGCCGACGACATGATCGACATTGGCGTCTCATTGTCGCGACTTGAAAATCCCGACCTGAAATGGGAGACAACTACCGAGGCCAATTTCGGTCTTGATTACTCACTCTTCAATGGAAAAATCAGTGGCTCGCTCGATGTATACAACCGGGTAATATCGGATCTGCTCGCCTGGAAGCCGCTTAACTCGTATCATGAAATCAACGGCATCGTGGCGAACATCGGTCAGACACAAAGCCGAGGCATCGAGTTGACGCTTCACACGCACAATGTGTCGAGGGGCGACTTCCAGTGGGAAACAATGTTCACCTTCGCCCGATATAAGGATACCTGGAAAGAACGGGCGGACGACTGGAAGCCTGCCGTGTACGAAAGCGAAAATGACCCGATACGGGCGATGTATTCGAGAATTGCTGACGGAATCATGCAGGTGGGTGATGAGGTGCCGTCACAACCACAGCTGAAACCGGGTATGATAAAGATCAAAGACATCAACGGCTACGTGCGCGATGAGAACGGCGATCCTGTCGTGGATGAAAACGGAAGATTCCAGCGCACCGGCGAACCCGATGGAATTATTGACGATGCCGATACGCGCCTGATCGGCACATCGGATCCCGGCTTCATCGCCGGACTTACGAACATCATCCGATACAAGCGCTTTAGTCTGAACTTCGATTTCAACGGGATGTTCAACCGCCGGATGGCAGATCCCAACTATATCACTTATGGTATAAGCGCAGAGGGAATCTATACTTTTGGCTACAATGCACTCAGAACTGTGAAAGGGCGATGGACACCTGAGAACCCTTCCACCACGCAACCGAGTTCATTCTATGGCTGGTCGCCTTATGGCAGTGGCGATTTCTTTTTGCAGGAAGCTTCATTTGTAAGACTGCAAAATGTTTCACTCGGCTACTATTTACCCACCGCATGGCTGAGGGGTGTGTTCTCCGAAGCACAATTCCACATCGATGCACAAAACCTGTTTGTGATATCGTCCTATACGGGTGTTGATCCGGAGACGGATTCGTATACCGCCGCCTATCCGAATGTGAAGACTTTTAGAATAGGGATGAATCTTAAGTTTTAATGCTTTGCCCGACGTAGCTAGGGCGGGAATAAGCGGAGAAGCGAAGTTGGGTGTTAGTGTGTTGATGTGTTGATGTGTTAATGTGTTAATGTGTTGGTGTGTTAATGTGTTGGTGTGTTGATGTTTTGAACTTAGTGTTACGTTAAAAGATATTGATCATGAAAAAAATATTTACAATCATAGTGTTGGTCTTGTCGGCAAGTTGTACGGAGGACCTTGTTCCGGTAGATTATTCCGAAATCAATCCCAGTATTTTTCCGAAATCAGAAGCGGATGTGCAGGCGATGGTGAATGCGGCGTACTATCCTTTGAGGGGTTCCTGGTCTAATGGCATCCATGGACTCAATGAACGCGGCCTCATTTTTATCGACGCGACAACGGAAATCCTGCATGGAAAATATGCGGTTCAGCAAAAGCTCTCGCTTCATAACTATAGCCCCATCGATACGGACGTCACGTTCTTTTACGACAACTACTATAACAAGATCAGTATGATGACGCTGATGATCGACATGATCGGCGAAGCCAGCGTCAGTGAGGCGGTAAAAGAGAAGGCAATTGCGGAAGTTCGTTGTGCTCGTGGATTGCTGAGCTATGAACTGTTTGATCTGTATGGTCCGCTGGTAGTTGCCCCGTTGGAGGTGCTTAAAAGTCCGATGAAAGAGGAGCCGCTGGCAAGACTTTCACATGAAGACATGGTGGCGTTTATCGATGCGGATCTGACGGCTGCCGCCGAACACTTACCCCATCCCGCGGAAGCGGAATACGGCAGGTTTAGCAAGGGCATGGCCAAAATGGTTGCGATCAGGTTGAATCTGCACGAAAAGAACTGGGCGAAGGTCAATGAGCTGGCAGACGATATCATCGCTTACAACTATTACGAGTTGGATGACGACTACGTTGGACTGTGGGATCTCGATGGCGCAAAGAATAGCAAGGAAGTGATTTGGGCCATTCCTTGCGATTATGAAGGAACCAGTGAAAACCAATGGCAACTTATGGCACTCCCTTCGAATTTCCCTCCGAAGGGTGGATGGGGCACGATACAGAGCAGTTGGTGGTTTTACGACACCTTCGAAGAGGATGACGTCAGAAAGACGATGCTGATCGCCGAGTACACGGGTACGGACGGCATCGTTTACAACCGAAGCAACCCCGGAACGATCATGGACTTCGGCCCCATTCCGTTGAAGATCAATCCCGATGCGGCACGTACGACGGCGTTGTCTACGGTCGATATTATTCTGTATCGCTACGCAGACGTGCTCTTGTCGAAGGCAGAGGCCATTGCCAACAGTGGCGCGCCTACGCAGGAAGCCATGGACCTCGTGAACGAGGTGCGAAGAAGAGCGGGCCTGGAAGACAAGCAGTTGGCCGACTACAGCGATCTTGCAGCTTTCAATGACCTGATTCTTCTCGAACGAAGCCATGAATACTGGTGCGAGAACGGGCAATACAGATCGGACCTGATCCGTCACGGAAAGTTTGTTTCGCGCGCACAAGAAGTGGAGCAATCCTCGTTCACGGCCGAATACAAAAAGCTGTTGCCGTTTTCGTTGGAACGAGTCAGCGAGGGTAAAGGAAAGTTCATTCAAAATCCCGGCTACAATTGACGGAGGACATCATCGCGGTCTGTTCAGCGTTAAGCGCTGCCCTGGCCGCTGACCACATCAAGCGTCTTACAGAATGAAATTTTCAACGATGATGCGTTCCCTTGTAAGTTATACACTGTTGTGCGGACTCTTCTGCTGCGTTTCCCTGAGTTGCGACAGGAATGACGGTGATGCAGTGTCTTCCGACCTGAAGGTTATCCGATACACGGAATCCAATGAAGTTTTTACTAATCCCGAGCGGGGATTTCTGCACATGTACAGTGCGCAGTCGGAAGGTGACCCGCTAACGGCCGTTCAATTGAGAGCACTCAAGTTGGAAAATGTGACACTGGTACAACGCATCTACTACTTTGAGGCGTTCAAAGACAAACCATTGAGTGCGGCAGAGCTGGAGCTGATTTCCGGAGACATGGAGACGATACGCGAGGCCGGAGTTAAATGCGTTTTGCGCTTCGCCTATACGGACTCAATGGAAGGCACGGATGCACCGTATGAGATCGTTGCCCAGCATCTCGATCAATTGGCGCCGCTCTTTGAAGCCAACCAGGATGTTATTGCTTTTGTGCAGGCCGGGTTTATCGGACCATGGGGTGAATGGCATCATTCAAGCAACGGTTTGGATACGCCGGCCAACATGAAGAAGGTGCTGGAGAAACTTCTGAGCGTGTTGCCCACCAGTATCATGGTACAGGTGAGAACGCCTCACTATAAACAGGAGATCTTTGACACCACCGCGCCGGTCGACGGAAGTATCGCTTATTCCGACAACTACCGCGCGAGGGTGGGACATCACAACGACTGTTTTATGGCCGGGCCCACCGACTATGGCACGTACATCAATGTGGAGGCAGACAAAACGTTCATCAGCAACGAAGGGCTATTCGTTCCCACTGGCGGCGAGACGTGTCCGCCTCAGGGCGACGCGCCGGGGTGTACGATAGCGCAGGAGACGATGCGAATGCTGCGCTGGACGTACCTTAACCTCGACTGGTACAAGCCTACGGTCGATGCCTGGAAGACGTCGGGATGTTTCGATGAATTCCAAAGGAATCTTGGATACCGGCTTGTGCTGGTCGGTGCCCGGCTGCCGGAGACGCTTGTGGCGGGCGAAGACCTTGCCCTCCAAATCGACATTACCAATAAGGGGTATGCGCCTGTGTATAATGAGAAGATTACGAGCCTGGTATTGAAGAAGGTCGATTCCGATGAAGTGCATCAATTTGACCTGCCAGTCGACGTACGCGTTTGCAAGCCCAACGGTACGCTTTCCATAGACACCACTGTCAGGCTGGAAGGCGTATCCGAAGGAAACTACAAATTGTATCTGAAGGTTTCCGATCGGGCCGAGGGCCTGCGGTCGAGACCCGAATACAGCCTTCGTTTCGCTAACAAGGATACATGGGTAGCGGAAGAAGGGATCAATAGTTTAAAACATGAATTAGCCATACTTTCAAAACAATAAAATATTCAGTCATGAAGCTCAAGACATTAACTTTTGCCGGAATGATCGGCGCAATTATGCTTCTTACAGGTGCATGCGAGAGCGAGGATGAGAACAAGAATCAGATAAATGCAGTGTTTAGTTACGTAGCCGACGGATTCAAAGTCAACTTTACCGATTTCTCCGAAAATGCGAAGGAGTATACATGGGACTTTGGAGATGGGAGCGAAGGATCGAACAAGCCTAATCCGATGCACATTTACACTGCGAAAGGGGAGTACCTCGTTTCGCTTTCGGTTGCCAATGAAACCGGAACCGGCACATTCACCGACACGGTGTATGTCAGCGGACCAAACATCAAGATTGATGGTGACTTGACGGACTGGGATTACGTTCCTTATTCTGTCAATAATGCGGAAGACGAAGGCGGGACCTTACGGGCGGTAAAAACGTTTGCGTCACCGGGCCAAATTAACTTCTACTTTGAAGGCACACCCGACATGAACTTTGCCATTTTTGATCTCTATATTGATGTCGACAACAATCCGGAAACCGGCTTTTCCGCCTGGGCTTATCCCGCAGGATCAGGTGCCGACATTTTGGCCGAAGGAGTTTTCAATGGCGCCGATCCGGCTGCGTCATCTGGTAGCGTTTTCAAGCATACCGCACCCGACAATGGCTGGGGCTGGGAGGCGGTGTATACCTTCAGTGAGGTGATGCGGTTCTCGAAGATCAGCAGCGTCGGTGGCAAGAACATCATTGAATTTTCGATCGAGCGGTCGGCACTTGGCCCGCACAAAGGCGCCATTAACTTTGCTATCACTGAAATGGATTCCGGATGGACTGCCGTTGGCGAATTGCCCGTAAGCCAAAAGGAAACCTCGAAGTTTGCAGCAATAGAATTGTAGAAAGGGCTTCAACTTCCGGGAAGTTTCAAACTTCCCGGAAGTTTTTTT
>CAYMWA010000072.1:0-1197 GCA_964393795.1 uncultured Roseivirgaceae bacterium
GGGATCATAGGGCGCCGTGACGCGGATATAATTCTCGGTGAAGCCGTGCATCATGCCATCTTCGACATCGTTTTCGAAGAGGACGGATGCTTCCGTGCCAAGGTGATCCTGGTAGAACTTGCGGCGCTTCTTGTCGGAGAGGATGTGCAGCATCTTCGAGCGGTCAGCGCGCGTGCTGCCCGGCACAACGTCAGGCATACTTGCTGCCGGGGTGTTGTCACGTTCGGAGTAGGTGAACACGTGGAGATAGCTGATGTCGAGTCCGTTGAGGAAATTGTATGTCTCAAGGAAATCTTCGCGCGTTTCGCCGGGGAAGCCGACAATGACGTCCACGCCGATGCAACAGTTCGGCATCAGCGATTTGATCTTGGCGACGCGCTCGACGTACAGTTCGCGTCGGTAGCGGCGTCGCATCAGTCCGAGGATGCGATTTGAGCCGGACTGCAATGGAATATGAAAATGCGGAACAAACCGTTTGGAGCTCGCAACGAATTCGATGATCTCATCGGTCAGCAGATTGGGTTCAATAGACGAGATGCGGAAGCGGTCGATACCCTCCACCTCATCGAGGGCCTTGATCAGGTCGATAAAATGTTCCTTTCGTTCGCCGTCATGGATGCCGAAGTCGCCGGTGTTCACGCCGGTGAGTACCACTTCGCGCACTTCCGTCGCGGCGATGTCGCGGGCGGTCTTGACAATATTTTCGATGGTGTCCGAGCGGCTGTTTCCCCGCGCAAGCGGTATCGTGCAGAAGGAGCAGGAGTAATCACAGCCATCCTGCACCTTGAGAAACGTGCGCGTGCGATCGTGGAGGGAGTACGAGGTGTTGAAAACGTTGGCACAACTGATGTGCGATGCAAAGATCTGGGCTTCCGGCTTCCGGACGAATCCGTCGAGCAGTTCGACGAGCCGGAATTTTTCAGCCGCACCGAGTACGGCGTCCACTCCGGGAATTTCGGTGATTTCCTTCGGCTTGAGCTGCGCGTAGCAGCCGATGATGGCCACGTAGGCGTCGGGCGAAACGGCCCGCGCATCGCGCACGATCTTACGGCACTTCTTGTCGGCGTTGTCCGTTACCGAGCAGGTATTGATCACAAAAATGTCGGGTGTATCCTCGAAATCGACCTTCCGATAGCCTTTTTCTTCAAACATCCGCGAAATGGTCGAGGTCTCCGAGTAGTTGAGTTTACAACCGAG
>CAYMWA010000072.1:1297-10877 GCA_964393795.1 uncultured Roseivirgaceae bacterium
CCCTGCGACACCCCCATCCAATTACACAACTGATACAATATCCGGGCGCCGACGTTCGCATCCCAGTCGGTGGTACCGGGAGCGACTTCGTTCAGGTCGAAGGAGATGATCTTTCGGCCACTGGCGACGAGTCGCTTGATGAGAAATACGGCCTGCGCAAATTCGAGTCCGCCAGGGACGGGCGTGCCGGTATTGGGACACAGCTGGGGATTCAATCCGTCGATATCGAAGCTGATGTAGACGTTGTCGGGAAGGTCGGCGATGATCTTGTCGCATAGTGTTTCCCAGGTGGTGCCGCCGAACATTTGCGACTGAATGTCCTCATCAAACCATGTGATAATCCGGCCATGGCCGCGAGCGAGGACGTCGAGTTCTTCGTCGCAGTAGTCGCGTGTGCCCACCTGCACAAGCCGCGACACGGACGGCAGTTTCAGCGCGTTGTACATGATCGACGCGTGCGACCACGTGAAGCCCTGGTACGCCTTCCGCAAGTCCATGTGGGCGTCGATCTGCAGGATGCCGAAGCGCTCGTACCGTTCGTTGAGCAACCGCATCAGCCCGAGGGGGGTGCTGTGATCGCCGCCGAGGAGCGCCACCATCTTACCCTCTTTCAGCCAGTGCTGCGCCGTTGAACGCACATAAATATTGAGGTTGTCGCACGCTTCGTTGATTTTTTTCAGCGCAGGGTCGTCCGCCTTGACATCGCCATTCGTGTCTTCGATGTGCCGTGCCGCCCAGTCGCGCAATTTGACATTTTCTTCATACAACGAATCGGGTATCGGTAACATGCTGATTCCCAGCTTCCAGGCGTCAGGGATCTCTTTTAACGCTACATCCACTTGCGTGGAAGCCTCGAGGATCGCCGCCGGACCTTTCGCCGTGCCCGAATGGTACGAGACCGTCACCTCCCACGGCACGGGAATGACGATGAGCTCCGACGTTTCCGGTGTAAACGGCAATCCGAAAAGCTGATCCGGCAGTCCGGGACTATTAGGGTTGTAGGAGGCGAGGAGGTCGGCTTTGGTCATGGTTTAAAGTTCAAAGTTTAAAGTTCAAAGTTCAAAGTTTGAAGTTCAAAATTCAAAGTTCAAAATTGGGAATCTCTTAAGCCTTACGTTTTCAACCTTGAATCTTAAATCTTGAATCTTGAACCTTGAATCTTGACTAAGAAAAAATATTCTAAGTGTTTTCTTCGTGATCTTCGTGGCCTTAGTGGTTAAACCGGCCTTTCTTGGGCGTAAAAAAACCCAAAACTTTGATTTTTTAAAAAATTCGTGATATTTGAGCCCTTTGAACCCAATTACAAGCATGTCGAAGAACCTAGTTATTGTTGAATCACCTGCCAAAGCCAGGACCATTGAAGGGTATTTGGGAAAGGACTTTACCGTGGCTTCCAGCATGGGGCACATACGGGATCTTCCAAAAGGCGGCGGCGCTATTGATATAGAGAACGACTTTGAACCGACCTATGAGGTCAGTCCGGATAAGAAGGACGTCATCGCGAAACTCCGAAAACTTGCCAAGGATGCCAATATGGTCTATCTGGCGAGCGATGAAGACCGCGAGGGAGAGGCGATCAGCTGGCACCTGAAGGAGGTGCTCGACCTGAACGACGCCAAGACCCGACGCATCGTTTTTACCGAGATCACGAAAAAAGCCATCCTGAACGCACTTGAAAATCCGCGCGGGATCGACGAAGACCTGGTGAATGCCCAGCAGGCGCGCCGGGTGCTCGATCGGCTGGTAGGCTATGAGTTGTCGCCGATACTCTGGAAGAAGATTGCCACCGGACTGTCGGCCGGTCGTGTGCAATCAGTAGCCGTCAGGTTGGTGGTAGAGCGGGAACGCGAGATCACCGAGTTCAAAGTCAAATCGTCATACAAGGTCAACGCTCACTTTGACCTGGGCAATGGCAAGACGCTTGTCGCGGAATTGCCCGAGCGTTTTGATTCAGAGCAGGAAGCGCTGGAGTTTCTTGAATCGTGTCGGCATGCGAAGTTCACCATTTCCGACCTGCAGACGAAGCCCTCCAAACGGTCGCCGTCGCCGCCGTTCACGACTTCGACGTTGCAGCAGGAGGCCGCACGTAAGCTGGGATTTTCAGTGATCCAGACGATGGTAGTCGCACAGAAGTTGTACGAGGCCGGAAAGATCAGCTACATGCGTACCGACTCAGTGAACTTGTCAGACGAGGCGCGTCAGGGTGCACAGCAACAGGTCACGCGTGCCTTCGGTAAAGAGTTTCATCAGTCGCGCGTATTCAAGACGAAAACGTCAGGCGCACAGGAAGCGCACGAGGCTATCCGGCCAACGGATTTTTCGGTAATGGATCCGCGGATGGATCGAAATGCGGGACGCTTGTACGAGTTGATCTGGAAGCGCGCCATCGCCTCACAGATGGCGGATGCGGAACTGGAAAAGACCACTGCAACGATCGGCATCTCCACGAACCCGCGCAACCTTGTCGCTACGGGTGAGGTGATCAAATTCGAAGGATTTTTGAAAGTATACATGGAGTCAGGCGACGATGAGGATGAGGAGGAAAGCAGCAAGGTGCTTCCGCCGCTGACGGTGGGTCAGGACCTGAAGCTTCAGGAACTGGTGGCGCGGCAGATCTTTTCGCGTCATCCGCCACGCTACACGGAAGCCAGCCTGGTGAAGAAACTCGAAGAGATGGGCATCGGTCGTCCGTCGACGTATGCGCCCACCATTACGACGATTCAGAAGCGTGGCTATGTGGTGAAAGAAGTGCGTGAAGGCGTAGAGCGCAAGTACAATGTGTTCACATTGAAAGACAACCAGGTCGCCAAACGCGAAGAAACAGAGACCACCGGCGCGGAAAAGAACAAGCTTTTCCCGACCAACACAGCGATGGTTGTAAACGATTTTCTGGTAGAGCACTTTCCCGACATCACCGACTACTCGTTCACTTCAGAGATTGAGCAGGATTTTGATGAGATCGCTGCCGGCAAGTTGGAGTGGAGGAAGATGATCGCGGACTTTTACAAGCCGTTCCACAAGAAAGTGGCCACCACGGAGAAAGTAGAACGTTCGTCCGTCGGACGTGCGCGTGAACTCGGCGTCGACCCGAAAACCGGCAAGAGAGTATATGCGAAACTCGGCAAGTTCGGCGCCTATGTACAGATTGGTGAAAACCCTGACGACAGCGGCGGCGAGAAACCCAAGTTTGCAAGTTTGCGGCCGGGACAATTTATCGAGAATGTCACGCTCGAAGATGCGATGGAGCTCTTCAAGATGCCGCGCAGCATGGGCGACTTTGAAGATAAGCCTGTGGTGATTGGCATTGGGCGGTTCGGGCCTTATGTCTTGCATGATAAGAAATACACATCTATTCCGAAGGACCTCGATCCTTACACCATCCCGTTAGAGAAGGCGATCGAATTAATTGAGAACAAGCGCATCGCCGATGCCAACAAAATCATCAAAGTCTTTGATGAGAACCCCGATATCCAGGTATTGAATGGCAGGTTCGGACCTTACATCAAAGCCGGCAAGAAGAACGTGAAGATTCCGAAAGACCGCGATCCCGCATCGCTGACGTTGGAAGAGTGCATTGAGCTGGCGGAGAATGCTCCCGAACGCAGGGGCAGATGGGGCCGCGCCGCAGGTGGCCGCACGGCCGTGAAGGAACCGCCTGTGAAAAGTATCGCCGTCAAAGTGCCCGCGAAGAAGTCTGCGAAGAAGTCCGCCGTGAAGACCGCGGCAAAGAAGACAGCCACAACACCTGCCAAGACGGCAACCAAAGCAGCTAAGAAATCCGCGACCAAGACCGCCACAAAGACTGCCGCGAAGAAATCGGCGACCAAGACTACTGCAAAGAAAACAGCTGCAAAGAAGGCCTCCGCTAAGAAGGCCACAGCCAAAAAGACAGCCACAAAAAAGACAGCCGCGAAGGTGACGACGAAGGCCGCTGCTAAGAAGACGCCGAAGAAGGCGGCGAAGAAGACTGTGAAGAAGGCTGCCGCTAAGAAGAAGAAGAGGTAAGGGTTTGAAAGGTTCGCTGCCACCACCCGTCATCCTTCGCTCGCGCATTTCCTGCGCACATGCTTCGCTCAGGATGACGGCGTTGGCGGACGCCCAACCAACTCCCCCCAAACCACCTCCATCCCCGCACTCGCCTTCTCCTCAATGAACTTCGTATAGGGAAAATTGCCGACATCGGGGCGTTTCGGGTCGATGATGTATTTCGGTGCATCGAAGGGAACATCGTGGATCAATCCCGCGGCAGGGTAGACCACCATCGAAGTGCCCACGACGAGGAAGATATCCGCCTGACG
Source organism: uncultured Roseivirgaceae bacterium (assembly GCA_964393795.1). Classification (GTDB taxonomy): domain Bacteria; phylum Bacteroidota; class Bacteroidia; order Cytophagales; family Cyclobacteriaceae; genus Chryseosolibacter. The sequence goes on from CAYMWA010000072.1 coordinate 5,596, forward strand.
GGCATACGATGCCGCAACTTCCATCATGGGCACCATCTCGCCAAACCATACGATATTGGGACGAAGCTGCGATCCCTTCTCGCAGCAGTCGCCAAGGTTCAGTTCCCAGCCGTCGATAGGGTAGACGAGTGATTCATCCATCGTGCTGCGCGACTCGAACAAACTCCCATGCAAATGGATCACCCGCGATGAACCTGCGCGCTCGTGAAGGTTGTCGACGTTCTGCGTGATGATCGTCACATCGTAGTGCTTTTCCAGCGCAGCAAGAATTTCATGTCCGCGGTTGGGCTTTACCTCCAGCGCCTTCTTCCGCCGCTGATTGTAGAACTCCAGCACGAGCGCAGGATTCGCCTGCCATCCTTCAGGCGTCGCCACCTGCTGCACGTCGTGTCCTTCCCACAATCCATTCGAATCACGAAACGTCGGTATCCCGCTTTCCGCGCTTACGCCCGCGCCGGTTAGTGCTATGAGGTTTTTCATTGGTGGTGTTTGGGTTGCCCTCACAGCCCCCTCAAAAACTCCCTCATCTCCTCGGTATCATAATTCGCCATGCCGGTTTTCTTGCTGACGACCTTACCGTCGGGGGAGATGATGAACGTGGTGGGAATGGTGTTGACGCGAAGTTGCTTGGGTAGCGGACTGGCAGGTTGAAAGACGGGGAAGGAAAATTTCTTTCCTTCGATGAAGTCGGCGATCTTGTCTTCCTGTCCTTCGCGGTCGAGCGACAACATCACGAAGGCGATCTTGTCTTTGTCGACGCTGTCGTACAACTTTTGTATCGACGGCATTTCCACGCGACACGGTCCACACCATGTCGCCCACAGGTTGAGGAAGATGACCTTGCCCTTGAGGTCTTTCATGTTCAGCTTTTTGCCTTCGAGGTCCTTTAGCGTAAAACCGTAGTCGAAATCCGACTTCGGCGCGACCAGCGTTTTTGGCTCGACGTCCATGACGCCGGCCTTCATCAGGGCGGTTTGTGCAAAGGCGGAAATGTGGCTGCCGACGCCGGTTACCTTTAGCAGAAAGAAGATACCTATGAAAAGTGCCCACGGCTTCACGGCGGTGGCCACCTTACGGATTTTCGCGTTCTCAAAAAGTGATTTCATATGATCGTTAGGATTGAAAAAGGTCTTGCTGTGGCCGATTTATTCATAATCTGGCATCCAATCTGCCAGTTTTAAGTAATTTCGAAGAATAATAATACCTGTACCATGACAAAAATCGGACTCATCCAGTTCCTGTTACTGTTCCTGGTTTCTGCCGCCTGGGGGCAAAAGAAAGTAAAATACAAAGATATCTATGCCTTGCTTAGCACCAAACAGTATGAGCAGGCCGAACCGTTCCTTAAAGCGTACATGCGCGATAACCCGGACACGCCTAACGGATGGCTGTTCATGGGCCAGATCTTCCAGGAGAAGGCTTCCCGGAATGACGTGCTCAAGCAAACCGGGATTGCGGTTGCCAATATGGACTCCGCCATTACCTTTTTTACCAAGGCGACCCAACTGATCGACGACCGCGAGCTGCGCAGGAATGAAGACTACTACGAGTCCTACAACCGCCGTGACCTGCGGACTGGTAAGTTCGGCGTGAAGTTATCGGACATTCAATTCGACATTAGCAAGAAGGTCGAGGGCCTCAAAGAACGCATCAGCGCGGTGAAGATGACGAGCGCCTATTTTTCGCTCGCCGACAGCGCGTATCGCAAAGCAAACGCGCGCTTCGCATCCCTTCAAGAAAAGTTTCCTGCCGAAAACCAGTTGTATCTCCGCGCCGATGAGGCGACGATCGAAAGCCTTACCCGGCTGGGCCAACAATACGATTCCTGCGTGAAAGCATTTTCGGCTTACAAGTCCGCCTTGTCGCTTTTGGGCAAGACCGGCTATAACCAGGACCTGACTGTCGCACCGATCGAAGATTTCAAAACACAGGGCGCTTCGCCTGCCGACTTTTACCAGGACAACGTCAAGCTGTGGAACTACAGGCAGTTTGCTGATGAGACGCTCACCGTTATCCGCGAAGAGATTCTCCCACTGCGCGAACATCTCGTGGACTACGATACACAGCTCAACAAACTCAGCGAGAAGCTTGCCGCCGAATCAGTGTCGGTGCGTAGCGATCTTACCCGCCTGATCGACAAACTCCTGTTCGATCAATTGAAGAAATATGACGCCGAGCCTTTGCCGATGCTGGTTTTCGCCATCAAGACGGCTGACCTCGAATACCGGTCGCTGGTCCTGGAGCATCAGCCACTGCGTGATTCCATGAACCTCCACCTGCAGGTCGATATGGTGCGGCAGGAGTTACATGTGCTCGACAAGCTTGACAGCGTGGCTACCGTGGCTACGGCTGACAAAATATCCGCGAAAGCGGCCGACTACGCGGATTTCATCGCGAAGGCGTATGGTGACGTGCCGTCGTTGACGAGCCACCTGCGCATGCTTCAGGCATTCGGCCAGTCGCAGGCGGAACAGAAAAGGGTACAACTAGACGGCTACTTGTCGGCATTGAACTACATCGTGGACGGTGCCGATTCCATTCCGCTGCTGCGCGACAGTCTCAGCGTCTGGAAGATGGTGATGACCGAACCAGAGAAGTATACCCTCGGGGTGAACACGAATGACGAGGAAAACCTGCAGGGGTATTTCTACACGATCGTGCCTTCCCGCACGGTGGACGTGAAGGCTCAATTTCCGCTTGATACCAAAGCGTTCACGATGTCTGCGGTTCAGGCTGCCCAGGCGGCTGTCCGCACGGATGGAAACGGCCAGATATACTATGTGTTGCTCTATTCGACGAATGCCGTGAACGAGAAGTTTCCCGCTGCACTGGCCAAGATATACAGGTCCGACGGCCTTGCGTGGAAAAAAGATCTGTCGCTCGCCTTCGTGCCCGTAGACATGATGCTCAATCCTGAAACCAGTGAATTGGTTATCCTCAATGACACGAACGAGTTGGTTGTTGATAAGAATGGGGAGACGGTGAAATAGGTGGCGGGTTGTAAGTTGGTAACCCTGGCACTGTCTATCCGAAGAACAGATACCCCGCGAAGATTCCTCCTGCGATGCCGGCTGCGTCTGCGATCAGCCCCCCCGTTACCGCATAGCGCGTTTTGCGTACGCTGACAGACCCGAAGTACAGCGCGATCAGGTACAGGGTGGTTTCGGCGCATCCGCGGAAGATGGCGGCGAGGTTGCCGACGAACGAGTCGACGCCGTACGTTTCCGCTACTTCAATCATCATCCCGCGCGCGCCCTGTCCGCTGAGTGGCTTTAGTAATCCCACGGGTAGCGCCGGTACGAAATCCGTATTGACGCCCACGCTCGCCAGGCTCCACGCCACACCATGTTCGATATACGTCAACACGCCTGAACTGCGAAATACGCCAATGGCGACGAGGATGCCGACGAGGAAAGGAATGATCTTAATGGAAATGCCGAAGCCCTCCTTGGCACCTTCGATAAACGTTTCAAAGATAGGCACCTTATTCTTGAGGCCGAGCACGATGAAGCTGATGATAATAGAAAAGATGATCACGCCTGTCAGCACTGACGACTGCAACCGGATCTCATCGGGTGTCAGTCCTGAGAAGTAGTAGACGATACCGCCGATAAAAGCGATCATGATCCCGATGTAACCGAGCAGTACCCGGTCAAAGAGGTTGATGCGCTGACGCAGGCAAACATAGAGGAGGCCGATGAACGTCGAGCAGAACGTGGCAATGAGTGTGGGAATAAAAATGCTGGTCGGGTTTACCGATCCAAGCATGGCCCGGTCTGCGAGAATGGAGATCGGAATGATGGTAAGTCCGGAGGCATTCAATACAAGGAACATGATCTGGGCGTCCGAGGCGGTGTCCTTGTCGGGATTGATTTCCTGGAGTTCGCTCATCGCTTTCAGTCCGAGTGGCGTTGCTGCGTTGTCGAGTCCGAGGATGTTGGCGCTGAAGTTCATGATGATCGAACCCGTGGCAGGATGGTTTTTTGGGATTCCCGGGAAAAGGCGTGCGAAGAACGGCCCGACTATGCGCGACAGGATGGACACCATACCGCCTTTTTCGCCGATCTTCATCAATCCCAGCCACAGCGACATGATGCCCGCCAGGCCGATGGATATTTCAAGTCCGGTCTTGGCCATATCGAACGTCGACTGCAGCATGGCGGGGAAGACTTCGAGATCGCCGAAGAAGATCAGTTTTACGAGCGCAACAGCGAAAGCAATGAGGAAGAAAGCTACCCAGATGTAGTTGAGGACCATGTGGTGGTGTTATTGCCTGGATGGTGTTTTTGCAGGCGTAAGATAGGAATTTGCTTTTGGCTATTGGCTATTAGCTATTAGCTTTTGGCCGTTAGCTTTTGGCAGTGCCGTATCAGCCAACAGCCAATGGCTAATAGCCACCCGCCAACAGCCAATTCCCTATCTTTGCCTCATGAATCTATTCTACCAACCGTCTATTCCCGATGGCACTGACTATCTCGACGAAGACGAGTCGCGACATTGTGTGAAGGTGTTGCGCAAGAAGGCCGGGGATGTGATTGATATCACAGACGGACATGGCTTTTTTTATCAGGCGGTGATCACCGATGCAGATCCGCGGCACTGTCTTTTCGAGATACGCCAAAAAGTGGCCGCACCGGAAAAGGACTTCCTGATTCACATCGCTATTTCGCCGACAAAGAATGCCGAGCGCATTGAGTGGTTCGTGGAGAAAGCGACGGAAATTGGCATTGATAAGATTACTTTCATGGATTGCCGGAACACCGAGCGCAGTTTTATCAAAACCGACCGGCTCCGGAAGGTTGCCGTCAGCGCGATGAAGCAGTCGGTCAAGGCGACATTGCCGGCCATCGAAGACCATCTGCTTCAGTTTACCGAAGTCGTGGAACATTGTCAGGAAAGCGAAAAGGCAATCGCCTTTGTTGACCCGGAGAACCCTTTGCACCTCAAAGATGCCGTCCCGCCCCGTAGTTCCTATTGCGTCTTAATCGGTCCCGAAGGCGATTTCTCGGCCGAAGAACTGAAGACCGCTACCGACCTCGGTTTCAACAAAGTCAGCCTCGGGCCATCACGTCTCCGTACGGAGACTGCCGGCGTGGTCGCTTGCCATATTCTGAATTTGCTGAGCGGTGAGGCGTGAGGCGTGAATCGTGAATAGGTCGCAGGACTTGACGGTTGTGCCATTGTCCTTGTTTTTTATGCGTTTTTCAGACGCACCTGAATCACCACTCGACGTGCAATATTCACTTGACGCTAAGTGGCACGCACCAACTCACGACTCACGA
>CAYMWA010000072.1:10977-17586 GCA_964393795.1 uncultured Roseivirgaceae bacterium
AGCCGATCCACCAGCTCAACATAATCCTTCATGGCCTCTTCTTTCGTCTTCCCTTTCACCTCCGCCCAGGCGTCATATTTCGCGATCGCTTTAAAGTCAAAACCCCCGGGGCGTTCGCCGGACACCTCACCTTCGGTCGCTTGTTTGTAAAGGGCATACAGTCGCAGCAGGTCCTCGTTGGAAGGACGGGACGTCAGCTCGCGCGAGCGGGTAACAGCGGATTGGAACTGGTCTTGAAGTGCCATCTTGAATGCAGGTTTAAATGCATTGAACACGCATTCTACCGTTTCTCCAGCGGAACATAAGGCCGGCGCGTCTCACCTGTATAGATCTGGCGGGGGCGTCCGATGGGTTCTTTGTTCTCGTGCATTTCTTTCCACTGTGCGATCCATCCCGGAAGGCGTCCGAGGGCAAACATCACGGTGAACATTTCAACCGGGATGCCCAGGGCGCGATAGATAATGCCTGAATAGAAGTCGACGTTCGGGTACAGTTTGCGCTCAACGAAATATGAATCCTTCAGGGCGGCTTCTTCAAGCTTGAGCGCGATTTCGAGAACAGGGTCGTTGATGCCGAGTTTCTTGAGCACGTCGTCGGCGGCGCGCTTGATGATCTTTGCGCGGGGGTCGAAGTTCTTGTACACCCGGTGGCCAAAGCCCATCAGGCGGAAGCCGCTGCTCCGGTCTTTTGCTTTTTCTACCCACTTGTTGGTATCGCCGCCATCTTTTCTGATTTTTTCAAGCATGAGGATGACTTCCTGGTTGGCGCCTCCGTGCAGCGGTCCCCATAGTGCATTGATACCCGCGGAGATGGCGGAGTAGATGCTGGCCTTCGATGAGCCGACGATGCGGACCGTCGATGTTGAGCAGTTCTGTTCGTGGTCGGCGTGAAGGATCAGCAGCTTGTCGAGTGCGTCAGCGACGACCGGGTCTACTTCGAATTCTTCCGCCGGAAGGCTGAACATCATCTTAAGGAACCGTGCGGTATACGTAAGGTTATTGTCGGGATAGTTGACCGGATGGCCCACCGAGTTCTTGTACGCCCAGGCGGCAAAGGTCGGCATCTTGGCAAGGGCCCGGATGATGCTGAGGTTGATATCGGCGGAGGGGCGGTTGGGGTCCAGTGATTCGGGATAGAAGGCGGTCTGGGAGCAGAAAAGCGAGGCTACAACGCCCATCGGATGGGCTGTGGACGGGAAACCATCAAGAATCTTCTTGGTATCCTCATGCACAAGGGTGTGTGTCTTGATATCGTGCCGGAACGCGGCGAGTTCGTCCGCCGTGGGCAGGTGGCCGTAGATGAGAAGGTATGCAACTTCAACGAAATTCGATTTTTCGGCCAGCTCTTCGATGGGGTATCCGCGGTAATGAAGAACGCCCTTATCTCCGTCAAGGAATGTAATTGCGCTCGTGGTTGAGCCAGTATTCTTAAAGCCGGGGTCTAACGTAATCACCTTCGCTTTTTGGCGGAGATCACTAATATCCACCGCTATCTCGCCTTCGGAGCCGGTTATCACGGGAAGGTTATACGATTTTCCGTCAATAATCAATTCTGCTGTTCTGGACATGTCATTACAAATTTACTTCTCTCTATATCGATTGTGCAGCTCCGCCATCACCGTTCCGAAAAGCCGCTTTCGCTGCCAAAACTAACGGCTAGGGACCAATTGCCAAAAGCAATAGCGGAATTTTAAATATAGGGATTTTTGGTGAGACGTTGAATGGTCCACGGTCGACGGTCCACGGTCCACGGTTGGGTAGAGCGAGGTTGATATAAACGCTTACGTTCCAACAGTGGGCCCAACTTGAACAAACCGGCAACCGGCAACTGGCCCTTCGACAGGCTCAGGGACCGGCCGGCAACTCATTAATTATTTCCAAGTATCAACGGCATTCCGTCATCACCCGCGCCGATCACGACTACCTTTGCGTTAGGCGACTTCGCCAGTTCGAGTGTCGCTTCGATGCCGCGCATCTTTAGCAGGTTGCTCGTCAGGCTATTGTTGATGATGTTGTTGGCGCGCGACTCTCCTTCGGCGGCGATGCGCTTTCGCTCAGCCTCGCTGCGTTCCTTGTCAAGGCGGAACTGGTAGGCAAGCGCCTCCTGTTGTTGCTGTAACTTGTTTTCAATGGCGACGCGAATCTGGTCGGGAAGGGTAATCGAGCGGATCAGCAGCGCGACCATGGTCACGTTGTTCTCGTGCAGGATGGCCTCCGCTTCGTTCTTGATGGCGTCTTCAACTTCGGCACGCTTGGTGGAATAGATCTCCTCGGCGGTGAAGCGGCCCATCACCTGGCGCACCGTAGAGCGTACTTCAGGGATGACGAGCACGTTGATGTAATCCAGGTTGAATTTCTCATAGATGTAACCAATCTTGTCGGGAATGGGTTTGAAGCGCACGGTGACGTCGACGTGGATGGAGAGACCATTCTTGTCGAGCACATCCATGTTCTCGCCTTCAGCAGTTTCCTGAACATCGTAGACGAATACCTCATTCCACGGCGCCTTGATGTGAACGCCCGGCCGAATGACGTTGTCCTTCTCCAGGCCGGCCCCGAATTTGTAAAATACGACAGCCCGCTGTGTGGCACCGACGGTGTAAAAAATGCTGGAAGACAAGCCGAGCACCACGAAAAGGGCGATTACGGCAACAACAATCAAGGGCAGGAATCTGCGGTTGTTCATGGGATTTATGTTTGTTAGTGGTTTCGAGACAGCCAACAAGACTGCCGGTGCGAAGCTACGGATAAATTTCGAGAAGGGTGCAGGGTGGAGGTGCAAGTTGCAGGTTGCAAGTTGCAGGGGCGCCTCTTATCGAGCTCTGGCAGCACGCTTCAGTGGACTGTGGACCGTCGACTGTGGACGCATTCCAATCCATGTATTTTTTTTCTGCCATTTGTCGCGGGAGTCTCTGATTTGTTTTGGAATTTGCGCACAAGTGTGTTGAAACCCCGGCGGACGAAACAGTGTTACTAAACAACATGTGCGGCGTGGCTTTGGTCATGACAAACTGATTAATTACCCGTATTTTGAACCGGATGCCCGAAGTTGCGATATTTGAGATGAAGAACCCCTCCTTACAGAACATGGTGAGATTTGATTTTTTCAGGAAGAAGAGTTTTGCCATCGACCTGGGCAATACGAATACGGTCGTACGGGATCCGGACCGGCTACTGGTCGACCAACCTTCCTACATTGTCCTCGATGCAAACCGCACCAATGTGTGCGCGGTGGGTACGCAGGCCTACACCATGTTCGAAAAGACCCATAAGGAATATCGTCCGGTCAAGCCGATGAAGGGCGGAGTCATTGCAGACTATGACTCGGCGGCGAAGATGCTGCAAGCACTGATGCAACAAGCGTATGGCGAGAAGTCGCTCCTCAGCGGATATGGCGATGTGATCTCGGGGGTGCCGTACTCCACCACCCATGTGGAGCGCCGCGCGTTGTTAAATGCGCTGGAAACACTGAACGCCCGAAACCTCTGGCTCCTGTTCGAGCCGCTGGCCGCAGCGTTGGGTATGGGACTGAACATCCAGGAACCGGAAGGAAAACTGGTGATCGATATGGGGGGCGGCATCACGGAAATTGTGGTGATTTCCCTTTCGGGGATTGCATGCTTCCAATCGATCAAAGTGGCCGGCGATTCGATGGATGAGACCATCCGCCACTACTTTCGCAAGCAATATAACATGTCGATCGGGATCAAGACTGCCGAACAGGTAAAGATCCATGTCGGCGCGGTGATGGGTGACCTCGACGATCCGCCGCCGCCGATGGAAGTGAAGGGAAAAGAACTCTTGCGCGGCCTTCCGGTCATCCGCAAGGTAGACCACCGCGAGATAGCAGACGTCCTGGAGAAGTCGATGAGCGCCGTTGAATTAGGCATTATCCAGACGCTGGAAACCTGTCCGCCTGAGCTCGCGTCCGATATTTATGGGAGCGGCTTGTACATTACGGGCGGCAACGCACAGTTGCGCGGGCTACAGGACCGGCTTCAACGGAAATTGAAGTTGCCCGTAAACATTGACGACACTCCTCTCGGATCCGTCTCGAAAGGCGTAGCCACAGTGCTGCGCAATCCCCGGAAATACAGAAGCGTCTTGTTGCAATAAAAAAGGGGCGCGATGCCTCACGTCCCTTGAATTATCCTGAATGGGTCAGCCGACCTGATCGGGCTGTCGAAACGCGTTCGGCCGCCTGATGCATCGGGTTTGCCCTGTCATCTGCAGACTGGCGTCGGCTTTGACCGTGCCGTTTACATGTTTGAATGGTGCTCGCCGGAATCTCCGTTGCTATCCGTGTCACCGTTACCATTACCACCGTTGTTGCCACCATTGCCGAAACTGCCTTCACTCAAATTGGTGTCGGCCTGATCCGACGGGGTGACACTGCCGAACAGGGAGGGCTGAACGACAGGCGCCACGGAAGGGGTAGGGGTTGGTGCCGGCGCCGGGGTGGCGGGCTTGCGCTTGACGATTCTCTTTTTCGGTGCTGCTTTTTTGGGCGCCGCTTTTTTTGCTGCCACTTTCTTTTTCGGCGCAGCCTTCCGGGGTGCAGCTTTGCGCGCGGCCGACTTCTTCTTCGGTGCGGCTTTCTTCACGGCCTTTTTTGCAGTTTTCTTCGCGCTTTTCTTTGCAGACTTTTTCGCTGCCTTCCTGGGCGATTTCTTCGCCGTGGCCCGTGTGGCTTTCTTTGCTGATTTTTTCGCTGCCTTCTTCGCTGATTTTTTTGCTACCTTCTTTGCACCTTTTCTCGCCGACTTTCTAGCAGATTTCCCGGCTGCCTTCTTCGCTGATTTTTTCGCAGCTTTCTTTACTTTTTTTGCCATAGCTTACTTTGGTTTTAGAGATGGTTTAATCCGTTTGGTTTTCAAGTTACCTGTGAAGACACTTTTCTTTCGCCTAATTTAGGCAACTGTTCGGATTGTTTAGTGAAGAAGGGGGAATATTTTGTGCAGCTATAGCGCTTCTTTCTGCTCTGCCACTTTTTCATTCTCGATGTACTCATCATACGTCATGAGTTTGTCGATGAATCCATTCGGGCTAATCTCGATAATGCGGTTCGCGACGGTTTGGGTAAACTCATGGTCGTGCGACGTGAACAGCACGGTGCCCGGGAAGTCTTTCAATGCGTTGTTGAACGCGGTGATGGATTCCAGGTCGAGGTGGTTGGTGGGCTCGTCGAGGATGAGCAGGTTGGCGCCCGCGAGCATCACCCGTGAGATCATGCAGCGCACTTTTTCGCCTCCCGAAAGGACGTTGCATTTCTTGAACACTTCTTCGCCGGAGAAAAGCATTTTTCCGAGGAATCCGCGGATGTAAACTTCGTCCTTATTTTCGTCTTCGGCGAATTGTCGCAGCCAGTCGATCAGGTTGTCGTCCGACTGAAAGTACTTTTCATTGTTTGCCGGAAGGTACGCCGAGGTGATGGTCTGACCGAATGCATATTCACCGGTTGTCGGACTCAGCTCACCGGCGAGCACCTTGAAAAGGGACGTTGTGGCGAGGCTGTCCTTGCTGAGGAAGGCGATCTTGTCGCCTTTGTTGACAAAGACATCGAGGTCTTTAAAGTATGTGACGTCGCCATCACTGTAGCTGAGGTTTTCCATCTGCAGTATCTGGTCGCCGGCGGTGCGCTTCTGCTGAAAGATGATGGCGGGGTAGCGTCGCGTGGAAGGTTGGATGTCGTCAAGAGTAATTTTTTCCAGCAGCTTCCGGCGACTCGTTGCCTGGCGCGATTTCGACGCGTTGGCGCTGAAGCGGGCGATGAACTCCTGCAATTCCTTTTTCTTTTCTTCGGCTTTCTTGTTGGCGGCCGACCGCTGAACAAGCGCGAGTTGACTCGATTGATACCAGAAGGAGTAGTTCCCGGTAAACAGGCGGATGGCCTTGAAGTCGATATCGACGATGTGGGTACAGACCGTATCAAGGAAGTGACGGTCGTGCGACACGACGATAACAGTGTTTTTGAACTCAAGTAAGAAATCTTCAAGCCATGTGATCGTATGGATGTCGAGGTCGTTGGTCGGCTCGTCGAGAATGAGGATGTCAGGATTTCCGTAGATGGCCTGGGCGAGGAGCACGCGCACCTTTTGGTTTCCACTCAGTTCCTTCATGAGTTTGAGGTGGTCGCCTTCGGTGATGCCGAGGCCGCTGAGGAGGGCGGCCGCGTCAGATTCAGCGTTCCAGCCGTCCATTTCCGCGAATTCCGCTTCCAGTTCAGATGCCTTGATACCATCGGCTTCACTGAAGTCAGGCTTTGCATAGATGGCATCTTTTTCCTTCATGATGTTCCAGAGTTTGCTGTGGCCCATCATCACCGTGTCGAGCACGGAAACTTCGTCAAACTGATAGTGGTTCTGACGCAAAACGGCCATGCGTTTGCCGGGTTCTATGCTTACGTGTCCGGAAGTCGGATCAATATCGCCGGCGAGAATCTTCAGAAAGGTCGACTTACCCGCGCCGTTCGCCCCGATCACGCCGTAGCAATTATTGCCGCTGAACTTCATGTTCACCTGGTCAAAAAGTACACGCTTACCAAACTGGAGGGAGAGATTATCTACTGCGATCATAGTCAATTGAAAATTAGCCGCAAAGGTACGGGTAT
>CAYMWA010000073.1:0-7022 GCA_964393795.1 uncultured Roseivirgaceae bacterium
TCTGGTCGTTAGAACCGATGGGAAAATAGGTCTTCCCATCCGTACTGACACCGCGCGAGATAAACCCAGGCACGTCAGATACTGACGAGCATTTAAGAAGTCCCTGCGCCAGAATTCTGGCTTTGTCCTTGTCGACATCCGCCCCGGTCAACGCTGCCCTTTTGGTGGCGGCAATCAAATACATTCCGGTAAAAAACGCACCGTCTTCGATTGGTGTCCACCATCCAAATGCGTTTGGACGTGACAGACGACAGTCAAACGGCGTGGGCCGCTCACCGACAAAGTCGTTTACTATTCCGTATTGGTCTATATATTTAGTCCACAACAGGTGGTTTACCTGTTCTATCTGACTTTGTAGACTCGGTTGTGCGGAGAGTGGCGTGGCCAATAGTAATGGCAGGGCAACAAGCACCCACAGTTTGGTGGTATAACAATTCGTCATTTTATTGATCTTGTGCATAGTGGTATTTGGTCAAAGTTTTACTTGGGCACCCGTGGTGTCCTTGTTCGGCCCTGATGAGGTACTTCCGGGCGATTGCTCAGCCGGAAGTACCCTCAGGCACCGTACAATAATTATTATTGAATAGTGGTGTTACGTGCTTAGTTGGTATCCCATCCGCGGCTTTGTGCAAGGTTGGGGTTCATGACACGTTCCTCCGTGGGAATGGGGAAATAGTATTGCTTCGGTTCTTCAAATGACCTGCCACCCGGCAACGAGTTCTTGTAAGGTGCGAGGTAGCCGTCGTCACTAAGGTAAACGTCTGACCCTGCGTCTACGCCGGGATACTCGTCCTGATTGAATTTGATTCCCAGTATCGCCTCGGGAACGGTAAGCAGGCCGCCTGCCTTCCACCGAACCAGATCATCCCAGCGTGCGCCTTCCCAGGCCAATTCCACGCGACGCTCGCGCCTGATCTCGCGAATCAAAGGTGTGGGGACATAACCGACATACGTGGAATACTTTCCATCCATTTCCGGATCTGCCGGAACATCTGCCAACTGCAAATCCGGCATTCCAGCACGGGCGCGCAGTTTGTTGATGGTAGCATCCAGGACCGCCTGCGTACACGTTCCCAGTTCGGCATGCGCCTCGGCATTGATCAACAGCGCCTCTGCATATCGGAATACAGGGCACGGCATGGTGCCCGTCTGAAATGCGTTAGCCTCTGCAGGATCGTTCTTCCAAAACTTGATCGGCCAGTACCCGGTAGGCGAAGGAAATTCTTCTCCCGTGCCTCTGATACCGGGCATCTTGCCATTGAACCCCTTCCCCCTTGCCAGGAATGACCCCGTGATGTCAGGGTTCAATGCATATTCACCGGGATAGGATACTGTTTGTGTCAACCTCGGATCGCGCTGCGCCAACTCTGTGAGAATACTTCCGTCACCCAAAAATTCAGGGCTGATGGAAGGCGGTAATCCATCTATGCACAGATATTCCTCCACGAGCGACTTGGAGAGACCCACCACGTTTTCGCCCTGGTTCCAGAGGAAGTACCGCAGAAAGCCATGACCCAGAAGACCCGGACTGTATTTCTTGTAAAGGATGATCTCCGGATTATTCGCGTAGTCATTCTGAATAAACAGATCGTGATAGTCATTCTCAGGATCGCCTGTAGACCATAACGCATAGGTACCCGAAGTCATCAACTCTTCACTGGCGTCCACTGCTTCCTGAAGGAATTTTTCAGCGTCAAGACCAAGGTCCGTATGATACGTCCGGAATGTTCCTTCGAACAGGCAAACCCGAGCCTTGACCAACAACGCCATGTCCTTATTAATACGCCCGTCTGCTTCAAGACCCTTTTCGGGAAGATATGCAATAGCCTTGTCTATTGTCATAAGCACGGAATCCATCAACTCGGCTCTCGGTGTCCTCGGAGCATACAGTTCCTCCGAGTTCGTCTGGAGGGGAGTATGATACCACGGAACTTCTCCAAACAGTTTCACTTTTTCAAAGTACTCTAACGTCTTGAAGAACATAATCTCGCCGACGTAAATGTTCCGGATGTTCTCGGCAATATCGGCCCGATGATAGTTGGCAAGGAAGTAATTCAGTCCGCGCACGTTGGCCCAATTCCATCCCCCGCTTCCAGCGGAAGTCGGAAGGATATAGCTGCCGTTGACCATCCTAACGATTGACTGGTCTTCGGGCACTGCATTATCGGAATGTAAATCGGCATAGGGAATGCGCGAGCCTTTGTATCCCCAGGGTTGCCGAACGCCAAGCGAGTTGTCAAACCCCTCAATATAGGTACCGTAAAACGAGTTCGCATACAGCTTCAGGTCGGATTCACTTTTCCAGAAGTTCTGATCGGAAATCTGGTCCAGTGGATAGCGCTCCATAAAGTCATCATCACAACCCGAAGGAAGAACGATGACAAGTATCAATATCAGAATATATCTAAGTTTCATAATGATCTGTGTTTAAGCGTTCTTACGTCAGAAGGTAACCTGGAAGCCCATGGTATAGGACCGCAAGAGCGGGTAGGCATCATCCATGTTTTCGGGGTCCATAAAGTCGGGAACCTTGCTGAAGGTCGCCAGATTGAAACCCGAGGCGTAGACCCTTACCTTGCTGAAGTGAATGCGCTCAGTGATATGCATGGGCAGGGTATAGCCCAGCGTCACATTCTTCATTCTGAGGAAGGATGCGTTCAACAAGTATCGGGATTGAACTTGCATGTTCTTCAACGCCGGTTTAAACGCAGGGAAAAAAGCATCCGTTCTTTCAGGCGTCCAGCTGTCATAGTAGACCTCCGGCGTTCCTATCCCACCGTGTATGTTGGTGCCTCTGATCAAGCCCCAGTACAGGTAGCTACCTGACCAGTAATCGCGCTTTCCGGTGCCTTGCCAGAACATATTAAAGTCGAAATTCTTCCAGGCTACATTCGCATTGACGCCGAACTGATATCTCGGCATGGAATTCCCGATGATCTTCTGATCGCCGGGATTGCCCACCGTATTGTTGCCTCTGGTGATTTGCTTGTCATCGCTAAGGTCAGCATAACGAACATCTCCGGGCCGCCATACACCACCATCGATCTGTTGTTGCGAGGCGGCATCCGAAATTTCTTCGGCGGTTTGGAAAATTCCCTGGGTTTGTAACCCCCAGATCTCGCCCATTTGCTTCCCTTCGTATAGCGACGAAATAATCTTTTCGGGGTTTCCTAAGAACTCTACCACTTCGGAGCGTGTGTCTGATAATACAAGTGACACATCGTACTGCAGGCCATTGCGCAGTGCGTCGCGCCATGAGGTCGACAACTCCCATCCTTTGGTTTCCATTACACCGGTGTTCTGGTTGGGTACACCCGTTCCGAGTACGGAGGGAAGTTTCTCAGCAGTCGTAAGAATGTCACTAGTGGTTCGCTTGTACCAATCGAAGGTGGCAGTAAGCTTATCTAACAACGTAATGTCTGCACCGAAGTCAATGGTTGTTGCCGTCTCCCACGTCAGATCGGAGCTTACAAGTCCTGGCGATGTTATTCCGATTGGCCTTTCCCCGTTCATCAGGTACGCCACCTGAGGAATTAATCCATAAGAAGCAATGTAGGCGTAGTTCGCAACATCCTGATTGCCCAGGCTTCCGTATGACGCCCGCACCTTGAGGTTGGAGACGGTGGTCTTCAGGTCCTCCATAAAGCTTTCCTCGGATATTCTCCATCCTGCGGAAAACGACGGAAAGAATTTGAACCTGCTGCCCTGGCGAAATTTCGACGTCCCGTCATATCGCCCGTTCATTTCAAACAGGTAGCGATCATCAAAAATGTAATTCAACCGCACAAACGCACCCCGGATTGACCAGTGAGATTCGTTGTCGGAAAAGCTTTGGGCGCCCGTAGACAGTTTCAGCGCGGGTACGGCATCGGTAACAAGGTCATTCCCTTGCGCCGTCAGACTTCTGTGTTTGGATACCTCCTGATTAAATCCCGCCACAGCGGAAAAATCGTGCTTGCTGTTGACCGTCTTATAAAAATCAAAGTACGCATTGAGCACACTGTAGTTGCTTGCAGAAAATGTACGGCTCATGGTGCTGAATCCCTCTACAAACGGCTCCCACGACTTTTCAATCCGCTCTACAAGTGGAAGGAACATCTTCTGGTTCTCATCGATTGTTCTGAATGCGTAGTTTGTCTTGAAACTCAGGCCCTCCATCAACTTGACGTTGGCCTCGATCTTCATCAACAGGTTCGAGTTTTGCGTGGTGATGTTCCCGTCGTACAAAAATGCATTTAGCGAAGAGTGTGTCGGCATCACGCCGACGGGTGAACTTTCCGGCGTGAACCGGGGGCTCATGAGGTTTCGCCATCCAATCCGCGACAGGAATTCGAAGTAGCCATCCGAATACGCCGAGTAGCCGCCCTGTCCGTGTGGACGCTTGGCATCTGAGCGCGTATACAAAAGGTTGGTACTCAGGTTGAGCCATTTGTTGACGTCCGTGGAAAGTCCGACGGTCGCATTGTAGGTCTTGCGATAATCGTCCCCTAATGCAACTAATCCTTCCTGGTCTCTGAATCCGACAGACGCATAGTAATTGCTGTTCGCGCTTCCGCCTGAAATCGATAGAAAGTGATTCTTAAGAGGAGCCGAGTCTTTGAGAAACTCATCCCACGGATCAACATTCGCCACCCAGATGTTTGTGCCCCCGGCTACATAATAGCTCGGCGCTGTCCCGGGATTCTCAAAGTATTCGCGAACGCGCTCGAGCTTAAAAATATCATCCGATGAAGCAGTGCCGCCTTCCAGTATCTGCGCATTGATCAATGCTTCCTGATACTCTACCGAGTTGATCATGTTGGGCTTGTTGATCGGCTGCTGTATCTGGTAACTCGATGAAAAGGAAATTTTCGGGGCCGAATTCCTGTTCCCCTTTTTGGTGGTGACGAGGATCACCCCATATGCGGCCCGCGCGCCATAGATGGCTGCAGAAGCTGCATCCTTTAGCACAGAGATGCTTTCAATATCAGTCGGGTTCAGGTTGTTAATCTCCATAGGAACGCCGTCAACAAGAATCAACGGAGATCCGCTCTTGAAACTACCGCCTGAAAACGATGTGCCGCCCCGGATGTTAAAAGATGGATCCTTCACCGGATTGCCGTCACTGAAGGTAATGTTAAGATTCGGAACGACACCCTGAAGCGCCTGGCCAACGTTGGCAACAGACCTTGTCTCCAATTGATCTGCAGTAACCTGATCCACTGCACCCGTCAGGTTAACTTTCTTCTGTGTTCCATATCCCACAACAACTACTTCGTCAAGTTGTTCAAAGTCGCGGACAACCTGTATGTCGATAGCTGTTCGTCCGTTGACCAGTATCTCCTGGGACTGATAGCCGACAAAGGAAACGACCAGCGTTGCCGCTTCGTCGCAGTTGATCTGATAGCGGCCGTCGGCATCAGTCGTTGTGCCGTTGCTTGTTCCTTTTTCGATAATGGTCGCTCCCGGTAGCGTTTCAAAAGTGGAAGCATCTGTGACACGTCCCGAAACGCTTATGATTCCTGGATTTTGGTCAACGATCCATGGCAGCGTCCTCTCGTCCGATACGCCACTACTGCGTTCCCTATGCTGCGTTAGCACGATGTAGTCAGTCCTCACGGCGTACGCAATCTGACGTGGCGTCAGTAGCTCCTTGAGGACTTCACCGAGTCGCTTCCCTGACACCTTCACGGTGATCCGGTCATCGAGATTAACCAGGCTTCCACTGTAGGCAAACTTAACCGATACCTGTTTCGAGATTCCAGAGAGCGCTTCCTCCAGTGTAACGTTATCATATTTCAGGCTCACTTCTTTATCAAGAATATCCTGACCGTAATTATCACGAGCCAGTCCCACGCCACAAAGCGTCATTGCGATAGTTGCCTGTAACAGCGTGATGCGCATAAACTTGAATATCAGCTTCGAACTCCTCCGCTGGAACAGGTCGATGAAATAACTTCTGTTCCAGACTTCGTCCAGTACAATTTTTTGCATATTTTTGAATAGTTTAATTGTCGAAAGTCTTCGACGGATTGAGACAATTGAACTTATGTCTGTCCGGAACCTTGTTCCGGACCGGATAGTATGGGCAGGGTTGTTCACAGCAGCCCTGCTTTCTTTTCTATCTGCATATCTCGGCCGTTCCCGGTCTCGATACGTGCCGTGGCTAAAGTCGTTAGCCGGAATCCTGGTATTTTTTTTCTTCCATAGACGGGTTGGGTTTGTGTTTCGTTAATCAAAGTGTCGCTACTGACATCCCTTACCCTCCAGCGTCACGACGTCTTTATCGTCTATCGTATAGCTTACGGCAAGGGCGGCAGAAATAATGTCGAGGGTTTTTGACAAAGACTGTCCGGTCAGGTCCGCCGTGATCACACAGTTTCCGAGACTAGCATCGGTGGTAGTTACCTTCACATCGAATTTTCCTTCAATTCGCTGAATGACCTCGCTCATAGCGATATTATTGAAATCCATATCATACTGAGTACCGGAAATGATTGCCTTTTGAACAGGAGCATCAACGGGCTTCAGCACTTTCGCCAGTATCTTGCTGTCCTCATGATAGACGGCAGTTTCATCCTGCAGCACCACAACACCGTGCTCGTCTGTAGTGGAGGACAAGGATACCTTACCGGTCAGCACAACAACCTCAATCTGCTTGTGCGCTGCCTTGATGTTGAAGCTTGTGCCGAGCACTGTCGCGGTGAGTTCACCTGCTCTTACAATGAAAGGCTGCCTCGGATTTTTTTCGACTTCAAACAATGCCTCGCCACGGAGCGTCAACATCCGTTCCCCTTCGGGCCTGAACACTTTTGGGTATTCCAATACGCTGTTGGGCTTGAGCCAAACGATGCTACCATCGGAGAGAAGTACTTTAACGATTTTCTCACCCGAGCTCGCTTCAACAACGGCATACCTGGCAGACTCAAGCGCTTGAAAATAGCGCGTAGTGCCGTAGGCCGCCAAAGCAACGAGAATAACCGCGGCGGCAATTCGGTATCCCGTCCGGAACCACCTCGTGATCGATGGCTTCGGTTCGGTCG
>CAYMWA010000073.1:7122-16921 GCA_964393795.1 uncultured Roseivirgaceae bacterium
TGACCCGCCTTGCGTAGAACGGCTTCGTATAGGGCCCTTTTTATCTGACTTCTTTGTTCTTCATTTCTAAAAGGCACTTTTCCTTTTCCGGGAGAACCCAGCCACTTTTCCACCAGCCGCTCCTCTTCGGTTGTACATTGACCTCTTTCAAAGCGAACTAGCAAATCAATAAACTCGGGTTCAGTCATTCTCAAAATATTTTTAACCATCGCAACATCATGCCCCTTTCCGTCCGTGCCCGGGCACTCCCTGCCCCGCAACGCATCACGGCAGGGTCCGGCAGCGTTGTCACATAATGTTACAATCCAGAAGTATCCTAAGGCGACTCATACACCCATACGCACCGCTCATTTTTTTACTTTTTTAAATTCGCCACGGCATCCGTATTTTTCGGATTGGGGGCAATGTCATTAACTTAAGCACTTTTTAATGACCTCACCTCAATCCTTTCCTAAAGGAGAAGAGGACAGCGGAGCATACGTTAATGACATTGGGATTTGGGGATAAAAGCATATCTTTAAGGTCAAACTCTTCCCGTAACGCTTGAGGCGTCGCGATATGGGAACGACTAAATGAAGAGTAAACTTTTGTGCGGAACGTTTAAAGTAAAGGTCTATCAAACGGCTGATCAACCATAGTGACGAGGAACTGTGCGCGCTTCTCACAAGCGGGAGTGATGACGCATTTAGCGAAATCTATGAACGCTATTGGGAAAAACTGTACCGATACGCGTTTAACAGAATAAACGCTGACGATGTTGCTTTCGAGATCACCCAGGACATCTTTGTTTCACTATGGACGCGAAGGATGCAGATCGTTTTCCATACGTCGTTATCCGGCTATCTGTATGCGTCCCTCAGGTACCAGATCATTCGCCACATCAAGACCAGCAAGCTGCGATCGGCTTACCTGCAAGAGTTTCTTTCTCTCCGTTCCTCGGAAACAGACAATTCAAATGAGCAGACTGTCAACTTACGTGAACTGGAAAATGCGGTCGAAAAAAGTCTTGAGCACCTACCCAAGCGCTGCCAGGAGATATTCAAAATGAGCAGGCACCAAAATAAGACTATAAAGGAAATTTCAGAAGAGCTTAGTCTTTCTCACAAAACCGTTGAGAACCAGATCACGCTGGCACTAAAACATCTGCGCGTCTCGCTGAGCGAGTTTATGGTCGTTTCTTTTGTGATGGCGTTCATCTTGTGAACGACCGATCACCGGATACCACGCGCGATGCTCGGCGAAAACTCACCATAAGTACCCCCCGCGCACTCACCTACCGACTCATTCGCTGCAGTATCTCTTCAATTTCATCCATGACCCTGTTCATCTTTTGCATGGTGAGCGAAAAGGGCTCTGAGGTGGTCATATCGACACCGGCAAGTTTAAGCAGTTCAATGGGGTAATCAGAACCACCCGCCGACAGGAACTTCAAATACTTGGCAGTAACATCGTTGTTTCCTGCCAACACCTGTTCGGATAATGCAGCGGAGGCCGTAAACGATGTCGCATACTGATAGACGTAAAAGTTGTAATAGAAGTGGGGGATGTACGCCCACTCCGCTTTTATTTCATCGTCTACAATGCAAACACCCTTGTCGTGCCCATAGTACCTCTTCACAAGGTCGTAATATATTTCATTGAATCGTTCGCCGGTAAGGGCCTCCCCATTTTCCGCCCGTTCATGTATCTTCAACTCAAACTCCGCAAATTGCGTCTGCCGGAAAACGGTTCCTTTGATTCCTTCCAGATAATTCCCCAGAATAGAAAGTCTTAGTTCGTCATCGTTGATATTCTTAAGCATGTAGTCGACGAGCAGCGCTTCATTGAACGTCGATGCAACTTCGGCAACGAATATCGGATAATTGGCTAACGGAAAAGGCTGGTGCTTATTAGAGAAATAACTTTGCATGGCATGCCCCAACTCATGGGTAAGCGTACTCATGTCATCGTATTTCCCGTTGTAGTTCATCAGAATGTAGGGGTGAACATCATAGGCCGAACCGTTTGAATAGGCGCCCGGTCGTTTTCCTTCCGTTGGGAACATGTCGATCCATCGTTCGTCAAAGGCGCGTGTTGCAGCATCCGTGTACTCCACTCCCATCGGCTCAAGCGACGCCAGTATGTTCTTCTTCGACTCCGCAACAGAATACTTCAGCTCGACATTTTTCAACAGTGGAGCATACAGGTCGTAATAGTGTAGCTCGTCCACGCCCAATATCCTCTTTCTTAGATTGAGGTACCTGTGGAACGTGGGAAGATTCTCATTCACGTTCTCAATAAGGTTGTGGTATACCTGCACAGGAATCTTGTTCACATCCAGCGAAGCCTCCAGGGCGGAGCCGTACTTCCGCACCCTTGCAAAAAACATATTCTTCTTTACTTCGCCATAGAGCTGAGCGCCGAAAGTCCTTTGATAGTCGTCTATCTTCCCGAAGAATGCTTTAAAGACCTTGATGCGATCCTCACGGTTTGAGGAGGCACGGTACAGGCTGAATGCCGACTGATCAAGTTCTACCTTTTTACCATCGGAAAGTGTTATCTCCGGGAAGGGAAAATCGGCATTGAAAAACAAGCTAAAAATATCCGACGGTGTGCTGGCGATAAGACCCGCGGCGGCGATTATTTTCTCTTCTGATTCAGTTCCCGTATGTTCCCGTAGCCTGGCTATATCCGACAAGTATTTTCGGTAGACGCCAAGCGCTTCATTTTCCTTGAGGAATTTTTCTATTCTATCCTGATCAATGTCCAGAATCTCCGGCTCGACGAAAGCCACCGTGGAATTGAATTCGGTACCCAGTTGCTGCATTTCCGACTTCATTGACTGGTATTTCGATACCCGCGTGTCCTCG
The DNA here is from genome assembly GCA_964393795.1 of uncultured Roseivirgaceae bacterium. GTDB lineage: Bacteria > Bacteroidota > Bacteroidia > Cytophagales > Cyclobacteriaceae > Chryseosolibacter. Next base: position 9,972 of record CAYMWA010000073.1, read on the forward strand.
TCGAAATGCATCCCCGCGTAACTTCGAAGCCTGCCGAACTCTTTATAGATGTCATTCATGAGATCAAGGCATGACAAGAGCTGGTTCGGGGATTCAGCCAAAGTACCTTTGAACTCCTCCACGGCTGGAAGCCTTTTCTTGAGTTCCTCCCGCGCGGATCTCCACGTCTCCTCGGACGCATACAGGTCAGTGAGGTCCCACTTATATTGTTCGTCTATTTTCGTTCGCTCTTTTTCCTGTCCCGCCACGTCGGGAATGGCAAAGAGCATCATACCGCTTATCATAACAGCCGTTAAGGTTTGTCTGATCATAAAAGTGATGATTTGAACATATGTTACCAAAAAGCCAGCGCTTTTGCCAGAGGCGCGGCGAGAAAATCTGGTCGCCGGTGAGCACCTTGCCTCAGGGGGTCCTTCGCTCGCGCTTTCCTGCGCACCTGCCTCGCTCAGGATGACGGCTGAATAAGGACAGAACGCCGATAAGCGGTCAATATTAATAGCGTCGGGTGCGAACCCCGTGTTGAATACGTCGCCATACCGGTTTGTGCCCCAAGAAGCGGCAATTTTAATTAGAATTAGTCCAAATAAGTTTCATTTCACGGCCGAAGTCGCTTACATTTGCCATCATTTATAACGATTCTAAATTGTAATGCGGTTCGTCCTTCTCCTACTGCTCTGTATTTGCCAGGCTTCGTTTGCTCAAGGCCCGGAATCGGGGCGTGTATTCGGAAAAATCACCGTCAGCGGAGCCGCGCTGCCAGGCGTGACTGTCATGTTAAAAGGAACCACCAGAGGCGCAGCAACTGATCTGCAAGGGCAGTTTGAGATCACAGGTGTTGCCTCCGGAAGGTATCGGCTTGTCGCAAGCTATATCGGATATCGAAGCAGTGAAATCGACGTATTGGTCACCCCGGGTGAAGCACTCGAAGTGAATATTAACCTGACGGAAGAGGTTGTCGAATTAGATCAAGTCGAGGTAATCGCAAAATCCGTCAGCGATGAAGTTAACGCACAGGCTTACACAGTATCCGCAGTCTCCGCCAGGGAGCTATCAAACAGTATTGCAGATGCAAAGGGGATTCTCAATCGCATCCCTGGCGTCCGAATCCTGGAAGAAGGCGGGCTGGGCTCGGACCTGACATTTTCACTGAATGGTTTCTCGGGCGACCAGGTGAAATTTTTCCTGAACGGGATTCCGATGGACAATTTCGGATCTTCCCTCGGCCTCAGCAGCATACCCGTAAACTCCATTCAACGCGTTGAAGTCTACAAGGGTGTTGTTCCCGTATGGTTGGGCACGGATGCCTTAGGAGGTGCTGTCAATATTGTAACCAATGAAGATGGCAACTTTTTTGACGCCTCCTATGCAACGGGCTCTTTCAATACACACCGGATATCCTTAAACGGATCGCGCACGAATAGAAATGGAATTACGGTAAGAGGAACCCTCAATTACAATTACTCCGACAACGACTATGAGGTGCGTGTACCATTAACGGACCCGGTCGGGAATGTCTTGGGCCAAGTCAACGCCAAACGGTTTCATGATGCCTATCGTTCCGGAATGGCAAGCTTCGAAGCTGGTGTCATTAATAAAGAGTATGCAGATGAGCTTTTAGTCGGAGCAATAGTATCCGGCGATGAAAAAGAGGTGCAGAACGGCGCCACCATGGCAAGGGCTTACGGTGGCATCATGCAGCAAAGCAAATCACTGATTCCATCGCTGAAGTACAATAAAGAGAACCTCCTGTTTGACGGCCTGGACGTGAGTCTTCGCAGTGCATTGAATATTACGCAAATGCAGAATATCGACACGCTGCGGGGTGTCTATTACAACTGGCTGGGCGAAGCCATACCCGCAAATGGTGAAGAGGGCGAGAACGGTGAAACGAATCACATTACTATGGATAACCTGGAATTCACTAACCAGTTGAATTTAGGGTATGAGATTACGCCGAAGCACTCACTGGCATTCAATTACGCTTTCCAATATTTTTATAGAGAAACTTTTGATTCCGAACACCCCAACAATATCGCCAACCAATTCCCAAATACATTAAACAAACACGTGTTGGGACTGGCTTACAAATTTGACTACAATTCCAGGTGGAGTACAACCGTATTTGGAAAGGCCTACATCCTGAATGTCGCAACAAGCAAGGAATATGACTTCGGTGAAGAGACGAGAAGGACGGATGTTTATGAAGCCACCAAGGAAAACGTGGGCTACGGAATAGCGACCTCCTATTTTCTACTCCCAAAGCTTCAGTTGAAATCGTCTTACGAACACACATTCCGCATGCCTTGGGCAAATGAGATATTCGGAAATGGATTGTTCGTCCAACCGAACGCAGACTTAGGTCCCGAACGGAGTGATAATTTCAATTTTGGTGCCTCGTTTGGTTTGGACTTAACGCCTGATCATCGGTTCACCATCGAAAGTGGCCTTGCCTATCGAAATGCCAGGGACCTCATCTATCAGGTCGTTACGGTAGCCACACCTGAGACAAGCTATAGCAACCTGGCAGAGGTACGTACCATAGGCGTCGAGGGCGCGATAAACTACCAGTGGAAATGGCTCTTGAATATCGGTGCCAACGTCACCTATCAAAACATTACGGATCAGGCCGATTTTGTTTTTAATGATTACGCCGGATATCAACGCAATTTCAATAAAGGATTCCGTCTGCCTAACACCCCGTACCTCTTTGGTAATGCACGAGTGGGTGCAACCTTCCATGACGTCTTCACTAAATCCTCGACATTAGCCATCAACTACTTCTATAATTTCAATGAGGAATATTTTTTGAGCTGGGCGAAATACGGATCCAAAGACAGCAAGAAAGTGATCCCTCAACAATCCTCGCACAACGTCGAGCTCACCTACAGTTTAAGCGACGGAAAATACAATCTTGGATTGGAGTGTCGTAACATCACCGATGAAGCACTCTACGATAAGTTCTATTTGCAAAAACCGGGAAGGGCATTCTATGTGAAACTCCGGTATGTGGTTGGTAAATAACTGAATCAATTTTAACGTAAACCCATATAACTAATACCTGTATGATCTCGATTAGACAAATGAAAAATTACGCATTCGCCATGCTCCTGCTTAGTTGCGGCCTGTTCCTAAGTGCCTGCGACGACGACAATGACCCCGTTGCCGAGACTGGCGATTTTGTAGTATCATTGGCAATACAAGGAAGCGATAACACTTTTACTTACTATACCGTGCCGTTTGAAGACGTGATGACCGGCACCTTATCAGCAGCCGGCCAGGGTATAGAGCAGCCCGGTTATTTTGACTTCACCCAAATCGATAAAACCATCTACAGCATTGGAGGATTGGACGACGTGAATGTCGTGGGTATTTCGAAAAACGCCGACGGCACCCTGAAACAGGTTGGCAACGTATCGTTCAATAACAGCCTCTCCGACATAGTCGAAGCCCCGGACGGCGCACTGGTATCCGTAACGATGGCATCCAATTCAAATGTCATTACGTTTCACACATTCAACCCCAATACCGTCGAAGTTGGCGAGCCGAAAGACGTACAAGTATCGGCCATCACAGAACTCGTTGGTCCTTCCTATTCAGGCATGCGGATCGTCGGCAACCATTTATTCCTGAGCTATTACATCAGCGATCCCAACACGTATGCAACGGCCTACACAGATCAGGCGGAAGTTGCAGTGTTCTCTTATCCGGAATTGGAATTCGAAAAGGTGATCACGGATACACGTGTCGGACCAATCGGCGGATTCAATATCAAAAGCGGTCTGATCCAGGATGAAAGTGGAAATATTTATGCCGTTTCGCATTCCAATCCGGCCAACGGATATAGCCAGAGCACGAAGCCGTCTGGAATTCTCCGCATCAAAAACGGCGAAACTGAATTTGACGAAACGTATTTCTTCGACATCGAAGAAGCGACCGAAGGGTTTAATGCCACGCACCTGGTATACCTCGGAAATGGAAAGGCATTTGCCGAGATCAATTCCGCAGAAAGGGACCAACAGGAACGCTGGTCAGACAATCCCCTGCGTTCAGCAGTGATTGATCTCAACACAAAGGCGGTGAACTATATTTCCGGCTTGCCGGAGCATAAAGGCGATGGAAGAAGGCTCTCGGCGTTGAAAGACGGCAATGACATCTATCTTCCCATTGCTCAATCCGGAAAAATAAATATTTATAAAGTAGACACACAGAAGTTTAGCGCTACAAAAGGCGCCGAAGTAGAAGCCAATTTTATCGCGGGCATTTTTAAGCTTTAAGAAACTGGTAACAGGGCTCGCGAAGTCTTCTTTCGAAGACGTTCGTGAGTCCCTTCGCCCTTTCCATCGACGACGACATGAAATACAAGAGCAAAAAAACAGACGGCATAGCAAGAAGGATTAATGACTGGCTGCACCTGTGGCTGGGGCTTACATCAGGAATTATCGTGTTCATCGTCAGCATTACCGGGTGTATTTATGTCTTCGAACAGGAAATTAAAGATGCATTGGAGCCCTGGCGCTTTGTGGAAGCCCAGGACAAACCATTTGTGCCCCCAAGTCAGCTATTGGACACGGCCACTGCGCATTTCCCGAACGTAAAACCGACGGGGCTTACGTACAGTAATAAAGAAGGCGCCGCAGCTGTTGGCTTCGGTTATAACGTGGATGGTACACGCAACTTTGTAGCTGTATTTATGGATCCTTATACAGGAGCGTTTCTAAAGAAGCAACAACTCATTGGAAATGGTGAATTCGATTTTTTCCGATTCATCATTGACGGTCATCGCGCCCTTTGGCTGCCGTACGAAATAGGCCGGCCGATCGTGGGAGTGGGCACGCTGGTATTCGTAGTGTTGCTTATTACCGGGCTGATCATGTGGTGGCCCCGGAAATGGAACAAGGCAAACTATAAAAAGAGCTTCAAGATCAAATGGAAGGGAAAGTTCAAGCGACTGAACTACGACCTGCACAATGTTCTTGGTTTCTACAGCATGATCCTGGCGCTGGCCATCGGCCTGACTGGATTGGTGCTGAGTTTTGAGTGGTTCAGCAATTCGGTGTATTATGTAGCCTCCGGAGGAAAAGCCAATCCGGGCCATCACCATCCACACTCCGACGTCTCAAAGGCAGGGACCATACGCACCGACAGCATGTCCGTACTCGACAGAGCGTGGTATCTGACGATGGAGCAAGAGGCGCACGCGCAAGGCATGTACATGTCGCCAGCTGTAGGTGAAGAAGATGACGTAGTGGAGATCATCGCCTATCAGGATCACGGCTCCTGGTATAACCAGCATACTTATTATTACGACCAGTACACTCTGGAACCACTGCGAATGGACGGTGATCGATTCTCAACTGCCAGCTTTGCTGATCAATTGATGATGATGAATTATGACATTCATATTGGAACGATCCTCGGTCTTCCAGGAAAAATTCTGGCCTTCTTCATCAGCCTCATTTGTGCCAGTCTACCCATCACGGGCTTTCTGGTTTGGCTAAACAAACGGAAAAAGAAATCAAAAAAACGCGATGTTGACCACGCATCCCCGCACGCACTTGTCGACCGAGGCCCGATGCGCTCTTCAGCGCGGTTACCGCACGAACCGGGGGATCAAGTTCCGGGAAGTTTTGAACGTCCCGGAAGTTTCCCGCGGATATGACGAAGGTGCCAATTAAAATTCAGTACGGATAGAGGTTGTGGTAGAAACATACGCGTACTCATTTTGCACCTGGTCCAGTCCCATAGGGACGGCCTTATGGTAGAAGCGCAAATGTGTTCCACTAAACGAAGCCCTGTAAGGGCGACCTTATGGTAAGGCTATTTCAAATACGCTTCTGTCAGCCCGACCCAATAAGCGGCACCCACGGGCAAAATTTCCTGATTGAAAATATACTGGGGATGATGGACCATCGGCGTATCGCCGTTGCCGAGCATACAATAGTTCCCTGGTTTCTTTTGAAGCATAAAGGCGAAGTCTTCGCTTCCCATAAATGGATGAAGCGTATCGTCGACATTCTCCTCACCAAACACCGCACGAGCCACATCGGCAGCCCAATCCGTATTCTCCGGCGTGTTTACCAATACGGCCCCGGGAACGCCTTCCCTTATCTCATATTGACAATTAAACGCTTCTGCCTGCGCTTTCGTAATCGATCGAATCTTATCCAATACCATTCGCCGCAGTTCGGCATCCATGTTCCGAATACTTAATCGCAACACAGCATTTTGCGGCACTACGTTCCCGGCGTTTCCGGAGAGAAAGGCACCCACGGAAACCACCGAATTTTGCCACGGTGAAACATTGCGGGAAACTATCGTTTGCAATGCCATCACCAGCGACGACCCGCATACAATCGGATCTATTCCAAGCTCTGGCATAGAGCCATGACTACCCTTACCCGTTAATTCAATTTCCCAGTTGTCAACGGCAGCCATCGTTTCACCCTGTCTGAAATATAATTTGCCTGTCTTGAGTCCCGGCATGTTGTGCATTCCATAGACGGCATCTACCGGAAATTTGTCAAACAGGCCATCCTTTATCATGGCCGGCCCACCTTCCATCGTTTCTTCGCCGGGCTGAAAAATGAGGCGAACGGTGCCGTTGAAATTTTTCGTCTGTGACAAGTATTTTGCAGCGCCGAGCAGCATAGTCGTGTGCCCGTCATGGCCGCAAAGATGTGCCTTGCCCGGCACCTTGCTTTTGTATTTCAGGTCGTTGACTTCCTCGATGGGCAGCGCATCAAAATCAGCACGTAGTCCTATCGATTTTTTACCGGATCCTAATGTCATCGAAGCGACAATTCCCGTTTTCCCGATTCCTTCGGCAACATCATAGCCAAACGACTTTACCTTTTCGCCAATAAACTTCGATGTCTCTGTTTCCTGCAGCGCCAGTTCTGGTCGTTGGTGCATATGTTCCATCCATTCTTTCATTTCGTCGTGAATGGCTT
>CAYMWA010000074.1:0-16752 GCA_964393795.1 uncultured Roseivirgaceae bacterium
TCGGCCTCGTCGAGCACCAGTGTCTTAATCTGTTTGACTGCTATCTCACCCTTGAGATATAGTTCCATAAACCGGCCCGGCGTGGAGATGATCAAGTCGACACCACTCCTGATTTGCTCAATCTGAGTCTTTGGTCCGACGCCACCATACAACGCGACTATACGCAGATCGGTGTATTTCGCGAGCTGTTCGGCGTGTTGTGCTATCTGTAACGTGAGCTCTTTTGTAGGCGACAGAATCAACGCTCGCGGATCACCGCCGGACGCGTATTTGATTTTCATCAGTACCGGAAGCAGGTAGGCTGCCGTCTTTCCCGTACCGGTCTGCGCAATTCCGATTACTTCCTGCCCGCCGAGCAACAGCGGAATGCATTTTTGCTGAATCTCTGTGGGCGATTCAAACCCAGCATCAGCAACGGCATTGAGTAATTGCCTGTTGAGATTAAAAACTTCAAATGAACTATTTGCTGACACTTTGCACTATTTTTACAGAAATGAAAAACACACTGATCCTCAATGCAAATATAGTTAATGAAGGGAAGGTCTTTCAGGGCGACGTACTGGTGAAGGGCAGGTTTATCGAAGCGGTTGGAAATGATCTTTCGTCGCGAGACGCCGATGTTGTGCTGGATGCGAATGGAAAGTATCTTTTGCCGGGTGCAATCGACGATCAGGTTCATTTCCGAGAGCCGGGACTCACACACAAGGCGACGATCTACACTGAATCGCGCGCGGCCGTCGCCGGTGGAGTGACCAGCTTCATGGAGATGCCCAATACGATTCCTCCGGCATTCACGATCCCTTTGCTTGAAGACAAGTACCGCATAGCCTCCCGGGATTCGTTGGCGAACTACTCGTTTTTTATGGGGGCCTCACATGACAATCTCGACGAGGTGATGAAGGTGGATGTGAACGAAGTTTGCGGACTGAAGATCTTCATGGGATCATCGACGGGCAATTTGCTTGTTGAAGATGAAAAGACCCTTGAGGGATTTTTTTCCAGGTTCCCCGCCCTCATCGCTACGCACTGCGAAGACGAGGCCACCATCAAAAGCAATGCAGCCACCTTCAGGGAGCGCTTTGGCGAGGATGTACCCATCCGGTTCCATCCGGAGATTCGCAGCGCGGAGGCGTGTCTGAAGTCATCATCGCGGGCGGTTGACCTTGCCCGCAAGCATGGCACGAAACTCCACATCCTCCACATTTCGACAGCGGCGGAAACGGCATTGTTTGACAACGCACTACCGCTTGAGAAGAAGAAGATCACTGCCGAGGCATGTGTCCATCACCTGGTATTTAACGACTCCGACTATGAGCGACTGGGAACGCTCATCAAGTGGAACCCGGCCATCAAGACGAAGGCGGATCAGACGGCGATCTTCGAAGCGCTGTTGGACGACCGCATCGATGTGGTGGCCACTGACCACGCGCCCCACACACTGGCCGAAAAGGACAACACCTATTTTAAAGCACCATCCGGTGGACCGCTGGTCCAGCACAGCATCGTGGCCATGCTCGAATTCTTTCACGAAGGCAGGATATCACTCGAGAAGATTGTGCAAAAAATGGCGCACAATCCAGCCATCCTTTTCCAGGTGTCCCGGCGGGGCTTCATCAGGGAAGGGTACTATGCCGACTTGGTGCTGGTTGATCTGAACCGGCCGTGGCGTGTACAGACGGAGAACATTTTGTCGAAGTGCGGCTGGTCACCCTTCAAGAACAAGGTGTTCAAGTCGCAGGTCACGCATACCCTTGTTTCAGGACACCTTGCCTACGCCGACGGGGCGTTCGATGAATCGATGAAGGGACAGCGCCTCCGCTTTAAGCGGAACTAACGAATCGGCCCTGTTTGTTATTTGCTTCCTACTATCTAAATTGCGGCGCAAACGGTGAATGTAGCTCAGTTGGTTAGAGCACCAGATTGTGATTCTGGGGGTCGCGGGTTCGAGTCCCGTCTTTCACCCTCTTAAATCGGTTGACAATTGGCAGTTGACAGTTGACAATGCGGTACTTATGGAAGACCTGCCAATGGGCAGGTTTTTTTATGCCTGAGTATTTGGTGCGGTACACCTGCTGTAACTCGCAACTTTACTTGCCTGGTCGAAAAAACCGGATGATTTTTTGAAGGGAAAGTGAAAGTGACCACTTTTGTAGTGGCGCAATTTTTTCCATAGAGGAGACATGATTACGTTTCGGGATTTTAACAGACTTTCATTGTCGAAGAAGATCAGCCTTCTTTACGAAAATGGCACGTTCGTCATGGCCATCCGCTATTATGGATATAAAGTAAACCTGTATCTTTTGGGGAGCATCTATCTCGAGGTATTTGTCAATCACAAGCAATCCTGTATTGAGAAGATTCAGCAATTGGACATGAACCATTCGCGGATGAAATTCTATTCAGATCAGATCAAGCTCCCTGATTACCTTTTCTGACAATTGAGATGACAGTCCAGACAATAAAAAAAACCGGCGTTTTGCCGGTTTTTTTACATTGGTTCAATATTGATCAGGCAGTAGCCGCAGTGGTTTTCTCTTCGAACTTCTGCGACACTTTCAGTATAACATTCTTCTTGGCTTTATAGCCGCAATATCCACATTGATAGTGCTTCATCAGTTCACCTTCTTCAGAGGGAGTGGGATGCCGTAGTATTTCTTCCTTCACAATCTTGAAGGTCTGATAGTTGCATTCCGGACACTGAATCGCGTGCAGGTGGCCTGCGTATTTTTCAATCTTTACGTAACCGGTCTCAAGGTCTTTCCAGACATCATAGTCGACCGAGAACACATTCTCTTCAGCCTGCATACCTTCGTCCAGGTAAGCATCTTCCTCTTCTTCGCTGAGGAGCTTCATGGCCTTGCCGGTCTTGGGAGAGATGCGCGGCCGGTAGCGCAAAACCTTCAAACGTTTTTCAATATAGAAGGGATAGTAAAACTTGAGCAGATTTTGTACAATCAATGCGACGATCATACCCATGGAGATCGTCAGGAACACGCGCACGAAAATCCATAGTGCGCTAAGTTCTTCAATATTGGAGTTTGCATAGAAGCAACATCCGACGATCAAAATAACCGAAGCTATCCAAAGGTTCCTTATCTCATTACGATTGATGAAGTCGTACTTACTCTTAGCATCATTCGTTGTGGCAAGCCTGATTATGTGACCAATGATGATCAACACGGCAATCGCCCAAGCTCCATAGGCGATATTTTTTGCCATTGCATTCCAAGGTGCGTACTGTTCTGCCATGGTTATCGGTTAGTTTTTAATTATTCCACTTTAGCAAATATAAAAGGCCATTTTAACTTTACCTACAACTAGTGGTAGGATTCTTCGGCAAAACGCCTGACAAATTTAGCCAACTTTTGCGTCAAATCAAAAACGGGAATGATGAGACCGGGTTCATACGCCGACCGGTCAAAAGGTAACCCCGCATCGTGAAATAAATTTTTCGAGAATTTTCAGGGCTTGCTCGGGCGCTTCATACATGCCCATGTGTGCCACGTCGGGAAGGATGACGGCTTCGGCCTGCGGGTTCAGGGAGGCCTGATAGGTAATGCTGTCGGCAGGGATACCTCCGTCCTTTTCGCCGGAGAGAAGGAGAACAGGCGCCGGGAACGTCTTGAGTACTTCAGTGCGGTCCGGTCGGTCGCGCATGGCGCGCGTGTATCCGACCACGGCTTCTTTTGATGCCTGAACGGCAATGTTCCTGGCTGTTGTAATGGAGTTATGCTGGGGGTCGGCGTAGAGTTGCACGATGAAATTGGAGGTGAAGGCACTTACACCCTGCCTGTCAATGAACTCGAGGACCTTGCTGCGTGTCTGCTTTCGTTCCTCTGAATCCGCGAAGGCGGTGGAATGAAAGAGACACAGTCCGCTGAGCGCGTCGCGATCCAGTTCTGCGAGGGCAAGTGCGACATAGCCGCCCAGTGAATGTCCAATGATCACAGGTTTTGGATAGCCGTTGTGGCGTATCCACTCTTGAATGGTACGGGCTACATCGGTAAGGGAAAAATTTTCCCCGATAGCGGGGCTCTTGCCGAAGCCCGGAAGATCGGGCGTAACCACGTGACAGAAGTCGCTGAGCTTTTCTGCCAGTGCATCCCATACTTGTCTGTTCATGGGGAACCCGTGCAGGAGGATGACGGTCTGCCCGTCGCCTTGTTCACGGTGGTGTAACGGCTTCATTTCTCCTCGCGGCTAACGCACTCAAGCACCTCGATCACAGCCCGCTCAATACCGTCGGGATCAATACCGCACTCCCGGTGCAGTTCCGCCTGCTCGCCATGCTCAACAACACGGTCAGGGATGCCGAGGCGCCGAACCTCCGCATGGTAGTGGTGGTCGGCCATGAACTCGAGTACGGCACTGCCGAAGCCGCCCTGGACACAACCATCTTCAAGGGTGATCACTTTCTTGTAGTGCGCAAAGACGGTGTGTAGAATTTCTTCATCAATCGGTTTTACAAACCGCATGTCGTAATGCCCCACTGAAATGTTCTTCAGTGCCAGACGCCTGCACGCTTCGCTGGCATAGTTTCCGATATGACCGATGGAAAGGATCGCCACTTCGTCGCCTTCGCGAAGCAACCTTCCTTTACCAATCTCGATTGGCTGCATGGGTGTCCGCCATTCGGTCATCACCCCCTTGCCCCTCGGATACCGGATGGAGAAAGCTTTCGTCTTTCGCGGGAGTTGGGCGGTGAACATCAGGTTGCGCAGTTCTGACTCGTTCATGGGTGCTGACACAATCATATTCGGAAGGCACCTGAAGTAGGCGAGATCGTAAGCGCCATGGTGTGTAGGCCCATCGGCGCCAGCAAAGCCCGCCCGGTCGAGACAAAAGTTGACAGGCAGGTTCTGTATGCACACATCGTGGATGACCTGATCGTAAGCGCGCTGCATGAACGAACTATAAATGTTGCAGAACGGGATGAGGCCCTGGGTCGCGAGGCCTGCCGAGAAGGTCACTGCATGCTGTTCGGCGATCCCTACATCAAAGGCGCGGTCAGGCATCTCCCGCATCATGATGTTCATTGATGATCCGGAGGGCATCGCGGGTGTGATGCCCATGATCTTGTCGTTGGTGCGGGCCAACTCAACAAGGGTGTGGCCGAAGACATCCTGATACTTTGGCGGTTGTGGACCTTCTTCCACCTTGTGAAAAATCTCACCCGAGATCTTGTCGAAGGTTCCCGGCGCATGCCATGTCGTGGCGTTCCCCTTTTCTGCGGGTGCAAAGCCTTTGCCTTTTACCGTAACACAATGAAGTATCTTGGGGCCCTTGATATTTTTGAGGTCCTGCAGGATGGTGACGAGATGATCAACATCATGGCCGTCAACGGGGCCGAAGTAGCGCAAGTTGAGCGATTCAAAAAAATTACTCTGGCTGAGCAACGTGGCCTTGATACCGTTTTCTACTTTGGAGACGATTTCCTGCGCGCTCTTTCCGAAATTCGAAAGCTTGCCGAGGAGATTCCAAAGATCATCTTTGATCTTGTTGTAAGTCCGCGACGTCGTGATGTCTGTCAGGTAGTCCTTTAACGCGCCGACGTTCGGGTCAATAGACATACAGTTGTCATTGAGCACAATCAGCAGATTTGTGTCAGACACGCCTGCGTGATTCATCGCCTCGAAGGCGATACCCCCCGTCATGGCTCCATCGCCAATCACGGCAATATGCTGGCGGTCGTCACGCCCGAGATACTTCGAAGCGCTTGCCATTCCCAGTGCCGCTGATACCGAGGTAGACGAATGGCCTACACCGAAGGCATCATACGGACTCTCACTTCTTTTCGGAAAACCGGAAAGTCCGCGATAAAGCCGGTTTGTGTGGAAACGATCGCGCCTCCCTGTTAGAATTTTATGACCATAGGCCTGATGGCCAACATCCCAGACCAGCTGGTCAGTGGGCGTATTGAAGACATAGTGCAAAGCGACGGTAAGCTCGACAACACCAAGACTTGCGCCGAAATGGCCGCCATAAACCGAAACATTGTCAATGATGAACTGGCGTAATTCTTCGCTCAGCTGTACCAATTGGACCGGATCAAGCTTTCTGAGGTCGTCAGGTGAGTTGATCTGGGCCAAAAGTTTACCCGGTGTAATGAGCATTCGTTTTTCCGTTGGTATTCATCCGAATGGATGAAGATAGCGTTTTCTGCCAATATCGGCATCGTTCCACAAAATTACTTATTTCTTCATTCATAAGGATTTTGAAGGATAATAAATAAATTTGTGCCGTATGGTGACACAGGAAACCTTTGAGATTAAGCTGCCCCTGTTTGAGGGCCCTTTTGATCTTCTGCTTTTTTTTATCGAGCGGGATGAACTCGATATCTATGACATTCCCATCGCGAAGATAACAGAGGATTTCCTTGCCTATCTGCACCATATGGAAAACCTCAACATTGAGGTGGCGAGTGAATTTATCCTCGTCGCAGCCACGCTGATGCGCATCAAGTCACGGATGCTGCTGCCGCGACCGCAACTCGATGAACAGGGCAATGAAATTGATCCGCGTGAGGAGTTGGTGAAGCACCTGCTGGAGTATAAGAAATATAAGTCCGTCGTCGAGACGCTTCACAAGATGGAAGAGTCGGAACTGATGAAGGAGAAGCGCGGTAACCTCGTCAAAGAACTCAAGTCATTGGCGGAGGTGACGAACGTGGAGGCGGAACTTCAGGATGTGACAGTGTTTAAACTGATGACGGTGTTCGAGCGGGTGATCAAGCGCTTCGAAGCGGCGAAGAACAAGCCGGTACACCAGGTGATTCAGTTTCCCTACACAATTGAAAACCAGAAAAAATACCTGATTGATACACTCGACAAGCGCGAGCGATTGTCATTCACGGAATTGCTTGAAGCCTTTCCGACACGTATCGGCGTGATCTTTAATTTCCTTGCTATCCTCGAGATGCTCGCCTATCAGCAAATCGGAATTCAGATCGGCGAAGGATACAATAACTTCTGGGTGACCAAGCGCGAGCCGGCGGAGGTTGATGCTCCGGAAGAAGACGGGAACTGATGTGTGCGGCTTCGTGTGGGTCTTTCTCACGCCGCTTGTAGTACTCCTTTCGTGAGTTGTGAGTCGTCAGTCGTGAGTGGTTCTTGCGGCTCGACGGTGGTCTCTCCGATCTACTTTTCTTGTACTCCTTTGTAGGATCAGTGTGAACGGTTCTGCCCGTGGCCTGTCCGCCAATGAAAGCAGTTTTCGAATGTGACTTGGCTAAATTTGAACAACGCGAAAAGCGATGGGGCGCATTCACGACTCACGACCGCGTGCCATCTGCGGGCGGCCTAATCTAATCACGCATACAAATCGTCCCGATCTGCCTCCGCCACTTCCCTAAAGAACTGTGCGACCTTCGCGGTCACATCTTTGAAGAAGCGTTCACCTTTCTCAGCTGATGCCTTTCGCGGATCACCTACGCCGGTGTCCTTTGTCACTTTCAGCCAGGTGCGTTCGGCCCAGGCCCAGCCCTCCTGAATGCCCTTCATACGAAAACTCTTTGCTGCGCCATCGCCGGCTTCCGACAACGGCCTTACCAACCCGGGGCGCAAGTGCATGATGATGCTGGTTTCCATTTCGCCCGCGTGATCATCCTTGTTCTCAAAATATAGTTTCTGGTCCAAGGCCCTGAACCAATGGCATTGACACAAAAACATCTTGGGATAGGCAAGGCCAAGTTCGCGGATCATCGTCTTGAAATCGTTCCCGCCGTGACTGTTTAGAATAATGAGTTTGTAAATACCCTGGCGATTCAACACTTCAACAATATCGCGCAATACAGCCAGCTGGGTGCTTGGATTCATGTTGATGTCGAGCTTTACATCAAACTGACCTGTGTTGACACCAAAGGGAATGCAGGGCAACACGGTAACTTTGGCACCGGACTCCCAGGCGATGCGGGCGGCTTCGGCCGCAACGGCCTCCGCTTCAAAGACATCTGTTCCGTAGGGAAGGTGATAGTTGTGCGCTTCGGTGGCACCCCAAGGCAGGATGGCGACTTCATAGGGTGTTTCTTCAACAGTGCGCCAGTGGTTTTCAGCAAGGATGTATGGTCTCATGTATTGTATTGATTTCGAATTCTACTCAGGCAATGCGATTTGGTATTGCTGTCCTTTTCTTACCGTCAGCTTGTCATCGCGCAGCCAGGGATTGTGTCGCTTAAGAAGTTTGTAGTTGATGTTATGTTGTTTTGCAAAAGCGACCAGATCTTTAATGCTTTCGGTTACTTCGACGTATCGCAACGGCTCGGGCTGGTAGAGATGCTCGGGCCGAACCTGGAAGCCGTACTTCAACGGGTGTTCAATAATTTCCTTGATGGCGATGATACGGAAGACATATCGTGACGTCTCTTCATTCAGGTAAAGGTCGTAGTAGGAATTGACACGTTGATTATCCAGTGCCCGTTGCAAACCGTTCATGCCGCGGTTATACGATGCGGCGACGAGCGTCCAGTTCCCGAACCTGGCGTAAGCTTTTTTCAGGTACCGGCATGCCGCTTGTGTTGCCTTGAGTGGATCATAGCGCTCATCGACTTCATTGTTGATCTCCAGTCCGTTTTCCCTGCCAGCCGACTTAAGAATTTGCCAGTAGCCAACGGCATGCGCCGGTGAGACCTCGTTGAGGAGATTGCTTTCAATGAGTGGAAGATACTTGAAGTCGAGCGGAATGTCGTTCTCGCGCAGAATTGTTTCTATTTGTGGTAGCCACCGATGTGCGCGTTTGATCAGGAACAAGGTGTTGCTATGGAAATAGGTGTTGACCTGCAACTCCTTGTCCAGTCGTTCGTACACATCGGGAATATCCACGGGTACCGGCTCGCCCGCAAAGGTGGCATCCTTTGGCACGTCGAGCGAGATCGCGGGCAGATGCCCCCCTTCTTCGAGGCGCATGTCGGCCACCGCGTCATCCGTCATGATCTGTGGCTGTGATCGGTGGCGGGATTCGTTGTACGAAATGTATGCAAACAAAATCACCAGGACGACCAGGGATATGAAATTTGAAAAATGCTTCATCAAAAGTTCGGCGACAAAAGGTATTTCGAATAAAAATCATCAATTGCTTTGACAGCTTCTGCCGGCGTGTCCACCACAATGAAAAGGTCCAGATCTTCGGGATGGATCATTCCTTCCGCAATCAGCACCTTCTTAAACCAGTCGACCAGTCCTTTCCAGAACTTTTTGCCGACCATAATGATAGGGAAACGACCGATCTTTTTGGTCTGGATCAGCGTCAGGGCTTCGGTCAATTCGTCGAGTGTACCGAAACCGCCGGGCATGACGATGAAACCCTGCGAGTATTTGATGAACATCGTCTTGCGCACAAAGAAATAATCGAACGTCAGAAGCTTGTCCTTGTCTATGTAGATATTGCCCTGCTGTTCGAAAGGCAGGAAAATATTGAGGCCCACCGATTTTCCGCCGGCCCGGTGTGCCCCTTTGTTGCCGGCCTCCATAATGCCGGGGCCGCCGCCCGTGATGACGCCGTAGCCATGCTGCACCAGTTTGTACGCCATTTCTTCTGCCATCTTGTAAGACGCGTGCGTGGGTTTCGTGCGCGCTGAGCCGAAGATGGTAACACAAGGGCCAATCTTAGCCAACCGTTCCATGCCTTCCACAAACTCAGACATGACCTTGAAGATCATCCAACTGTTCGCGCCCTTGATTTCCGCCCAATCCTTATCCTTGAAAGCCGTTCGTATCATCGCCTCTTCGTCGATGGCGTTCTGCAGCGGCGCTTCATCTATGGTCTTCTTCTTTTTGCTTTTCATTTAACTGATCTCTCGAAATATACGAATCATGCATTTAACATGAACCATCCTGGCATGACCATCGCCGGATTACTCGTTGGATGGGATGCCTTGCTCATGAAACGCAAAGGACGTGAAAAATGATCAAAGGCTGAATGTTAATTCAGCCCGCAGCGGTACCGTTGGATATGATCACTTCAGCACAAGCCCGACCAGTTCTTCCTTCACATTCCAGTCGCGCGCAAGCTTCAGCATAGCGGTGGCCTCCATTTCGGTGACATATCCTTTCAGGTTGTTGGCTTCCCATACCATCGTGATCAACTCCACCCTTTTACTGCGCGGATAGTCGCCGATGATCTGGTTGAGGTATTCGCGTGCGCGATCAAAGGCTGTAATATAATCCTCCGCTATAAAGTCGAGCGCCCATTGGTACTCGTAGTAGGCGTTGATATCATTTGCGGTTTTTTCCAGTTCCGTCTTTTCCGCCTCGTCAAGTCCGTGGTAATGGAAGATCACCGACTTGAGCAGCATGTACACCTTTTTTTCTTCTGTTGAATGCATGGGAATTAATCATGAAAAGTACGAAACCTGTGGCAGAAACTGCTGTTAGTCTACCAAAAAAAGATCGGACGCGATACGGTCGGCCATCAGACGTCCTGCCGGAGTGAGCCGGAGCCGACCCTCCCTGATTTCGAGCAGTTTATGCGCCTCGAGTTCTGAAAGGTAGCGGCCGTGCAATGCCTCAATATCGCAATTCAGATCTGTCTTTAATACAGACAGCTCGCATCCCGCCGCCGTTCGTAAAGAAGTGAGGATATACTCGTTTATCCGATCGCGCTCGCTGAGTACCTCTGCCTGAAAGGGGATTTTCTTCTCACGAAGAGCGCGCACGTAAAGGTGATTGTTGGCGACGTTGGCCTGGCGCGTGCGCAAGTCGAACGAATGCGCCCCCGGGCCGATGCCGAGGTAAGGCACGCCTTTCCAGTAATTGCTGTTGTGGCGGGACTCGTATCCCGGTAGGGAAAAATTGGAAATTTCATATTGATGATAGCCCGCGTCTGCAAGCGTGGTCATCAGCAATTCGAGCTGTTCTGCCGCCAGGTGTTCGCCTACTGGTTTGAGCGTACCCTTCGAAAGCCATTTGCCGAAGACAGTTCGTTCTTCGATTGTGAGTGTGTAGGCAGAGATGTGTGGCGGCTGGAGTGCAATGGCGCGGCTAAGGTTGCTTTCCCATGCCTGGGATGACATACCCGGAATGGCATAGATCAAATCGATGGTCAGGTTAGTGAATCCGGCTCGGCGGGCATACTCCACAGACTGAACCGCTGTGCGTCCATCGTGTGCCCGGTTGAGATACTTCAATACGTCATCGTCGAAAGATTGGATGCCGATACTCAACCGGTTTATGCCCAGTGATTTGAGGTCCTTCAGTTTCGCCATCGTCAAGTCGTCGGGGTTCGCTTCAAGGGTGATCTCCGCATCTCCGGCGATGTGATGATATCGACCAAGGGTTTGCATGAGAAATCCGAGTTCATCGGTAGTCAGCAGCGACGGTGTCCCGCCACCGAAATAAATCGTCTCAACAGGTTCTCCACGAAGGTAGTCGTGTTGTAGCGCGATCTCCTCGCCCATCGCGCGCACCAGTTCGCCTTTCAGCGCCGTGTTTATGGAGAAGTGAAAGTCGCAATAGTGGCAAGCCTGTTTGCAGAAAGGGATATGTAAATAAATTCCCGACATAACGAAGTGCAAACTTACGTGCATTTCCATCATTCAACCAATTCTTACTACTTTTGCGTTTATGTATCTGCGTATTTTCTGTGTTTGTATCGTGTGCAGCCTCGTCTCGATGGTGGTGCGCGCACAGGAGAAACGCATGGTGGTGAAAGACCTTCGTAGTGAATGGATGCGCTTCGAGGCCGGGGCTTACCAGCCGCTGGATGGAATGTCGCCGAGCAAACTTAACACAGTCTATTTTCCTTTGGTGCCGGATGTTCACAAGGGTGACGTTCTTCGGCTTCACTCCCACAAACCTTATTATCTCTTTATCAACGGGAAGGTGTACGGCATGTTCCAGGGCGAAGCCAAGTTTGCCATCGACAGTCTTTCGCAAATAGAACGGAGTCTCTCGTGGATGATCGCCATTCACCAGAAGGATATTAACGGCCGTGACCTACAGACAGAAATTGTTTCAAGAGGAGAACCGGTTCTGGCGGAAGCGCTGCCCATGCCGCCGAGGCCGTATTGGCACCTTCGCGATTTTGTTGTCCTTGCAGGGCTTGCCATCATCTTGCTGTTCTTATTGACGTTTCGTCTGAATCCCAAACTTACTGCCGACTATTTTTCAATTGCACGGTTGTTTTCATCACGCGATCTGGACGAAAGCCAGACGAGTGCGCGGCTCACCGGCAGTACGAACATGCAATTCTATGTTTTGTGTAGCCTGCTCGTGGGATTTTATTTGTCGATCGTGTTGCATCATCTGCCGCCACGTTATGCGTTGCCCAGGAATTTCGATGCGGCAACCCCGGGTGCGATGTGGTTGGTGTGGTTGAAGTTGAGTGCCATTGTGTTTTTTGTGTTGGTAGTGAAGGCGTTGATCATCTATTCGTTGACGCGTTTGTTTGCGATGCGCGGAGTCGCGCGTTTTCATTTTTTCAACTGGATACGCTTATTGCTGCTGGCGTTCGGCGCGGGTACGATCGCGCTTTTTATATACTTTATTACCCGCGGCGACAGCGCCAACATCTTTGTGATGTTTCTTTCACTGGTCATCGCCACGCTCATCGGATGGGCGATCATTGCGTTTTTTAAATTGAGCGGCCGCAGCGGGCATTCGGTGTTTCATTTATTTTCGTACCTTTGTGCGACGGAGATCATCCCGTTGTTGATTACTGTGAAGGTACTGTTCCAATAGCCAGACTACGTTACGTGTTGATATGAGTGAAATTGCTACTGACAGGATGCGCAAAGTGAAGAGCATTCTTGTTACCCAGGAGGCCCCTACTGATTCAAACTCACCCTATCTCAAGTTGTCGGAGAAGTTCAATCTGAAGATTGATTTTCGTCCGTTTATTCAGGTGGAGGCCGTGCCTGTGAAAGAGTTCAGAAAACAAAAGATCGATATCCTCAATCACACAGCGATCATTTTTACGAGCAGAAATGCGGTGGATCACTTCTTCCAGATTTGCCAGGAGATGAAAATCGAGATGCCGCCGGAGATGAAATACTTTTGTATCTCGGAGCAGACTTCGAACTATCTACAGAAGTACATCGTGATTCGCAAGCGCAAGATTTTCACCGGCACGAAAACCGCGCAGGATCTGCTGGAGTTGTTGAAGAAACACAAGAACGAAAAGTACCTGTTCCCTTGCTCCGACATTCGCAAGAATGACATCCCTGACTATTTGCGTGACAACGGATACGACTACACGGAGGCCGTGATCTACCACACCGTAGCATCCGATCTCTCCGATCTCAAGGAGGTCTACTACGACATCGTGGCGTTCTTCAGTCCGTCCGGCATCAATTCTTTGTACGTTAATTTTCCTGATTTCAAGCAAAATAACACCCGGATCGCTGCGTTTGGTCCCACCACAGCGAAGGCCGTGCGCGATGCAGGGCTCATCCTGGACATCGAAGCCCCTCTTCCCAACGCGCCGTCTATGACCGGGGCATTAGAATTGTATATCAAAAAGGCGAACGGGGTAAAATAGGCTCATCGCGTGCGGAGAGTGGGGTAACCTCTTCATTCATTGGAATTTACAATGTTCGGTATTTTCTTACACTTTAATTACATACTGTTGAAAGTATCGTGAAAAAGCCTTTACTTTAAATTCTATTTTTTCACCTCCAATGCTGCGACGCACTTTTTATACGTTTGCAATTGTAGTATCCGGTGTGTCGGTACAGGCACAGCAGGATCCACAATTCACGCAGTATATGTTCAACAGCATGTACATCACGCCGGCCTTCGCGGGCGTAGAAGGCGTCACACAACTCACCGCTGTCCACCGCAGCCAATGGCTGGGGTATGAATCTAGCTTCAATGATGGCGGTGCACCCACCACCCAGTTGATCAGCTTTAACTCACCCATATATAAACTAAAGAGCGGCTTTGGTGTGTATGCGGTGAACGACAAACTGGGTCCCCAAACGAACATTGAGGCGCAGGCGATGTACGCCTATCACCTGGGGTTGCGGGACTCGAAGCTGAGCTTCGGTGTGAAAGTGGGTTTCTATTCACAGGCCATCAACTACGATCAATACCGGGCCATTCATCCCGACGACCCGCTCCTTAGTGGAAAAGACGGAAAGGAGTCACAGGTCAGGCCGGATGTCGGTTTTGGATTATTCTACCGGGCTGAAAAATTTTACCTCGGCGCGGGCGTCAACCACCTGACACGCGCCGAATTTGATTTTGGCATCAACCAGGCCCGCAATGCCCTGGAAAACCACCTGAACTTCACTGGCGGCTATTATTATGAGGTTAATTTCGACCTCACCCTCACGCCGACCATTCTCGTCAAGACAGATTTTAAAGAATATTCTTTCGATTTAGGTGTAATTGCGACCCTCAAAGACAAGATG
The DNA here is from genome assembly GCA_964393795.1 of uncultured Roseivirgaceae bacterium. GTDB lineage: Bacteria > Bacteroidota > Bacteroidia > Cytophagales > Cyclobacteriaceae > Chryseosolibacter. The sequence continues at coordinate 14,345 of CAYMWA010000074.1, forward strand.
TGGGCAGGTTTATCGTTTAGACAATCCGAGGCTGCTAATGTGCTGTTGGGTTACAGTTTCCTGAAAGACAATGCACTGAGGCTGGGGTATGCGATCGATGTGGTCGTGAAAGACCAGGAAGCCAAGGAGAATTTTTCACATGAACTGCTTCTCAGCTATCAGTTGCCAGTGTACGCCACCGGCAAAAAAGTCGTCCGAACCCCTCGATACAGACACTAAGCGGCAGTTAATTTTGGATTTTTTAGGATTTTGTGGAATTTGGGAGGCACTTTTAATACACAAAAAGTATAAATAACTATCTTTCGAGTCTGTAATCATTCAATTCTTATGAATAGATCTGTTTCTTCTAAATTACTCTTGGTCACAGCGGGTGCTCTTGCCAGCGCCTGTGGTTTGCTTGGCTTGGGAGGCCGGGGAGGCGGTGACCAGGGTGAACTGGTTGGCGTCCCGGGCAGGGAAGGATGGGTAATGACAATCCCCTACGGCATGGTTCCCATTCCTGCCGGTACCTTCCACATGGGTCAGGCCGATGAAGATCCTGCCTCTACTCAGATTAACTACAACAAGCAGGTGACCATCGGCTCGTTCTTCATGGATGATACAGAGATTACCAACAACGAGTATCGCCAGTTTACCAACTTCTTTCTGGTCGATGCCGGTACAATTGAAGGATTCGAAACCATTGATCCCGAGACTTTTCGTGAAGAGTACTATCCCGACACGACGGTTTGGGTAAAAGACTTTGCCCACCACATGGGTGATCCGATTCAGGACTACTATTACTGGCATCCGGGTTATGATGACTACCCCGTGGTAGGCGTCGACTGGGATGCGGCTGTGTTCTTCGGAAAGTGGCGAACCGCTTACCTGAATGATTACAGAAGGAGTGTGGGCGACTTTCCCATGCCGGAATTCAGACTTCCTTCAGAAGCAGAATGGGAGTATGCCGCGCGCGGAGGCCGCGATATGGCCAAGTATCCCTGGGGTAACCCTTACATCCGCAACTCGAAAGGTTGTATGCTAGCCAACTTCAAACCCGGCCGCGGTAACTTCTATGATGACGGTTTTGCGTACACCGCTCCGGTTCAGTCGTATTTTCCGAACGACTTCGGCTTGTACGATATGGCAGGAAACGCTTCCGAGTGGTGCCTTGACGACTTCAACCCCGCATCGGTTCCGACCGTGTGGGACCTTAACCCTCAGTACATCGACAAACGGACAAACCCCGAAAGTCCGCAGTACGATCCCCGGATTCCTCCCAAGAAAGTCGTGAGAGGCGGCTCCTGGAAGGATGTGGCCTACTACCTGGAGACGGGCACGCGTACGTTTGAGTTCAAGGATTCTACACGCGCCTACATCGGATTCCGGTGTGCGCTGACACACCTTGGACGATCATCGGGACAGGAATTTTAGTTTTTAAACTCCTATACTAACTTTGAAATACATCAGACTTAAACCTTACTAAAATGAGCAAGAAAAAAGGCGGATTTACCGAGCTTCTCTACAAAACCATAATGCCGAAGGTGTATGGTATCGGTGCGGCGGTTGTTATTATCGGTGCGTTGTTCAAGATCCTACACCTGACCGGAGCAGATGAAATGTTGATGATTGGTCTTAGCACGGAGGCGATCATATTCTTTTTAAGTGCGTTTGAGCCGCCACATCAGGAAGTGGACTGGTCTAAAGTGTATCCCGAATTGGCTGAAGAATATGAAGCGCCGGCAGCTGCGCCTCGCATTTCCAACAGACAGCAGGGGGGCGCTTCCCTCACACAGCAGCTCGATGTGTCGCTGGAAAAAGCGAAAATCGGTCCTGAATTGCTCGATAGTCTTGGTAAGGGGTTAAATAACCTGGCAGAGTCAGCGAAGAAGATGAACAACCTGTCGGATGCCGCCGTTGCGACCAACGATTACGCGAAAAACGTGCAGAACGCTTCACGCTCACTTTCAGAGATGAACAAGTCGTACGACATCGCCATCAAGGCGGTCTCGTCAATGGCTGACGCCTCCAAAGATGCCGGCGAATACCACAGCCAGGTGCAAAAGGTAACGAAGAATCTCGCGGCCTTGAATTCCGTCTATGAGATGGAACTGAAAGATGCCGACAGCCACGTAAAGAACATGAACAAGTTCTATGAAAGCCTTACTGGCGCGATGAACGGCCTGTCGAAAGTTGGTGACAACACTGCCAAGTTCACCAGCGAACTCGGCAAACTGACCGATAATATCACTGCATTGAACCGCGTTTATGGCAGCATGCTCACTGCTATGAAGGGCGGTGGTGCCGGTGCTACGGCGTAATTTGATTTTTTTGATTTCCATTTACTACAAATACTAAGCGAATATGGCAGGCGGTAAGGAAACACCCAGGCAGAAGATGATCGGTATGATGTACCTCGTACTCACCGC
>CAYMWA010000075.1:0-16615 GCA_964393795.1 uncultured Roseivirgaceae bacterium
CCCTCGAGAAATCCTTTTCCGAAAAAGCCCCCGCTGCCGATGGCGATTTTCGACTGCGTAACGTTCCAGCCAAATCCCAGTGGGTCGGCATCGGGATTGATCAATGCCTTTATGCGATTTTGCTGGTGCGGCTTGAGAATGTTGTGTACGATGTAGTCGACACTTTCGATCATCATCACCACTGCCAGTGCAGCGAACGTGAGCAGGGCGATACGCTTGAAGGTCTTGCGTCCGATCAGAATCGCAACAGCCAGCAACGTGCCGATACCGATGTACAGGTAGTATTGATTTTCAACCAACAGCGCAAGGACAAAAATGATAGCCAACGCCAGACCTAGCAGGATGATGAAAGGCGACATGCCTTCGCGGAAGAATACGAGGAGGAACACCGTGAAGACGAGCGCAGTGCCCGTATCTTTTTGCAGCAGAATCAACAACATCGGCGCCGCGATGAGGGCGAACAAGATGATCTGATTCCGCAGGTTGTCCATTTTGAACCCGATCGACCCGATGGTCTTCGCCACCACAAGTGCAGTAGCGAACTTGGCAAATTCGGAAGGTTGCACGCCGAAGGACCCAATGCCGAGCCAGGCCTTATTGCCGCCTACCTCCTTGCCAATAAGAGGAACGAGCAACAGCATCAACAGCAGCAGGCCGTAGATGATATAGGCGAAGGTCTCATAAAACTGACGGTCAATAATAAGAATGGCCAGGATGATCAGCACCGAACCGCCGATGAACACAAGCTGCCTTCCGGAGTTGAGGTCAAGACTGAAGATCGACGACGCAGCATTTTCGTCGTAAGTCACCGCATAGATATTCAACCACCCCGAAATGACGATGGTGGCATAGATGAGTACGGTGACCCAGTCTATCTTATGCGTGATGCTGTCTTCGCGTTTCAATTCAGAAAATCCCCCTTTAAAACATACTGCTCAATATACGGCCGCTGCGTTCCACCCAGCAGATACTTCTCAATCATCAGACTGGCGATGGACGCGGCGGCCCTGGCGCCCTGGCCCGAGTATTCGACGTAGACCGATACAGCGATCTTCGGATTTTCCTTCGGCGCAAAGGCGATAAAGACGGAGTGGTCAGGCCGCGGCTCATTTTGAACAGAGCCGGTTTTTCCACATACAACGATATCCTTCAGTTTAGCACGGTACTGGCCGGTACCTGATTCCACCACTTCCTCCATGGCATCAGCGGCGATTTCAAAATTTTGAGGGTCAATGGTTGTGTAATGCTTTTCAAGGTATTGAGGCAACGGTTTGCCACTGTCGCCAATGGACTTAATAAGGTGAGGCGTGAAGTAGTAGCCGCGGTTGGCGATGGTGGCGGCGAAGTTCGCCATTTGCAGCGGTACGACAAGGTTCTCGCCTTCGCCGATCGCGATGGAGTAGATGTTCGAAAACTTCCACGGTCTTCCGTCGTAGGCGCGATCGTAATAGGCAACGCTTGGCACCAGCCCACCCTTCTCATTGGGGAGGTCGATGCCCAGGGGCTGTCCGAAACCGAAGCTTCGCATGTGCTCCGTCCATTCAGCCAGCCCGATACGGGTATCGTCATACGGATTGTCGGAGTTACCCTGGTTGAGCATCCTTCTCAGTACCTGGTGGAAGTATGGATTGCACGAGTGCGTGATGGCACCGCGGAGGTCTTCGTTGGTGTGAGGGCCGTGGCACCCGATGATGCTGCGGTCACAACGCACGCGTGTTTCCGGGGTGATGACGCCTTCTTGAAGGGCCACCATCGCCTGGGCAATTTTGAATATCGATCCGGGCCGATATTGCGCCATGAGCGGTCTGTTGAACAACGGCTTGTTGGTGTCGGAGCTGATCAGTTTGAAGTTTTCGCTGTAGTGCCGGCCCGTGAGCATCGTCGGATCGTACGATGGGCCCGACACCATGGCGAGCACCTCTCCTGTAGCGGGCTCAATGGCGATCACACTTCCGGCTTTGCCTTCAAAGAGGTATTCGCCGTACTCCTGCAAGTCGATATCAACGGTGCTGATGAGGTCCTGACCGGGAACGGAAAGCGTATCGGAGCGCCCCTCGTCGAACGGGCCCTTTTCGATACCGTTTACGTTCCGAAGCAAGTAGCGGACGCCGCCCTTGCCCCGCAGGTATTTTTCGTAGTATGCTTCCAGCCCGCTCTGACCAATCTCATCACCGCGGCGATAAATTTTTTCCTTGTCACGTGCTAACTGTTCTCGGGAGATCTCACTGACGTAGCCAAGTTGGTTGGCCATAGCCTTGGTGGTGTACGCGCGGGTGCTTCTCGGTTTGATGTAAAACCCCTGGAATTCGTCAATGCGGTCCTGAATACGGGCGAAGTCGAGATTCGACAACTGCTTGATGAATAGCGTTGGTTTTACAGGGGAATAGTCACGCCTTGCCCTGAGCTCTTTGAATTGCTTGCGCAGTTGCGGCATTGTCATCCCGAACACCTCGCAGAAATTGGCGGAGTCAAGGTCTTTAACCTCGCGGCTAATGATCTCCAGATCAAATTCAGGCGTATTGTACACAAGTAACTTGCCGTTGCGGTCACGGATCAGTCCCCGGACAGGCGGATCAATGACTTTCATGATGGCGTTGCCTTTCGCCAGCTCTTCGTAGCGGCTGTCGAGCACTTGAATAGAAAAGAGCTTGATCAGAAAGATGACACCTACTGCAATGAATGCAATCTGTATGATATGTTTTCTTCCTTCGTTCATTTCTTTCTATATCCTTAATCCATCACATCCCCTCGCGAAATGATCCTATCGGTACCTGCCGCTGGGAAATAAAAACTGTACGATCACGGTGACTACCGTGGTGAATATTGTACTGGTAATTATTTTCCAGAGGGTAAACCAGAACATATCGAATCCGCCGGCTTCCACAAAAAACAGAAAAGCGTGGTGCAGGAAGACCAGGGGAATCGTATACACTAAAAACCACTGAATTCCATTGATGGCAATGGATGGGGTGGTGCCGACATCATATCCGCCTTGAGGCGTGATTAAAGTTAGCCAGTAATTGCGAACATACATAACCAGCACACAGGAAAATGCGTGGAGGCCGAGGCTGTCGTAAAAAATATCAACCGCGAAGCCCATGAGGAAACCCGCGAGCATCAGGAACATCGGATTCGTTTCTACAGGGAGGAAGAGCAGGTAGGCGACGTACAAAAAGCAAAACGCGGTATTGAAGAGCACAATGTTTTTGAGGATCAACACCTGGTAAAGGAGGTAGACAAAAAACGAAATGACCTGTATGATGTTGATGCGGTTCATAACTCTTCCTCCTCGGAAACGGTTTGCATCAACGAGTCCATCTCATGTTTCAGTGAGTTGCGGACTACTTCCACGTACGATAGCTTCCGGAAATCCTGCGATAGTTTTACCCTCAGGTCATAGAACAATTCATCTGTCAAAGTAATGTCCTCAATTTGACCGATCATGATGCCATCCGGAAAGATGGCGTTATAGCCGGATGTTACGACGGAATCTCCCTTGACCGGCTGGACATGCCGCGGGATGTATTTCAGTTTGACAAAGTCGGGGTTGAGTCCATCCCACTGAACCGTACCAAAGTGTCCTGTTCTTTTGAGCAGGGCGGACACCTGGACTTCAACATGGAGTATTGAGGTAACGACGCTGTAGTGTGACGACACCGTGCGCACCTTTCCGACCACACCCAGGGGGCTGATCACCGCCATCCCTGCTTCGACACCATCGTTGGCGCCCTTGTTGATCGTCAAAAAATTGGTAAACCGATGAACCGTGTTGCTCACCACTTTGGCACTGACGAAATCGAATTGATTGATGGCAGCGGAATCTGTTATGGTCGGTTCACTGGTGATGTAGCGCAGTTGATTCAGCGCTTCGAACTTGCTTCTCAGTTCGGCGTTCTCTTCCGCAAGCGTGCTGTTGACCTGGCGCAGCAGGAAGTACTCACGCACGCCGTGAGAGACGTTGTTCATGCTTGCTACCAGCCCGTTTGACGAATTAAAAAAGCGCGCGCCCTGATAGGGGTTGTTTCCGATGATGAGCCACGCGCAAATAAGTTCAAGTATTAAAAACGTAAAAAAGGCCCGGTATTGATAAAAAAATAAAAAGAGCCGTTGCATTCGTTATGTCATCAAAACCGCCCGGAACCTGTCAATGTTTTTCAATGCGGCGCCCGTGCCCCTGACGACCGCTTTCAGTGGATCTTCGGCGACGTGAATCGGCAATTTGGTTTTCAGTGCCAGGCGTTTGTCGAGGCCGCGTAACAGCGCGCCGCCACCGGTGAGGTAAATGCCGCGCTCGTAGATGTCGGCCGACAGTTCCGGCGGGGAGGTTTCCAACGCCTTCAACACGGCTTCCTCAAGTTTGGAAACTGACTTGTCGAGTGCGAAAGCAACCTCGGAGTATGAAATCTTAATTGTCTTGGGAATGCCGGTCATGAGGTCGCGGCCGCGAATCTCGTAGTCTTCCGGACCTTCGTCAAGTTCGGTTAATGCCGATCCCACTTCAATCTTCACTTTCTCTGCCGACCGTTCCCCGATCAGCAGGTTGTGTTGGCGGCGCATGTAGTCGAGGATATCGCGGTTAAACGTATCGCCCGCTACGCGGATAGACTGGTCACATACGATTCCCGAAAGCGCAATCACGGCAATGTCGGTCGTACCGCCGCCGATGTCGACGATCATATTACCGACCGGCATTTCAATGTCGATGCCGGTGCCGATGGCTGCGGCGATGGGCTCATAGACCATGTACACTTCCTTGGCGCCGGCGTGTTCCGCGGAGTCGCGTACAGCGCGTTTCTCCACCTCCGTAATTCCTGAGGGAATGCAGATAACCATCCGGTAAGACGGAGGAAACATCCGCTTGCCGGTATCGATCATCTTGATCAATCCTCGGATCATCATTTCCGCTGCCTGGAAATCGGCGATCACGCCTTCTTTCAGCGGACGGATGGTTTTAATATGCTCGTGGGTTTTTTCGTGCATTTGCATCGCCTCCCGACCAATGGCAAGAACTTTATTGGCGCCCTTGTCTATAGCGATGATCGAGGGTTCATCAACAACAATCTTGTCACGGTAAATAATCAGTGTGTTTGCAGTGCCCAGATCGATTGCAATATCACTGGTGAAGAAGTCGAAAAATCCCATGGAATCAGGAGGCTATGAGTGAGTTTAATTTAATGGGCCGAAATTACATAAATATTGTGTTGTTTCAGCAGTATAATACAGCGAAAAAACTTACAGGAGGTGGGTAACCGTATTATCTCAACAACGCGCGGAGAAAGGGAATTAATCCCGTTGATCGTCGACGCAAAAGACCGGAAAACGGATGCGTGTTGGTTTCGAAAATCAGGTTGGCTAGTGCTTGAAGTGCCTCGTTCCGGTAAAGACCATTGCCATGTTATGCTCGTCGCAGTAGCGCACGGACTCCTGATCTTTCACCGATCCACCGGGCTGAATAACGACGTCGATACCGTGTTGGTGGGCAATCTCGACACAGTCGGGAAACGGGAAGAAGGCATCCGAAGCCATCACGCTTCCCTTGAGATCGAAGCCGAAAGTTTTGGCTTTTTCGATCGCCTGGCGTAAGGCGTCGACGCGTGAAGTCTGACCCACACCGCTGGAAAGCAGCTGGCCATTCACCGCCAGTACGATGGTGTTTGACTTGGTGTGCTTGCATACCTTGCTCGCAAAGAGCAAAGCGTCAATCTCCGAATCAGTAGGTGCTCGGCGGGTCACTACTTTCAGGTCGGCCCTTGTGTCTGTCTTGAGGTCGGCATCTTGCTCTATGACGCCATTCAGCAGGCTCTTGAACTGTTTCGTCTCGACGACGGCTTTTTTCTGTACGAGTAAAATCCGGTTTTTCTTTGACTTCAACAGCGCCAGTGCCTCGGAATCGTATGACGGGGCGATGAGGATTTCAAAGAACAGTTGGTTCAATTCGCCTGCCACTTCAAGGTCTACCTCCCGGTTGGTCGCCAGTACGCCGCCAAAGGCGGAGATGGTGTCTGCCTGATACGCCTTGAGGTAGGCTTCTTTCGAAGTGTTTCCGGTGGCTACGCCGCATGCGTTGGTGTGTTTCACGATGACAAAGGCCGTTTCACCTTCAAACTCCTGAAGGAGTCCTACTGCCGCGTCAATGTCTACCAGATTGTTGTATGAAAGCTCCTTGCCGTTGAGCTGTTCGAACAAGCCTTCGAGATCACCGTAGTACGTACCTTGCTGGTGCGGGTTCTCACCGTAGCGCAAGTGGCTGCCGCCCTGAAGGCTCTTTTTGAACGAGGGGACGGTCGCCGACGTATTGAAGTATGCAAAAATTGCACAATCGTAATGAGAAGTTACATCAAAGGCCAGGGCGGCGAAGTGCTTTCTGTGTTCCAACGTCGGCGCGCAGCCGGTTTCAGTCAAAAGGGAGAGCAGCTCGGGATATTGACTGCGCGACGAAACGATCAGTACATCCCGGTAGTTTTTGGCCGCAGCACGGATGAGGGAAATTCCACCGATATCTATTTTTTCTATGATGTCTTCTTCAGTGCCGCCGCCGGCGACTGTCTCTTCGAAGGGATACAGGTCCACAATAACCAGGTCGATGGGTTCAATTTCGTAGGCTGCGGATTCCTTCAGATCATTGGCGTCATGTCGCCGGAAAAGGATGCCTCCAAAAATGTTCGGGTGCAGCGTTTTGACACGTCCGCCGAAGATCGACGGAAAGCCGGTCAGCTTTTCAACCGGGGTGACGGAGTACCCCGCCTCTTCGATAAACTTTTGCGTTCCCCCGGTGGAGATAAACTCAACGCCCGCCTGACCGAGCAGCTGGATGATGGGTTGGAGATTGTCTTTGTAGAAAACGGAAATTAAGGCGCGTTTGATTTTGAGCGTTGACATGTATGATCAAAGGTTATAGACTGGTCTGGGAGGAAGTCACACTTTTCCGCTGAGGTGGTCACTTTCCTCGAACTGTTCGAACTCGATTTCGAAGTCATCCGCGTCCTGAAAGGCAGGAAAACGATAGCGGAACGCCTCCAGGGAGTTTGAACTAAGTTCAACGGTACGGATAGATTCCGTGCCTTCATTGGTGTAGATGTATTCGCCCTTGGGGCTGATGACCGACGAATTTCCGTTGTGTTCAATGCCGTTGCCATCCTGCCCGATGCGGTTGACGCCCACTACATAGCTGAGGTTTTCGATTGCCCTGGCCTTCAGAAGGGTGTCCCAGGCATCAATCCGGGTAGTGGGCCAGTTGGCTACGTACACGAGTACGTCGTAGTTCAGCCTTTGGGCGTGTGCGTCCCAGCGATTTCGACTCCACACCGGGAAGCGCAGGTCGTAGCAAATCAGCGGGCAGATGCGCCAGCCTTTCCAGGTGGAAACCAGAAGGCTTTCGCCGGGCGAAAAGACCCGCTGCTCTTCGGCCATCCTGAAAAGATGTCGCTTGTCGTAAGTTTTGTAGTTGCCGCCCGGTTCCATCCACAGCAGCCGGTTGTAGTATCGTCCATGAACGGTGACAATGTAGCTGCCGAGCATAAGGGCGCCCGTTTGTTCGGCCATTTGCTTCATCCACTTGAATGTACGCATGTTCATGTGCTCGGCGAGCTTGGGTGCCGCCATGGTGAAGCCGGTAGTGAACATTTCGGGAAGAACAATCACGTCGGTTGTGTTTCCAATCTGCCAGACTTTTTCTTCGAAAGCAGCGAGGTTGGCCTCGATATCTTCCCAATGGAGATCGGATTGTATGAGCGTGATTTTCAAGTCCTGCATAGCATTAGTAGTGGTTCTGCCGAGAAGGCCGGGGAATGCAAAGAAAGCCCTTTCGGGGGAAAAAGTCTAAAAAAAGTGAAGACGTCTTTCCGCGTGCGATGGGCAGCGACCGTACGCTTGGGATATGCGAGGAAAGGTAACGTTTGCGGCGGGCCTGGCGACTATTTGCGCAAGGGAGCTGCAATCCTGTAGTCGGTGTCAACCTTTCCCTTTGAAATGTCGGAAAGCTTTCCTTTTAGCAGCCGCTTCTTCAGCGGTGTAAGATAGTCGACAAACATTTTTCCTTCGATATGGTCGTACTCGTGCTGGATGATCCGGGCCTTCATGCCGTCAAAAGTCTCCTCGTGCTGGTTCCAGTTCTCATCGAAGTAACGAATACGCAACTGCTCCTTTCGGGATATTTTTTCACGGATGTTGGGAATGCTAAGGCACCCTTCTTCAAATTCCCAGGGTGTTCCTAATTCTTCAATCATTTCTGCGTTGACAAAGACCTTCCGGAACGTTTCCATGCCCGGTTCGTTTTCAAGGCCCGTTCCGTCCACAACAAAAAGGCGCAGGCTCTTGCCGATTTGAGGTGCCGCCAGTCCTATGCCATTGGCCGCCGTGAGGGTCTCGAACATGTCTTCCACCAGGGTCTTCAGGTCGGTCCCGGGCTCAATCTCGGCGGCCCGTTGTCGCAGCACCGGGTCTCCGTACATGGTAATCGGATAAATCATCGCGCAAAAATAATATTTTTTATCGGCATCGTGTACAAATACCGTGCGGAGCAAAGCGGGAGTGGTGTGTGGGATGGTAGGGGGGTACACGGGGATACCACGACGGGGATCCGTACGACTATTTCGTATGTGATTATTTGCGGGCCATGAATGATTGCAGGATCAACGTGGCGCTGATTTTGTCGGCGTTGCCTTTTATCTGGCGATCCTTTTTTTTCATGCCGCCTTCCACCATCGCTCGTTGCGCGATGCTGCTGGTGAAGCGCTCGTCTACTTCGTGGACGGGCGTTTCAGGGAAAGTCTTTTTGAGAACTTCTACGAATTTGCGTACGCGAGGAGCGATGGCCGAATCTTCATTCTTCAAAGTGCGCGGCATGCCGATCACAAAGGTGTCTACAGGTTCCCGTGCAGCATACGCTTTGAGGAACGATAACAGGTCGGCTGTGCCTACGGTATCAAGCGGCGTCGCGATGATTTGCAACGGGTCTGTAACCGCAATACCGGTTCGTTTGATTCCATAGTCGATGGCAAGGACTCTGCCCATGAAGAATTGCTGCTAAAAAAAACCTTTTGAATGCGGCCGGTTCAATTTTGTTTCGCCAGCTCAAAGAAGCGCTTCCTGACTTTGCTTTCAATTCCCATCGCCTTCGGAAACAGTATTTCATTTTCAATCCTCGCGTGGGTGATGAGACTTTTTTCGAATGCTGTCAGTTCCTGGTAAATTACTTTGACATGCAAGGGGGCACGGTCGTGAAGTTCGTAGTCGCGCGTTATTTTTCTGATACCTTCCATCTCATCGTCGTGCGCCTCGTGCTCCAGTGCGAATTTCTGCACAGAATTCTTCTCCATGAGGTAGTAAAGTTGTCCCGGGGAGAAGCTTCCTTTCAGTGCCTTATCGAGAGCAAGAATATAATGGAACAACGTGTCTTCCTCCTGGTAAATGTGCTCAATGAAATCTTCGACAAAAAGAGGGAAGACCATCTTCAGATCGCGTTCGATCTGCAGGTAGTCGTCGTGTTGTGCCTTGAAACTCTCCACCAATCGGGCGATATAGGGCAGCTTGTGTTTGATGAAAAGAAAATGAGAATGCTTGAGGTATTCTATGATCAGGTCTACCGGATAAGAGATAAGCGGCAGTTCGGCTTCACGGAGGTGGGTGGGCGACTCCAGCTCTTTGACAATCTGGTCGACCTTCAGGCCACACCGGGTGCACACCTGAGCCAGGGTAAGCTCGGAATACTCGTAAAACCGGATGCCCAGATAATACAGCACATAGCCGTGCACGTAGTTCTTGTCAACCAGTTCCTGAATCGGCGTATTTTTCAGTGCAGTCTTGTCCATCTAGCTGGGTAAATATAGGTAGAAAGCGCTAGTTATGTGAAAAAATTTTCTTTCTGGCCGCGCTTTTGCTCCAAACTGTCGATTTTCATGCCAACCAATTAATTTAGCATTGTGTTATAACTTGTATTAAATTTCATTTATGAGTCAGAATTCAAAGTATCAGGTTCGGCTTCCCATCGTGCTTTGCCTGGGATTGGCTGCCGGCGTGTTTGTCGGTGCAACGCTGAATACAGGGAACCGGACCGCCGATGTAAATAAAGACGTGCAGAAGATCCGCGAAATCCTTACCCAAATAAAGGAAGAGTATGTGGATACGGTCAACACATCGGCACTGGTAGACGATGCCATTCGCGAAATATTACACAACCTCGATCCTCACTCTTCTTATATACCGGTATCTGAACGTGTGGCAGCCAACGAAGACCTTCGAGGCAATTTCGATGGCATTGGAGTGGAATTTAACATTTTCGACGATACCATTGTGGTGCTCACTCCGCTGAGCGGCGGACCCTCCGAGGCCCTGGGAATCCAGTCTGGCGACAAAATCATTGAGGTGGACGGTGAAAATGTGGCCGGTGTCGGCATAACGAATACCGGGGTGATGAAGGCGCTCAAGGGACCGCGCGGCACCGAAGTCGACGTGACTGTCCTGCGCGGAGACAAGCGCATTGACTATACGATCGTCCGCGACAAGATCCCCCAACACTCGGTCGATGTAGCCTACATGGTCACCGATGAGATCGGCTATATCAAGTTGAACCGGTTTTCGGCCTCTACTTATGATGAGTTTCACGAGGGGTTGAAGAAACTGAAGGAGCAGGGCATGAAGAAACTGGTGCTCGACCTTCAGGGTAACCCGGGAGGTTATATGAATATGGCCATTCAGATCGCGGACGAATTTCTTCCGGCCGGCAAGAAGATTGTGTCGCAAAAAGGAAAGGAGAAGCGCTACAATGCCGAGGCCTTTGCAACGAAGACGGGGGATTTTGAAAAGGGCGATGTGATCCTCCTGGTCAACGAAGGGAGCGCTTCCGCTTCCGAAATCCTGGCGGGTGCCTTACAAGATAATGACCGCGCACTGATCGTCGGAAGACGAAGCTTTGGTAAGGGATTAGTTCAGTCGCCGTTCGACCTTAGCGATGGGTCGGAACTTCGGCTCACGATTTCCCGGTACTATACGCCGAGCGGTCGGTCGATTCAGAAGCCGTACCAGGATGGCGACGAGTATGCGCGCGACATCATCTCTCGCTACAATCACGGCGAATTTTTTCATGCCGATAGCATCAAGTTGAATGATTCCCTGAAGTACCTGACCCTGAACGGCAGGACGGTGTACGGCGGGGGCGGCATCATGCCTGACTACTTTGTTCCGCTGGATACGACATTGAACAGCCATTACCTGAACGAACTTTATACGTCAACGGCGCTGCAGGAATACACTTTTGGTTACGCCGAACGACACAAGGAGTCGCTTGAAAGGCGCAGCTTTGATGATTTTCTTGCACACTTTGTAGTGACCGATGAAATGCTCAGGGAACTCGCCCAAACCGGCGAGCGGAATCGCGTGAAGGCCGACTACGCGGAGCTGCGCAAGAAGCGCAAGCTCTTCTCCGTACACGTCAAGGCGCAGATCGCTCGCAAGATCTGGGGTAACGATGGCTTTTATCCCGTCTTCAACGAAACGAACGAAGTGTTCCAGCAAGCAGTGAATATGTTCGACCGGATACCGGAACTGGACCGCTCGACAATGTGACGGAGGAGTCCGCGGTCCGCGGTCCACAGTCCACAGTAGGGCGTGCTGTTCATGGGTTTGCTTTTCAATGTTTACCTTTCAAACCTTTCAAACCTTTCAAACCTTTCAAACCTTTCAAAATGTTCATCCAACCTATCCAAATCCGGTGGTCTGACATTGATGCTAACAGGCATTTGCGGCATTCAGTCTATTACGATTATGGTGCTTCGATGAGGATGGCGGCGTTGCAATCGCAAGGGCTTACCATGGAGAAACTGGAGGAACTGATGATCGGACCGATTCTGTTTCGGGAAGAAGCGATCTTCAAACGCGAAATCCACTTTGGTGATACGATTACGATCGATGTGGAGGTGGTCAAAGCACGGAAGGATTATGCGCGATGGAGTTTGAGGCACCACCTGACGAAAGCGGATGGAACGCTTGCTGCCATCATCAACATTGACGGTGCATGGATGGACCTTGTGAAACGCCGGCTTGCCATCCCCGATCCCTTCATCGCAAAAGTTTTTGACGCGTTTCCGAAGGCCGAAGCGTTTGAACTCATTGGATAACAGATAACAATGGTTGTCCGGAGGACGGCTTCGGTCAACGTCCGGGAAGTGTCGAACTTCCCCGAAGTTGCCAGCCGCTTTTTCTCAGTATGACAGGGGTTTGTTTAATATCCAGTCTTCAATGACCCTTGGATAGTGCGCATGTTCCAAACGGTGAACACATTCGGCAATTTGGTCCGGCGTGTGATCAGATGAGATCTCACATTTTTTCTGAAAGAGAATTCGGCCTTCGTCGTACTGGTCGTTCACCAGGTGAATGGTAATTCCGGTTTCAATGTCACCGGCTGCTTTTACCGCCTTATGTACACGCTCCCCATACATGCCTTTGCCGCCGTACCTTGGAAGTAAAGCCGGGTGGATGTTGACGATTCGGTCCGGGTATTCTGAGAGGAGGTAGCCGGGAATCATCCACAAGAAACCTGCGAGTACAAGATGGGTCACCTGCGCTTCGCGAAGTGTTTCGAGGAGGAGTCGGCCGTCCGCAAACTGTTCCCGGTTAAAGACCATATGTTTTATCTGATGCTTCCCGGCCCGCTCAAGTGCGAATGCACGGGGATTGTTGCTGAGCAACAGCACTACCGATATGGTGTCGTGGTCCTTAAAGTATTTGATGATTTCTTCGGCATTTGAGCCGTTGCCGGAAGCAAAGATCGCTATTCTCGATTTAGAAGGCATGTTGGGGAATCAGTGTGCAAAAAAAAGAAAAGAAGTAGTTGTTCAAATAAAAGCCATACTGAAAATACCGAGCAGTAGAATGATTTTGCAAAAATCACTGAGCCATGCGAAATCTTTCCGGGTATCAGCACGGGCAAGACGAACCAAAAACCAGATGAGCGGAACGGCCATGAACAACGCAAAATAGCGGATAGGCAGGTCTTCGTAAAGCGCGTGAATGATCACCACGGTGGCCAAAAAGATCAGGAGGATGGCATAGATGAAATACTTGGTTTTGCGCATACCCCAAACGATTGGAAGCGTCTTGCAGCCGAATGTCTCGTCTCCCTTCAGGTCTTCCATATCTTTGATGATCTCCCGGATAAGCGTCATGAAGAAGGCAAAGCTGGCGTACGTGATAATTAACATGTGGCCGGTCTTGTAAAGAGAGTCGACCAGCCATATGGCTACCCCTGTGAGCAGCGCGACAACGAAATTGCCGACGAAAGGCTGGCGTTTAAGCGCGTTGGAATACCACCACAAGATTGCCGCGCACGCAAAATTAACCGCAGCGATTTTCCAGCTCAGGACGAACCCCAGAACCACGCCCGCAAAAGACAATAGCAAATGAAAAAGAATCGCATAGCGTCGTGTGATGCTTTTGCCAATAACGACCCTTTGCGGTTTATTGATCAAATCGATCTTGATGTCGTAGTAGTCGTTAATCACGTATCCGCCTGCAGCGATCATCAAGGTTGATACGGACAGGATCAGGAGACGCGGATCGCGTACCGTGTTGAAATGGATCAGGAAGGCTGCCGTCAGATACTGTGCCAGTGCAATGACCACGAGATTCCACACGCGCGTAAGCCGGGCGAAGGAGACGACAAATCTCTTAAAACGGTAGGTGGGTGTCATGACGAGCGCCTGCGGTTGATTTACAAAGGTAACGTTTTATCCGCTCGCCAAAATGATATTATCAGACGTACGGCCGGTGCAACTTCCAGGAATTTTAGAACTTCCTGGAAGTTGGCCGGGCGTGGCGTATGACGTTCCTAAAATTTCACCGATATCATCGCCATAAAATTCCTTCCCGCTTGCGGAAAGTAGAAGTTCTCCCTGTATTCCGTAGAGCCGGCGAGGTATCCGTACGTAAACCCGTTCGACTCGTATTTCTCGTCTAGAATGTTGTTCACCAGGAAACTGAAATTCACTTCCTTCAGAAAAGCCGGCTTCCACGAGTAACTCAGCCGAAGGTCGTTGACGAGATACGCGGGGATACTTCTGGCATCATTACCGGTGTTGTCCAGATATTGTTTTCCGACGTACTTGGTGAGCAGTGCTATTTCCGCATCCCCAAAAGGGAGAAACGATAGCGAGGACCCCGCAACAACCGACGGCGAGAACGCAATATCCGTGTCTTTGTACGTGCGTTCCACCAGGTCGTATCCCGAGAAGTCATCACCGTAGTCTTCGAGTACTTCAGTGTAATTGGCGATTTTGTTCTGGCTCAGGGTGAGATTCGCATTCCATGTCAGTCTGTTCGCCAGCTTCACCATTCCCTGAAGTTCAATGCCTGTGCGATAGCTCTTGCCTGCGTTGGTTCTCACAAACGCCCCTACATCATTCAATTCGCCGGTGAGCACGAGTTGGTCGGTGTAATTCATCAGGTAATAGTTAGCCTGAATGGTGTGTCGTTCACCCGTGCGGCGGTATCCGACCTCAATGTTCTCCAGCGTTTCATGCTGTGGATCGCTGCCCTCGAAATCGAGAAAGTCATCCCGGACGGGTTCGCGGTTTGCCACGGCATACGATGCGTACAGTTGGTGCTCGTTTGTGAGTGCATAGGTCAATCCCGCTTTGGGATTAAAGAAATCGAACGTGGCATCTACCGCTAAGTCCCTGAGGTCGTTGTCCGTTCCGGCGACAGTATAGGTAACGTTGCGCCATTGCAGGTCGACAAACATGTTCAGTTTTTCCGAAAGCTGATAGTTTGCTTTGGCGTACACGTTGAAGTCGCCTTTTTTCCCGTTGTTGAAGTAGTAAGGGTGCTCATAGCCGGCGCTTCCGGTTTCTGACCATAGGATTTCGCCAAAATGATCGCCGTCATACTCGTTCCAGGCGCCACCTGCCACGATATTCCATTTGTTATGATCGTAGTTCGCTGACCACGTCATTCCGTAGAAGTGATTGTCCAGCCAGCGCCGGCGGATGAGATCGCTTTCAGAAATCGTGACATTGTCGGCGGGATCGCCATCGTCGTCGATGACCACATCGGGAAGATTGTAATCCGCCAGTTCCTCATCATAGCGGTACTCTTCGTAGTAGCCCGCACCCCGTGTATAATGCAACGCGGCATTTACAGTGAAGGCACGTGAAGGCTGGTGCGAAAAGTGCAACTGATAGTGATCTTGCTTGTAGTTGTCAACCTGGTTTTTGTACAGATAGGGATTGAACGTACGACTGTTCGATGTCAACAGATTTTGGGTTTGCGCTTCGTTCCACCCTTCATTCATGGCGGTGACCAGCATCGCTTCCACGTCGTTGTTTAGACGCGACTCCGGGACACCATACCAGCTTTGATAAGTTTCCTCGTCTCCACCAAAGAAAATGGCCTTCAGCATGGTCTTGTCGGCGTAATATCCGCCGGAAAAGTAGTACGAAGACAGGTCGCTGTAGGCGCGGTCGATGTAACCATCGGAACGGATTTTTGAAATCCGGCCGTCGACTACGAAGTGATCATTGAGCAAGCCTGTTCCGAAATTAAACGTGTGCTTCCAGGTGTTGAACGAGCCAAAGGTATTGGTGACGTCAGCATAAGGCTCATTGCGTCTCACGTTGGTTTGTAGATTGATGGTGGCGCCAAATGCGCCGGCACCGTTGGTAGAGGTGCCAACGCCGCGCTGTACCTGGATACTTTCGGAGGAAGCAGCGATATCGGGGATATCTACCCAGAACGATCCGGCGGATTCACTGTCGTTGTACGGTATTCCGTTGATCGTTACGTTGATTCGTGTCGGGTCGCTTCCGCGGATGCGGATGCCGGTATAGCCGATGCCAGTACCGGCGTCGGAAGTCGTCACTACCGATGGCGTCCAGTTAAGGAGGAATGGAATATCCTGTCCGAAGTTCTGCGCTTCAATCGTTTCGCGACCAATGTCGGTGAACGTAGTGGGTGTTTTGCCGGTAGCCCGCGTTGCGCGGACCACCACCGCTTCACTGAGGATGGCCTCCGGCTGTAGCGGAATAATCAGCGTTCTATCTAGCGGCACGTCGATGGATTCCTCAAAATTCCGATAGCCGATGTAGGTGACGGCAATGGTTTTAGGCCCGGCATCGACATCGTCGAAAACGAAGTGTCCCTGTTCGTCAGTAGTGACGATGCGGCCATCATCACCTAGCCGTACCGTTGCATTGATCAGAGATTCGTTTGTTTCTGCATCGCGCACAACGCCTGATACCGTGTGCTGGGCGTAGGACGGGATCGTCAGCAGAAAAAGACTCGCCATCCAACGCCAGTGCTGGTTCGAAAAAATAACATGTAACATGATGATAAAATGGTTTAAACCTGCAGGCACAGGGGAATGCACTGCGTCGTTTAACCCTGTTCCGTGAATTGCTTTTCTTGCGGAACAGTTGCCTTCCCTTCGTCCGAATTACCGGCATCAGGTTCTATGGGTATGATCTCAGCCCGATGTTTTAGGCACCCCTTGTTTCTCACTCGAGAGCCCGCAAGATAGCGCTTTTTTTGGGATTTAGAAAGTCGATAGTCGATAGTCGATGGTCCATGGTCGATGGTCGATGGTCAGGTAGAGTCGAGGAGTAGCTCGGACAATGGTCCTGGGATC
>CAYMWA010000076.1:0-16535 GCA_964393795.1 uncultured Roseivirgaceae bacterium
GGTATCAGCACCTGTCGCGCTTCATTATAGTTCCATCTCCGTATGCCGCTGCCTTTGGGCGTATCATAGTTGATCCGTGCGGCGGCGCGGACGAATACCACCCTGCCCGGAGGAATGGTTCCATTGGACTCAATGGTAATCGTTTGTCCAAGCAAGGAATTAAAGGCTGAACCAGTGTAGTCGATTTTGCTTGACCAGCGTTCGTCGCGTGCGCGATAACCGACAGACGACGAGTAGCTCACAAACAGCTGAATATCGGTGACATTGAGAAAGCTGGAACTGTAGCCTCCCATGGGTTCGATTTTGGTGCGGAAATCTTCTTCCGACACACCGCGGGTGACGCGTACCTTCGCACGAACCTTGCCGTTGACGACAACAGGTGGCTCCACCCATTCCACCTTAAGGAAAGGCTGCACTTCGAACCGAATGTTGGTCACCCCGTGGATGTCCACCGTCTGTGTTTCATCGGCAACGGGTACACCGCGATCGTCTTCGCGAACTAATGGAATGAACGGACCGTCGATGCGAACATTGTACGTCCCTTTAAAAAGTCTCGTATTGCGAAACGTACCATCCGGCCGGCAATAGAAGTCAGGATTGAAATCGGGGTTTTCTCCCCAGCTCAGTTCGGTGAGCCGTACGCGTATGCCTTCACCGCCCTGATCCGTAAGCACCGGATCGCCGGTTTCTACATCAACCACCTCACCCTGTAGCGTTTCCGAAGGCACTTCCTTGTTGTCCAATTCAAAGAGACTGCAGGAAGAGAAGGAAAACAGTGTGAGTACTAGTGTATAAAATGATATCTTTTTCATATTCTGTAGGTATTAGTTCTTTACTCTGTTACTCGTCAGGCGTCGTTCGTCAGTCGTGAGTCGTCAGTCGTGAGTGGTGCGTGCGGCTTATAATAATTCGATTTGTTCGAATCTCATCATGCCTGTAAGCGATTTTGAATAGCACCGGCTCACTCACAACACACAACTCACAACTCACGATTCACGACTCACGACTCACGATTACCGATTAGGTTGTTGATCAATCACCGGACTCTTCGTCACTTCTCCGCCAGGAATAGCAAAGTAGTAATCCACCACGTTGTATTCAAATGTCTTCATGCTCACCCATTGGAAATGGGCATCGAAGAAGTACTTCCCGCTTTCGGCCGAAAAGAACGGATACAAGCCGCGGAAACGGTAGCGTGCATTGTTGCTGTAGGCGTCCTTGTTCCGGACTTCGCCCCAGAAACCATCGCGACCTTCGTAGTGTTGTACCCTCCAGCGCCGAAGGTCCCACTTCGTTTTTTGTTCAAAAGCAAGTTCCTTGCGCCGTTCTTTGCGAACGATGTTGCGTCCATCGATGTCGGGGGTAATGCTACCCACGAGCAGTGTGGCCCCTGCCCTTTCGCGGATGGCGTTTACCGCTTCGGTCGCTACTTGCATCAGGTCTGCTCCGTCGGGAGACGTTTCACCTGCAAGGGAAAGCTCTACTGCAGCCTCTGCGGCATTCAACAACACTTCCGCATAGCGCATCAAAATAAAAGGCTGGTCGGATTTACCTTCTCCGGCTTCAAAGGAAGGATCAGGATTCAACCACTTGCGACCGTACAATCCCGTCAGGCACGCTTCGCCGTTGTCATAGAAGGGACCGTTTGCGCCTGCAGCCGTCATGTTGCCACCGTCGTAACTCACGATTTCCTGGCCGTTGCCTTCTCTCGGACTGAGGAAAAGCATCTTAGGTGTTCCGTTGTACGCATCCAGGTGTTGGTAGCGTGTGTCAGCATTTGAGTACGAGTAATCATCAAACAAAGGACTGATCGGCTCGGGTCCGGTGTACACCCCCGCACGAATTTCTATCTCCTTGCCCTTGAACTGGTCGCCAGGGAAAATGACGTAGGCACGAAGGCGCGGCTCCGCGTCCTTAAAAAAGTCCAGCGGTGAATCATACATGATGTAGTCGCCTTCTGTGTTTGACGACCCGGTGGTCACTTTTATCGTTCCGTCCGCGTAGCGGTCGAAACCTTCAAACAACTCCAAAAAGTCAAGTGTCGGGCATGTACCTGATGCCAGCGGTGCTTTAAAGATGAAAGGAGCGCTGTACGCATCATAGCCGTGCGTGAACGTCGGGTACGTGTACTCCTTTACATAGATGTTTTCCGGGCTCGACAGGTCGCTGAACATGTCTACCATGTTTTGATATTGTGCTTGCGGATCGCCTGCAGCCCACTTTTTCTTGTAGAGCGAATACATTCCGCTCTGAATGATTTCGCGCGCGGCGAGATAAGCCTCGCGGAAATACCTTTTAGATGCGGCCTGCCAGGAGTCTTCAGCAAAGCCGATGACACGAACGCCGGTTTTCTGACCGAAACCCGTCAGGCGACCCGTTACCGTTTCATTGTATTTGGCAACACTTCCGGCATACAGCATGGCTTCTGATTTGAATGCCAGTGCAACATACTTGTTTGCATATCCGGCCTTCGGACTGATTGGTTGCAACAGCGCAGCCGCCTGATCGAAGTCGGCGAGCACCTGATCCCATGTCTCTTCTTCTGAAGAACGAGGAATTTCCCAATGATCCTGGTCAGCAGGGTAGTCGATCACACTTGTCGCCAGCGGCACGCCGCCATAGCGTTTCGCCAGTGCTGTGAACACCATTGCACGGGCGAAGTAGGCCTCACCCAGATAATGATTATAGGTGGCTTCAGCGAAAGCGTCCTTGTATTCAGGTAGTCCTTCAATGAGGTGGTTCGCATCGCGCAACAGCGTAAATGCGTCACCCCAGTATTCGGTATCCTCGTGCGTAAATGCGCGGCAGATGCCGTCTCTGTTGAGTGCTTCACCCGTACCTTCGATACCCATGGCACCCAGCCAAGAGTTGTACCTGAAGCCCCAGGCTGCCAGGTATTTGAAATCCTCAAATGGCATGCGGCTGTACATCCTCGCGAGGTAAACCTCCATGCCCGACTCACTCGTCAGGAGATCATTATCCGTAACGATATTCTTGGGGGGAATGTCCAGGTCATTACAACCGGCCACCATGAAGAGGCCAATGAGCACTGCTATATATTTCCTTTTCATCGTCTGATCTGGTTTATGTTTGATAAATCCTTACCGGGTCTTAGAAAGTAGCTGATATACCTACCGTGTACGTTTTGTTCAGCGGGTACAGCCGTCCCAGGTCGCTGTCGGGATGTTCCGGGTCAACGAATTTCACATTGGTCATCGTCAACAAGTTGTAGGCGTTTGCAAAGACACGCACATCCAGAGAAGACAATGCACTGACCCTTGGCAAGGTGTAACCCAGTTCTACACTCTTCAGGCGGAGATAGTCTGTACTGACCCGGTTAAATTCCGAGTTTCCTCTCGGATAGTGTCCTGTATAGCCATAGTAACCACTCACCCACTCCGTTGCAGGATCATAAGGATCGGCAAGCGGATCCACCGGATGCCAACGGTCGAGATACTGTGTCAGCGTACCCCCTCCGTTGGATCCCCATATCGAATACAGCGGTTCCCTGTATTCCATGGAGCCCAGCGCTGATCCCTGCAGGAGAAGGCTCAGGTCAAAATGTTTGTATGATCCGTTAAAGCCGAGACTGAAATTCATCCAGGGTGTTTGATCGAAAGCAAAGGGATGTTCGTCCAATCCATTGATCTCGCCATCGCCGTTCCAGTCAACGTACTTGTAATCGCCTGGCAACACATCCCGTTCCTTGTAAATCGGGTATGACCAGATATCTTCCCAGTTCTGATAGCGTCCGGCAGCTTCATAGCCAAACTGTACACCCTGATAGCGATCGTTTAAATTGTCGTGACGCCACTGATCATAGGAGTTTCCGTACGGGCCGTTTTGTGTAGCCACCAGGTACTTGTTGCGGGTGATGGTTCCGATCGCTTTCACCTGGTAGCGGAACTCGCCGATCGTGTTGCGATGGGAAAGTTCGAGATCCAGACCGAACTGGCGGCTGCTGTTCAGGTTCTCCCTGGGAGCCGTTGCGCCTACCACGGATGGGAAGTCTCCTGTGCGGCGCGAGAACACGCCGTCTACATGACGGTTGAAATAGTCGAGTGAGAAGCCGAACAAGCCGTTCCATCCTTCAAAGTCTATCCCCACATCGAACGTCCTGGCCGTGTACCAGGTGATCAGCTCATTCGGGATCGGAAGCCGGTCCACACCATAAATAAACTGCCCGCCAAACATATATCCTGGTGCATACTGGTTATAGTATCCCTTCTCTGCGTTCCCACCTGCCGCCGGATAAGTATAACCCGCTATCCAGTCGTATGGCGCATCATTGGAATTGACAAAGTCATCTCCCATTTCTCCGTAGCTTGCGCGAAACTTCAACTGATCAACAAACGACAAGGCCGTGATGGACGTGAAGAACGGTTCTTCCGACACACGCCATCCGGCCGATGCTGACGGAAAAAATCCCCACTGATGGCCTGGCGCGAACCGCGACGACCCGTCATAACGAAACTGTCCTTCTACGATGTAGCGATCGCCAAACGTGTAGTTGAGGCGGCCGATGAGGGAATTGTACGCGAGGTCATACAGGTCATTGAAGCCCGTTGCCATGCCACTGCTCTCCCCTTCCTCGACACCGCCGAGAAGGTACTCCATCGCGAACGCCAGGTTGCGCTGTGCAAAAAAGTTATCTCCCGTGCGTCGTTGTGTTTCCCAACCTACGAGCGCTTCCACGTTGTGACGATCATTAAAGCTACGATCATAGTTCAGAATAAACTGTGTGAGCAGCTGCTGCTTGGAATACATCGACCGTCGTATCTGGTTGGGAGAGCTGGAGTTGTACAGCTTCGATATATATGATTCCGTCAAGGGATCGAAGGCATACTGATAATACTCCCTGCGATAAACATTGTTGTCGTCCTGCCGGTAATCGAACCCGATGAGTCCTTTTGCAGACAAGCCCTCGAGTGCAGGAGCAACAGTGCCGAAGTCGTAGTCGAGCGATGCCGAAGACTGAAAGTACTTTTGCTTATACTTGCGATACCCTGACACATCAGCAGTCATCTTCGCTACCGTGTTCTCCTCCAGGTCCAGCCCTTCATAGCTCAACATCGTCTGGTCTTCATCAGCGTAGGCGGGGAACAGCACACCCTGCCGCCAATAGTTGCGGATAATGTCGACGGCGCTTGAGTATGGCGTATTGCGCTGGTCTGCCAGCCCGCTCAACTTGAGATCCAGCTTCAATCCCTTCACGAGCTCCGTTGTGATATTCGAGCGAAGGTTGTACTTGTCGTAGTTGAGGTCACCTGACTTGAAAAATCCCTCCTGATAGAAATAACTCCCCGAGATATAATATTGCGTCTTTTCGTTGCCTCCGGAGATACTCAGGTCATGTTGCATCTGAGGAGAGTAGTCCGAGAAGATGAGTGAATTCCAATCCGTCGTCCGGCGCGTGCCATTGCGGAAGTCTTCAAAATCTTCAGGCTGATAAATGATATTTCCGCCATTGATATCGTTCATCGCCTTTTCGTTATACAATGTCATTGTTTGATACGGATCGGCGAGCATTGGCAGTCCGGACGGTCTTTGGAAGGTATACGATCCGTTGTACGACACGCGCGTCTTCCCTTCTTTGGAGCCCTTTTTAGTTGTGACCAACAGCACGCCGTTGGCACCGCGAACACCATAGATAGCAGCCGAGGCATCTTTCAATGCCGAGATATCTTCAATATCGTTTGGATTCATGCGCTGGAACTCCTCCATCGTCCGCGGGATACCATCGATCACGACCAATGGAGCGCCAAAGCCCCGTATGTCGAAGTTGGTGCTGAACGTGCCCGGCTCGGCACTCCGCTGCCATACGCGAACACCGGCCACGCGACCCGTGAGCATGTTCTGTGGGTTTTCATTTTTTGTGTGAAGCATATCGGCACCTTTGATGCTGGCTACCGATCCTGTCAGTGTGACTTTCCGCTGCGTGCCGTATCCGACCACAACGACTTCACCAAGCTGCTGAACATCTGGATGCATCGTCACATCGATTGTCGACCTTGCGTCGACCGCAATCTCCTGTGAGGCATATCCGATAAAAGAGAACACCAGGACAGCGCTTTCGTCACCGACCTGCAACGTATACTTCCCGTCAATGTCAGTCGTTGTGCCCTGTGTAGTGCCCTTGATCACGACATTCACACCCGGTAAACCCATTCCATCTTCAGCCGATACGACCGTACCCGACACCGTAATACCCTGAAGATGGGAAACGGCCGATGGAGACAGGAGCACCCCTGCAGTTTCCCTACTGGCTTCCGATGCAAAAGCGGAAGCAAGAAAAACGCACTGAGCCAATACGCCATAAAGGACTTGCTTGCTCAACCGTTTTAAAAATTGCCTGTAATTTTTCTGCATATGGTAAGTGGTTTAATGTTAATGGTCCACGGAAACTTCCGGGAAGTTTCGAACTTCCCGGAAGTTGGGTGGACATAAGAATCATTTCTTCTCCAATTGATACTGTGACAACACCGCATATTCGGCGGCGAACGCGAAATTGAACATTCCCTCCGTCCGGTTGTTACTGTTGTCGCGGCTCCATCCCACCAGCAGATTGGTGGGAAGAAATCCTTTGTACAGGAAGTGATCGTATCCGTAGTCAAGATTTTGCTGGAACGACTCCGCATACCCGCCTGCCTTGTTATACGCGGGGTAAACCTCTACGTAAGCGCGCATAAGCACTCCGTTAAACCAGTTCCGGAACCCACTGATGTCATAGGTGTAGTAGCCCGGATGCGTCTGGCCGAGCTTCGCAAAATATTGAAAGCTGGCGTCCGACAATTTTCTGGCGTCAATGAGATACATATCTTCACCCGTTGCGCGATACAGATCGCCGGCACCCGAAAGCATCGAGCCGCTGTTGTAGGTGATCGCTGGTCCCACGCGATCGTAACATGTCTGTCCTTTGCGATACAGGGTACCATCAACCGATTCTGTCTGCGGACTTCCCGGTGAACATCCTCCCATCATATCGTCGTACACACCATCACTGCGCAGCAAGTGCTGCTTTTGCCAGGCGTAGATCTTCTTCGCAAAATCAAGGTAGTAGTCGCTCTTCTTGACCTGCATCTCCTTGCGGGTGGTTTTGTCAGCAGCATCTATGTAGCGGTAGGTCACCTCATCACTTTTGCCCTTGTACAACTCATGTAACCAGACCAGCGGGCTGATCATCGGGCCATTGCTGCAGGAATGCTTAGTCACATATCCGGGGCCCCATGGAATACCGCCACGTTCGTTTCCGTTCGCATCGCGGGTGCAGTCCCATCCGTCGAGAACATATTCGGTGAGGTACTCCGCTTTCTGCAAATACTCATCCTTGCCCGTCACTTTGTAGGCCTCAAGCAGTTCGCGTATGAACCACATCTGGTCATCGTAGACATTTTCGATTCCCTCGACTTTGGCCGACCCTTTGGACCCGCCGCGGTTGACGCCGTACACAGACCATTCTTTGGTTTGCGTATAAGAGACGAGTTCAAATGTTCCGAGATAATAGGCCGCGTTGTCATACAACCTGTGCAGCAATTCCGCATACCGGTCAAAGTGTTCGTCATAGAGTGCCCCGTTGCCGTGTGCTTGTTGTGCTTCAAGCGCATGAAGGATCGCATTAACCGCTTCAATGGCACTTGTGTACATCCATATGCTACCCTTCTCATCAGAACGGACGCCGGTATACGGGTTGTAATACCGGGCCATCGCCATGCCATCGCCTGTAAAGTGCGATGCAACGGCATTGTCAGTGAGTTCCATAGCCCGGAGGAGGTTTCGTTCAGAAAGATCTACCTCCTCCGGCGGTGTTTCGGGCTCCTCTTCCACCGCGGGATCGCTGCAGGCTGTAACAGCCATCAGCAACACCACGCTACACATCACAATTCGAAACAATTCCAAAATACCGTTCATAAGCTAGTTCAGATCAATGCTGTAGAAAGCCAGTTTGTTTTCACTCGTGTCAGCGGCACCGTTGAAGACACCAAACGCGAGCACTACATTGCTGCCATCGAATTGTGACAAGTCATAGACGAATGAAGCATAGTCGTCAGGATTGTCTTTATCGCCGTGATAGTGTTTGAATTTGATGCAGCTGTTATCGACTTCGCTGGCCTCTTCAGCGGTGTTTGACACCGGTGTGATGTGGACAACCGAGCCGTCTTCTGTGAAGGCTGTCAATTTGAAATAAGTATAATGCCCGGGAGCACTGCTGCTGTCGAAGTTTCGCGCTTTCAGCGTCAGCTGATTGCTTCCGGCAGCAATCGCAAACTTGGCATAGAGGTACGCTTCCGGTACCTCCGTGCTCACATCGGACGTATTGCGGGTCTTGATCAAGTATCCCTCGTTCGCAAATGGTTCAGTGTCCTTCTGTACCGGAACGAACGACCATTCAGCACCCACGTGGCCAATGCCACGCCATGACCGGTAACCATCCACATACGCATCGCGGTCTCCGCCCACGGGACTAATACCTGTAAAGGATTTTCGTTGCTGAACCATGGTGGATCGAACGGTCTCCCAGGTCAGCTTCCAACCTGGAATCACTTCAGTGCCCGGCAGCCAATCTCCGTTCTCAACTTTCTGATCAGCAAAACGAATCGCCCGGAGCACGAGTTGTTTCCAGTAGTCGCCGGTCGCCTGGCGATAAATACCAACGGCGATGATCACCTCTTTCCCTACATAGGGGCTCAGGTCAAAATCGAAATCAGCATAATTTTCGGAGCCATATGTTTTGTTCTCACCGATCTTTACGGCTTCAGGTTCGGCCGCCGTCAGGTCGATGACCTGCACACCAAAGTACGCGGGGTTCGCATCATCCGCGTTGTGCGTACGCACTCGCAGCGACATGATCTTGTTGTCTTCTGTAATGCGCTTGCTTCCATAGACGTACGAATCGAAGACGTTCAGGTCAGCAGGATTGCTGCGGTCTTCCTCATTGTTGCGGATTTGCAGGGTCGTCCCTTCATTTTGTTCCTGCCATGCACCGCGGAAATCAAGCGTCGCCATGTAGTCGGTAGACCAGTCCCAGTGTGGATAATTGTAACCATTGCGTCCACCACGGTATTCGTTGTAGTACCACTTCTCTGCATTCTGCAAATCCTCAAGGCTCAAACCGCGCAGCAGTTCGCGACTTCCCATGGTGACATCGAGTGTCGCCACACCATCCACAAAATCGGCAGGCGTGATCTGCTTGGTAACCGTCACGTAACTCGCTTTCGTAAACGTTACGGTATAATCGTCAGCAATCAGGTTTTCGATCGCATAGGTACCATCGGCTGCACTGGTTGTCGTGCCGGCCACGCCGACAGTGACGGTTACATCAGCAAGCGGTGCGCCGCTGTTTTGTGCGTCTGAAATAGTACCCATGATCTTCGCCGACGCATTCACAAGGGTGGCGTCGACGGTGGCCACGTTACTGTCGTCAAAATCTCCCGCATTGACCGTCATGCTAACTGTCAGCCAACCCGACTTCGAGAACGTCACGGCATGGGTCTTCAGGGTGACATTTTCTACGGTGTAGGTCCCATCCGTCCCGGTCGTCACCGTTACGTCTTCTTCGTCCGCGCCGGACACCGTTACGGTAGCCTCTGCAACGGGATCGCCTGTGTCGCTAATAACAGTGCCGGTGATGGTCCCACGCGGATCCTTGACAGGATCGTCGTCTTTGTCGCAGGAACTTACCGACACGAATAGTATCGCCAGGATGGCGACGGACGTCAGGGTTCGTAAAAATTTGTTCATGGTTAGGTGGTTTTGTGAGTAATTGTTTTTGCCTGGCCCGGCCACAGCTGGCCGGCTAATCCGGTTTCGGCCCCCACCACTATCGATTGCATTCGCGCCGAAAACGTGTTCAATGGTAGCGGCAGCTGATTAAATTCAGGGTTAAAAAGGGGTTAACGGGAGAAAAAAAACATTAATCGAACGCGGGAGCGCACACTTTCGCCGATCTCAGGTTGGTCGGTCCGGGCACACGGCATCGAGACTGCTGAGCCGGTCGAACCGCCGGATCATAATCGATGATCTTCAGAAGTGTTAGTTTTCCGTGGCTAGTGTGTGAACGATCGTATCCGTAGCGAGCACTTGCAGCGTATAGTGGCCTGTATCGACCGCCAGATCCGGATTGCGCTGCATCAAGCCAGCGACGCCTTCCGGCGTCAGCGACGTTTCAAAAAGAAACAACTTGTCGAGGTGTGGAAATTTTTCAAAGATGGGGATAGACGCATCGGATACGTGCGTTCCGACCAGGCTGAGGTGGCGAAGGTTGGCCAGATTGGCCATTTGCGCCAGACCGTCATCGGAGACGTCAGTGTGGTTCAGGTACAACACGCGGAGGTTTTTTAGTGGTGAAAGGGCCGCCAAATCGGCATCAGACAAGTTACTGTGGCCCAAATTGAGCCACACAAGTTGATCTTTGATTCCTTGAAGGGCGTTTATCTGATCCGCGGTTATGTTTTTATGTCCGATAAGGCTTACTGACAGATACGCACTTCCGTCCGCCAATAATGTTGGTCTGACGTCAAGTGAGCGCAGTCTTTCCAGCGCCTTTTCATCTGCAGTGGCCACTGGTTCTTCCGGAATCCACGAGACTGCCGGGGGCTCCTGCATGGTTTCAACGACGGCTGCAATCCTGGTGGCATTGCGGAATGCGCCGATATTCTTTTCGAAATGCGCCCCCTCTTCGAGCCAGTACTTGATGAGCGCGATCTCTGACGACGACATCTGTGGTTTCTCGCGCGGCGGCATGTGGTCGTCATCTTCGATCGGCAGTGTGATCCTGTGGAACAAGGCGCTGGAATCAGCGGGCCCCGCACTGATCACCGGCCCGTCTTCACCGCCCCGCTCAATGAATTCGACCTGGTCCAGACGCAGGTCGCCCTTCTTTTTAGAGGCGCTGTGGCAGCTGTAACATCGCGCCTCAAGAATGGGCCGGATGACATCAGTATACAATATCGCATCGGGTACATTGGAAATCAGACGTATCTGTGCGGCCGGGTCACGCGCTGTCTCCGACGTATTCGACATGGGGGCAAAAAGATAGTCCGCACCATGGGTGAGTGATCCTCCGAAGTGTCCGGTAAGGCACACCAGGATGAGCAGTGGCACAAATAATAATATGCGCGCCTTCTTGCGGCGTGCACGCCTGGGCATCCAATACTTGAGTCGCTTCCTTACCACATACACGCACAGGGAAAAAACAGCCGTGCCTATTCCCAGATTCTGGTGGAGGTCTGCGAGCCCTTCTTCATAGCCTCCCTCCTGTCGGAGGAAATACCCGCTGATGCCCGCCGCGATGGTGAAAGCCGATCCCCATAACAAGGCGGGCGACACTGCTTTTTGCAGTCTTTTATATTCCTTCCTGGCGGAGAGGCATTCAAACACGAAGGCGAGAAACAAAATCCCGATAGGCAGGTGTACCAGCAAAGGATGAAGTCGCCCGATAAACGCCGTTATAAATTCCATTTCAAATCAACATACCAGCCCCGCAATATATAAATATATCGGTCGATGCACGGAAGGCCGACGACTGAGCAATATTAAACGCACTTCTCAAGTACGCTTGGGATACGGCGAAGGACCGGGCTCGGGACCGGGTTCGGGTTCCGGCTCAGGCGCAGGAGGAAACGGTTCGGGGGACGGCGGCTGCCCTGGCACGGGATTGGGCACGGGATCAGGGGTAGGGTTCGGTACCGGCTCAGGGATTGGTTTGGGGAGTGGATTCGGAAGGGGGTTGGGAAGGGGATTGGCCACCGGCTGAGCCTCGCCCGTCAGCCGGCTGGCAAAGGGCGCAAAGGATATTTTTCGGTGTAGTGCTGTTTGGTTCATGTCTGCTTTTGATTCGGGGTTTGTCTGCCGTGTTGCTGAAGGTCTCCTTTTGATGCTGTTTGTTCTGGTAGTGCGCCTGTGTTTGCGTTTGTAATTTCTCAGACCTTCGATTTTTAAAGGTTGTTAACAATGCGCTTTATTCCGTGCTTTAGCAACTCTTCGCGAAAATTTATTAACAGTCCGAGTTTGAGATTACTCATTCTCAGGTACGTTAACAAAATTTTGTGATGTACCGGCGTTAGCGTTTCGCATGACTTGAGTTCGAGAAGTAATTTGCCTTCAACAACTACATCGGCACGAAATCCAAGATCCATTTTCATGCCTTCATATACCACATCAATTCCTTTCTGTCGTTCGAAGCTAAGGCCGGCATTCTTCAACTCATAACAAAGAATCTTTTCATACACTGACTCAAGCAATCCCGGTCCCAATGCTCGGTGAATTTTCACGCAGAGACCGAGTACAACTTTAGACAATTCATTTTCGTCCATAGCGAGTGGTTTTTTTTTTGACAAAAATCTTTAAATCCTTGCTTACCTAAAGGCCTAAACAATAAACGCGCATATAGCACCAGCACGCACCGCAAAAACCTTTGCGCCTTTGCGTGAGGCAACCTACCTGTGCTTGCGAATCTTTGCGCGCTACTCCTTCATTATCACCTCATCTAGGTTCAGCAAAACATTTGCCACCATGGTCATCGCGGCAAGTTGTTGTGATCCGTCTTCGCTTTTCGTGAGGGCGCGTGCGGCTGCAGTATCTGCTTGATACGTAGCGAGGGCATCACTGTAGTACTTGTACAGGATGTCGAGCTTTTCTTTGGGAATATCTCTGAAGGTAAGCAGGCGATACCCACTGGCGATCGCTGCTTGCGGAGACGAAGCGCTGGCATGGAGCATACGTGCGGCGAGTCCACGCGCTGCTTCGACGAAAACCGGATCATTGAGCGTCACCAGTGCCTGTAACGGAGTGTTGGTGCGGATGCGTCTGCCCACGCAGATCTCACGGCTTGATCCGTCAAACACGATCATCGACGGATAAGGACTCGTTCGTTTGACAAAAGTGTAGACACCTCGCCGGTATCGGTCCTCGCCTTCGCTCAATGTCCATTTTTCGCCATTGTAAACTGACATCCAAATCCCTTCAGGCTGATACGGCATTACACTCGGTCCATACATTTTTGTACTCAGCAGGCCGGCAGCTGCGAGCGCTTGATCGCGGATTTGTTCCGATGAAAGTCGCATGCGAACGCCGCGCGAAAGCCATTCATTTCGGAGATCTTTTTCCAGTGCATTCGGTGTTACCGTAGATGCCTGCCGATAGGTAGCCGACAGCACAATGTCGCGAATGAGTGCCTTCATGCTCCAATGATGTTCATTCATCATGCGCAACGCAAGCCAGTCGAGGAGTTCAGGATGCGAAGGTGCGGCACCTTGGGAACCAAAATCCTCCAGCGTTTCCACGAGCCCATAACCGAATATCTGCTCCCAAATCCGGTTGACAATGGTTCGACCGAACAAGGGGTTCTCCGCGCTTACCAGCCAGCGGGCAAAACCGAGCCTGTCTTTCGGATCGTCAACTTCCGCCGACTTAAACGCTGCGGGTAGCCCTGGCGATACCTGGGCACCGGGATCCATCCAGTTCCCACGTTCAAAAATGTGTGTCTCACGCCATTGGGCAGGTGTACTCTCCACAAATACCGGTGTGGTCTCCACGTCTTCGTTCAGCAATTGCATAAAGTCTGACTTCACAGATGCAAATCCGGTAACGCTGTTACCCGGAAGGGCCTCCTGAAAAGAAAACCACTCAATGGTGCAGACACTTTCATTTTTATCGATCCGGGGGTTGTCAAACACAAAATAGAGATCGTGCTTTCCGGTGACAGGTTGCAGTGGTATATCGATGACGCGGGCGTCGTCCGCCGGCTTCAGAGCAACCGATGCAATGACCGGGCCGCGGAGGTTTCCTTTCCGGATAACAAAGGAGCCACCGGGTTTGGACATCCGATAGTTGATCAGCAGATGCGTTTTATGCGTCAGTTCGACCTGTGGCATCCGAGCACTTCCGCCCGAGCGAACGCTCATCCACTTATGACCATTCAACGCACCGTTCTCGAATTCATCACATACATGCGCGTGTATTTTCGGCTCCGTTGTCTTGAGGAACCACCTGACTTCATCAGCCCGCGTTTTACTCCCATACTGTGTTACCCAGCGGGTGATTGCCTGAATTTTTTCTTCATCCGCCTCTTCATACGTTCTCAGCAGCGGATGTTCGCCACTGACATCTTCATCGCGCGTGTTGTTGAAGTAGGCAAAGGTCTTAAAGTACTCTTCATGCCGGATAGGGTCATACGGATGGCTATGACACTGCACGCAACTCATCGTGGTTCCCTGAAACACTTCCCATGTTGTATTGACCCGGTCAATTACCGCCGCAATACGAAACTCCTCATCACTCGTTCCACCTTCCGTATTGTTCATCGTGTTGCGATGAAATGCGGTGGCGATCAGTTGTTCATCGGTAGCATCCGGTAGCAGGTCACCGGCGAGTTGCTCTATAGCAAACCGATCAAACGGCTTGTCGTCGTTGAAGCTCTTGATGACGTAATCGCGATAGCGCCATATCACGCGTGACGGGTCAGCCTCATATCCTTTCGTGTCGGCATAACGCGCGAGGTCAAGCCACCAAGACGCCCATTTTTCACCATAGTGCGGCGAATCAAGCAGGCGGTCGACCATCTTTTCGTAGGCGTCATCCGATGTGTCCTCAAAAAATTGGCGGGCCTCCTCCGGCGTAGGCGGTATGCCGATGACGTCGAGGTATGCGCGCCTGATCAGCGTCGGCTTATCCGCCTCGGGTGATGGCGTCAGTTTTTTTTCTTTCAGTTTTTGAAAGATGAAGTGGTCAATTTCGTTTTTGGCCGTAACAGGTTCGGCGTCACCCATCGTCGACAGCAGGCGGTCATCTAACGGGGGCACTTCTACCGGTTGCGGCGGAACATACGCCCAGTGGGTGCCCCATTTCGCGCCCTGTTCGATCCAGGCGGTGAGAATGCGGATCTCCCCGGCAGTGAGGGGCGCTTCCTTGTAGGGCATCCTGACTTCGGGGTCGTCTGACCGGATGCGGCGGATCATTTCACTGTGTTCAGGATCGCCGGGTACGATGGCATACTTCCCTGATTCGGTAGTGTCGAGCGCTTCTTCGCGAAACAGCACGCTGAATCCGCCGTTTTGCTTCACCCCGCCATGGCAGCTGATGCACTTTTTGTTGAGGATGGGCTTGACGTCCGCACTGAAATCGACCTTTTTCTGGCGGCACGCCGGCAACAGGGCGAGGCAGGCAATAAAAAGCGGTAATTTGCGAAGGGAAGGCATGTTACCTTTAAAATTAGCGCAAAAACGGACCGAATAAAAGCATTTGAAGCGGGGATTCGTCGCTTTTGAGTGGACTTAAATTCGCACTCCGTTTTTAAAATACGCTGATTTTATCTAGTTTTGCAGCCTTAAAACTCAAAAAACAAATTATGAACAATTACGAGACGGTATTCATTCTCAATCCCGTTTTGTCTGAGGACCAGGCAAAGGATACTGTCGAGAAGTTCGTGAGTGTGTTGACGAAGGCCAACGCCGAAATCATCAACCAGGAAAACTGGGGACTGAAGAAGCTGGCCTATCCGATCAACAAGAAATCCACAGGATTCTACAACCTCATCGAATTTGCGGCAGAACCTCAGGTGATCAACACCCTGGAAACCGAGTACAGGCGAGATGAGTCGGTCATGCGCTTTTTGACCACGGTGCTTGACAAGCACGCCATTGCGTACAACGAACGCAGACGCAAGGGCGAATTCAAAAACAAGGACAAAAAATCTGCAAAAAAAGCTGAGGAGGAAGCGAAACGATGACATTAATGAACGAACCCATAAAGCGGGCAGAGATCAAACCGAAATACTGCCGCTTTAAGAAAAATGGTATCAAATACATTGACTACAAGGATCCGGACTTCCTGTTGAAGTTTATCAATGAGCAGGGCAAGATTCTGCCACGCCGCCTCACGGGCACGAGCCAGAAATTCCAGAAGAAGGTAGCGCAGGCGGTGAAGCGCGCGCGTCACCTGGCCATTCTTCCCTATGTTGGTGATTCATTGAAGTAGTCTTAACCTTAAAAGCGCACAAACATGGAAGTGATATTGAAACAGGATATCTCGGGTCTTGGCTACAAGAACGACATCGTAAAGGTGAGGTCGGGCTATGGTAGAAACTATCTGATCCCGAACGGCTACGCCGCAGTCGCCAACGAATCCAACCGCCGCCAGGTGATGGAGAATGTTCGCCAGATGGCGCACAAGGCCGAGAAACTGAAACAGGACGCAGAAGCGCTGGCCGCGCGCATTGGCGATTTTGTCGTTGAGATCAAGACCAAAGCCGGAGAAACCGGAAAGATCTTCGGTGCCGTCACAGCCCTACAGATCGCCGACGTACTCAAGGCGCACGGGTTTGATATCGATCGCAAGAAAGTGGTGTTGAAGGAGAATCCAAAGCAGCTGGGTACCTATCCCGCTATTCTCGACCTGCACAAGGAAGTAAAGCACGAAGTAAAGGTGGTGGTCACCGCTGAATGAGGGTTGGTGCGGCTTAGCGGACGTGGTAGTCGCTTCTGCGGTGCGTCGCTTTCGTGAGTGGTGAATCGTGAGTCGTGAGTGGGTTCGTGGCACTT
>CAYMWA010000077.1:0-4963 GCA_964393795.1 uncultured Roseivirgaceae bacterium
AAGAAAGCGTTGTCGGCGGCACAGCGCGACGAACTTCTCAGGGTATTGAAAGGGCGATTCGAAAAGAACATGAACCGCCACAAAGGAATCAAGTGGGATGACGTGGCATCACGACTCGAAGGCGATGCGTCGAAATTGTGGTCACTTTCCGAAATGGAAAGCACAGGCGGCGAACCCGATGTGATCGGCAAAGATAAAAAGTCGGGTGCGTACATCTTTTGTGATTGTGCTGCTGAAAGCCCCAAGGGCCGCAGAAGTGTGTGCTATGATGCCGCAGCGTTGGCCTCGCGAAAGGAACACAAACCAAAGAACAGCGCCATGGCGATGGCGGAGGATATGGGGATTGAGATGCTGACGGAGGAACAATATCGTGAATTGCAGAGACTGGGCGAGTTCGACACCAAGACTTCGAGCTGGATTCAAACTCCGGAGCCGATTCGCAAGCGCGGCGGTGCGCTTTTTTGCGATCGCCGCTACGACCATGTCTTCGTATACCACAACGGTGCCGAGTCGTAC
Organism: uncultured Roseivirgaceae bacterium; assembly: GCA_964393795.1. Classification (GTDB taxonomy): domain Bacteria; phylum Bacteroidota; class Bacteroidia; order Cytophagales; family Cyclobacteriaceae; genus Chryseosolibacter. The sequence continues at coordinate 517 of CAYMWA010000077.1, forward strand.
TATGGCGCAAGGGGTTTCCGGGGACTGCTGAAAGTGTGACTTTTCTTTTCCGGCGGCAAATGCTACTTTACACGTCATTGGCTGGAGGAAATAATGGCAATCCGGATACTTCTTTTCTATGCTTGCCTTGGGGCGATGCTTCCACGGGCGGACGTGGCGGCGCAAACTGATCAGTTCAAGTTCCACCACGTCAACATGAACCATGGGCTGTCGCACAATCAGGTTACATCAGTATTTAAAGACAGCCGGGGATTTATCTGGATAGGAACCGTATCAGGCCTCAACCGTTTCGACGGCTACATGGTACGCTCTTTCCGCCATGATCCACTTGACAGCACTTCGCTGCCGCACAATACTGTTAACGGCGTGTTTGAGAGTCCGGATGGACGGATTTGCGTGGCCACGCCATCCGGATTGGCATTGTATGATCCGACCCTGGAGCATTTTTCAAGCCGAACGGAGGGTTTCTACAAGCGCTATGGCCTGTCGGAAGGGTTGAGCAACATTGTAGAAGATGACCGGGGACACTTCTGGTTTGTATTGCAGCATCGGATCGTCGGATTTGATCCACAATCACACAAGCGCATCGAGGTCGCCCATCTTGCTGGCGACACGACTAGCATACAGGCGGACTCGATATCGAACTTCACCGCTGACAATCGGGGTCATTATTGGGTCATTCACCGCAACGGTGTTCTCGAACGCCTCGAGGTCACCGATGCCGGTGCTACGGTTGCGGAGCGGAGTTATTTTCTCGCCAAACACAATGACTACCAACCTTTTGATTACCGTCTCATGGCGGATCGCGATGGCGACCTGTGGATCAATGTCCTCAACGACAATCAGGGCGTCTACTACTACGACCGAAAGCACGATGTGTTTCATCATTTCACCAATACTACCGGGAAGGTCCGGCTTAACACAAACATTGTCGGCGGAATCGCACAGGACAACAAGGGACTTATCTGGATAGGGACGGATCACGGTGGTGTTAACCTGATCGACAAAGAAGATTTCACCGTAAGGTACATCTATCATCGTGACGAAGACGACAAGACACTACCTGAAAACAGCATCCGGAATATCTACAGGGATGACCAGGGCATTATTTGGATCGGTACGTACAAACGCGGCGTCAGCTATTATCATGAAAATATCTACCGTTTTAACGTTTACAAACATTACTCGCTTGAGCCGTCAAGTCTTCCGTTTGCCGATGTTAATCGCTTTGTAGAAGACGATAAGGGCAACCTTTGGATTGGTACCAACGGTGGGGGTCTGATCTACTTTGATCGTACTTCGGAGACGTTCAAACAATACACGCACGATCCGAACGATCCGAACAGCATTAGTGGCGACGTGATCGTGAGTCTTTGCATTGATTCGGAAAAGCGTTTGTGGATCGGTACGTATTACGAAGGGTTGAACATGTACGACGGCCGGAAATTTACGCGCTACAAACACAAGAGTTCGGATGCGACGTCTTTGTCGGGAAGAAGTGTCTGGGAAATTTTTGAAGACTCAAAAGGAAACCTGTGGATCGGGACGCTCGAAGGTGGCGTCAGTATCATCGATCCCGAAACGGGCACATTCCAGCGATTTGCTGTGGGCGGCGATAATGCCATCCGCTCTCCCTATATCGCGGCCATCATGGAAGATGCGTCGGGACACATTTGGTTTGGGACAAGCGCAGGGATCGACGTGTACAATCCGCAGACGAAAAAGTTCACGCATTACCAGCGCACCGCTGCGCCGGGGTCGCTGAGTAATGACAACATCCTTGATCTTGTACAGGATGCACGCGGGCGCATCTGGATTGCCACCAGTGAAGGACTCAACCTGTTCGATCCAGCGACAGAAACGGTCAGGGTATTTGACGAAAGCGACGGACTTCCGCACAATACGGTATTGACCATACTCGAAGACGATAGAGGCAATCTCTGGCTGGGCACGCCAAAGGGACTCGTTGAAGCAGCGGTGACGGAGAGTAACGGATCGGTCGCACTGGATGTGAAAGTATACACCGAACCGGACGGGTTGCAAGGACTTCAATTCAACGAGAACGCCGCGTTCAAGACGCGCGCCGCTGAGTTGATCTTTGGAGGACCTTACGGCTTCAATATTTTTCGGCCCGCCGATATCGGTCAGCCGACGTACAGTCGTAACGTTGTTTTTACGGATTTTCAATTGTTTCAGCGGAGTGTTGGCATCGGCGAGGAAATCGACGGCCGTGTGATCCTTCCGCGATCGATTACCGCGGAAAATCATATTGTCCTGCCGCCCGACAAAAACTTTTTCTCAATAGAATTTTCGGCACTGGACTATCTTCATCCACAAAAGACCGCCTACCAGTACAAACTCAAGGGTCTGGGTACGGACTGGCTGCCTGTCGACGACAACACACACAAGATCACCTTTACCGGACTGAATCCCGGAGAGTATACGTTGCACGTGCGGGCATCTAACAATGATGGAACATGGACAGGGGAGGGCACAACGATGAATGTCACGGTACTGCCCCCTTTTTGGAAAACAGGGACGGCGTTTGCGATCTACGTACTTTTTCTGGCAGCGATATTGTATGCGGCCCGAAAACTCATGCAACAGCGCGAAAAAATGAAGTTTGCCATTGAGCATGAGCGCCAGGAAGCCATCCGAATGCATGCACTCGACATGATGAAGATAAAGTTCTTTACCAACGTCAGCCATGAATTTCGTACACCCCTTGCATTGATCGTTACGCCGCTCGAAAAAATGCTGAAACAGGCGAAGGAGCCGGACCTGAAAAATCAGTATGAACTGATCCATCGCAACGCTAAACGGTTGCTCAATCTTGTTAATCAGTTGTTGGACTTCAGGAAACTTGAGGTACAAGAGATACGCTTCAACCCATCGACGGGTGACATCCTTTCATTTATCCGGGAAACGGTGCTCTCTTTTTCAGATCTTTCCGAGAAGAAAAATATTGGACTGTCCTTCCAATCAGACATGACGTCTTTGGAAACTGTTTTCGATCAGGACAAGCTGGAGCGAATACTGTTCAACCTGCTTTCCAACGCATTCAAATTCACCCCCGAGCACGGAAAGGTCGCTGTGCGCGTGCATTTGGTTCGGAAGACGGAAGCAGCGGAGCTGAAAATAGAGGTGGAGGATACTGGAATTGGAATTCCTCCCGATAAGCAGGAGCGTATTTTCGAGCGCTTTTTTCAGCACGATCTCCCTCGCACCATTGTCAATCCGGGAAGCGGAATTGGCTTGTCGATTACCAAAGAGTTTGTGAAGGCGCATGGCGGAAGGATTGAGTTGCAGAGTACACCTGAAAAGGGCAGTACGTTCACCGTGTATATCCCCGTAAGGGAGATTCTTCCTGCTACTGTGCAGGCAGACGTTCCAGCCACCATGGGCAGCGAAAATCTCCCGGATGAAGTAATAGCGCCAGAGGGTGAAGGGAGGCAGGATGAAGTGAAAAAACACAGTCTGCTGCTTGTGGAAGACAATGAAGATTTCCGCTTTTACCTGAAGGATAATCTGAAATTTGTTTACACGATCTACGAAGCCCGGAACGGTCGTGAGGGCTGGCGTAAAACGCTATCCGTTCAACCCGATCTTGTTGTGAGCGATGTGATGATGCCGGAGATGAACGGGATCGAGCTGTGCCGTAAAATAAAGAACGACGAGCGCGTATCGCACATCCCGGTAATTTTGCTTACCGCCAGGGCGGAGGAAGAACAAAGGCTCGAAGGCTTCGAAACCGGTGCCGACGAGTATATCAGCAAGCCTTTTAACTTCGAAATTCTCGCCTCTCGGATAAGGAACCTGATCAGGCAACGCGAGATGTCGCAGAAGGCACTTCGCTCCACCTTGGATGTAAAGGCCAGTGAACTCAATATCACGCCGTTGGATACCCTGTTTATTGAGAAGGCATTGAAATGTGTGGAGGCCCATGTTTCGTCGCCTGACTTTTCCGTTGATCACCTCGGACGAGAGTTGGGAATCAGCCGGGCTTATCTCTATAAGAAGATTCGGGCACTAACGGGCAAGGCGCCCCTCGAGTTTATCAGGACCATTCGGCTTCAACACGCCGCGCAGCTGCTGGAGAAAAGTCAGCTTTCGGTCAGTGAGGTGGCGTACCAGGTAGGGTTCAACAATCCGAAGTACTTCACGAAATATTTTAAAGAGGAGTTCAACGTGCTGCCCTCTCAGTTTGCCGCATCGCGAAAAAATGGTTCGGTATAGGCTTTCGTGATCAAATGATGGGTATTTAAGAGCGAATCAATACCCATGCAGTTACTTCTTCGGCTATAGTTTTGCCGAAAATCAGAATCGATGAAACAGAACCGGATGCGAAAAAAGATGCGCTGGATGATTGTCCTCGAAGTGGCACTGTATTTGGCCATCCTGGCATCTGCGGCCGCAGTCCTGTACTCGGCGGTAGTGCTGTAGCGTG
>CAYMWA010000077.1:5063-15139 GCA_964393795.1 uncultured Roseivirgaceae bacterium
GTGAATCGTGAATCGTGAATCGTGAGTCGTGAGTAAGGGTGTGCATCGGATTTTGTTGTGCTTCTAATCTGCGGTTGTGCGCTAATGAAATACGATTGTGAATTTGTAGCCTTTACAGGACGTTAATTAGCGCTGTATACATTTACCCCCCTAAGAGATCGCACAAACGAACCTATTGTGCACCACATCTGAAAACAGGATTCACGCCTCACGCCTCACGCCTCACGATTCACGCCTCACGCCCGCAAAACAATCCCACGCACGTCAAGCCGCACGCCCCTCCATACCCATTCCATACCCTATAATTACCATTTTTCATCCCCACGGTAGACATCCGAACCACCTATTGGAGACAATTTGTACCCCCGGTTGCGGAACGGGAACCCTACCTTTATGCAACCGTTTGCTACACCGTTTGAGGCAACCGGATTGAGAAGCGACCTATGATGAAGCCTGTTCTACTGAGAATTTTAGCCCCTGCCATACTGCTGGTTCTATTCGCTTGTGCCCGGCAGGAAACGCCCGTATCGAAAACGGATGATGGCATCATTGTTCACTTGCCGGAAGGGAACCCTGCACGCGCCGTCAGGCTTGAGGTAATAGCCGACAAGATCATCCGCGTTTCCGCTACGCCTACCGATTCCTTTCCCTCTGATGAAAGTCTGATGATCGTGCCGACCTTGAAAAAAAGCGCGGACTTCAGCGTTATGGAAAACAGCGACGAGGTGACGGTGACGACTTCCGAGCTGTCGGCCCGCATCAGATTGAAAACCGGTGCCATCACGTTTGCCGACCCCTCGGGGAAAATCCTGCTGGAGGAAGTGGCCGGCGGCGGCAAGGACTTTAAAGAAAGGTCTCTCGGTGGAGAGACGGTATACACCATACAGCAGCGATTCGAATCGCCCGATGATGAAGCCTTCTATGGACTGGGGGGACATCAGAACGGACAAATGAACTATAAGAACGACGATGTCGAGATGATACAGCACAACATCGTCGCGGTTGTTCCCTTCCTTTACTCCAGCCGCAACTACGGCATTCTTTGGGATAACTACTCCATTTCAAAATTCGGTGATCCGCGCGATTACCTCCCGCTTAACTCCCTGCAGCTCTTTGACAAACACGACCAGCCCGGCGGATTGACCGCCACGTACTATGTGAATGGCGCGGTCTGGAAAGAGGCCGTTGAGGACCAGATCGACTATGAATTTCTCGAAACGCCCCAGGTCGACAATTTCCCAAAGGAGGTTGCAGCGAACGGCAAGATCGTGTGGGAAGGATCCTTCACTTCGGACGTTGAAGGGGCACATAAGTTTCTCGTCTACGCATCGGGCTATTTTAAAGTCTGGATTGACAATGCATTAGTATTGGACAAGTGGCGCCAAAACTGGAATCCGTGGACCAACAAATTCAAGGTTGACCACACAAAGGGTCAGAAGCATACCATTAAGATTGAATGGGATCCTGATCACGGGGGCTATCTCGCGGTGAAACACCTTGATCCAATCGACCCCGCAGAGCAGTCGAGGCTTTCACTTTGGTCAGAAGCGGCCGATCAGATCGATTACTACTTTGTGAAAGGAAACGATGCCGACGATGTGATCAGCGGCTATCGGACGCTTACAGGTAAGGCACCCATTGTTCCTAAGTGGGCGCTCGGATTCTGGCAAAGTCGCGAACGATATAAAACGCAGCAGGAGCTCGTCGATGTGGTGAAGGAATACAGAAAGCGAAAAATACCACTTGATAACATCGTCCTCGACTGGCAGTACTGGGAGGACCCGAAATGGGGGTCGCATGAGTTTGATGCTAAACGCTTTCCCGATCCGAAAGGAATGGTCGACCAACTGCACAATGACCTGCATGCGCACCTGATGATTTCGGTCTGGCCGAAGTTCAACAAAGGTACCGACAACTACGAGGCGATGAAGGCGCACGGCTTCCTGTTTATGAACAATATTAAGAAGAAGAGGAAAGATTGGGTTGGCGTTGGCTACGAAAGCACCTTCTATGATCCGTTCAATCCGGATGCGGGTAAATTGTTCTGGCACCAGATCGATACCCACCTTAACAGCATTGGCATTGACGCGTGGTGGCTGGACGCGACTGAACCGGATATGCACTCCAATCTTTCCATTGACGCCCGGAAGGAAAACATGAATCCTACGGCTATTGGTCCGGGCGAAAAATATTTTAATGCGTATTCTCTGCCAAATGCGAAAAGTGTTTACGAAGGCCAGCGGATTTCCAGTCCGGAAAAGCGCGTATTTATTCTGACACGGTCGGCCTATGCGGGACAACAACGCTATGGCGCGACCACCTGGAGCGGCGATGTTGGTTCGCGCTGGAGCGACTTCGGCGATCAGATTTCATCAGGTATCAACTTTTCACTATCCGGTATTCCTTACTGGACAATGGATATTGGCGGCTTCGCTGTTGAAAGCCGCTACTACAATCTCAGCGGTGAAACTGCCGATGAATGGCGTGAACTTAATACCCGATGGTTTCAGTTCGGCGCGTTCTGTCCAATTTTCCGGTCTCACGGTCAGTATCCCTATCGCGAGATTTACAACATCGCTCCCGAGGGTACCAGGGCGTATGGGTCGATGGTGTATTACACTAAACTGCGCTACCGGCTCATGCCCTATATCTATTCCCTGGCGGGCGAGGTCTTTCACAATGATTACACGATCATGCGCGGGCTTGTAATGGACTTTAATGATGATCCGAAGGTTCGTGATATCGATGATGAATTCATGTTTGGCCCCTCCATCCTGGTTGCGCCGGTGCACACATACAAGGCAACTTCGCGAGAAGTATACCTGCCGGCGGGTGTTGCGTGGTACGATTTCTACTCCGGCAAACGCTATGAAGGAGGACAGACAATTACAGCAGAGGCACCGTTGGAAAGGATGCCATTGTTTGTCAGGGAAGGATCAATCATTCCGACAGGGCCGGAGATCCAATACGCGGGTGAGAAGCCTGCTCGCGACATTACCCTTTACGTGTTTCCTGGCAAGGATGCTGCGTTTACACTGTACGAGGATGAAAATATCAATTACAATTATGAAAGAGGACAGTATGTAACAATTGCGTTTAACTACGATGAGGCTACACGTAGTGTAACGATTGGCGAAAGAAAGGGTGATTTCTTCGGAATGCTGGAAGAAAGAATCTTTGAAGTGGTCGTCGTATCCGACCACACGGGCGGTGTACAGCTCAAGTCGCCGCCACACCGTGGGATCATCTATTCGGGAGAGCCCATTATTATTGACGAGAACCCAAACCAGTATTAATCAAACAAAACACCTATGATCAGAAAAGTCTACAAATTCTTTGGTGTTGTTCTGTGTTTCTTCCTGCTGCCTTCCCTCAGCGCACATGCGCAAAGCCAGGTGGTAATGGGAACGGTAACAGATGCAACAGGCAGTCCATTGCCCGGGGTAAACATTATCCTCAAGGGCACAACGGTGGGCACGTCTACCGATGCAAACGGGGAGTATGCACTTGAAGCATCCGCCGATGATGTGTTGGTGGTTTCCTTTATAGGATACAAAACACAGGAAGTTCCTGTGGGCAACAGGACACAGATTTCCATTTCGCTCGAAGAAGACATCTCGACACTCGACGAAATCGTTGTTGTCGGTTACGGGGAACAAAAGAAGAAGCTGGTGACCGGTGCAAATGTGCAGGTCTCCGGTGAAGAATTGCAGGGTCAGCATCAGCTAAATCCGCTCCAGGCCATGCAGGGCCAGGCCGCCGGCGTGGTGATCAGTTCCACTTCCGGTCAGCCGGGTTCCGATATGAAGGTTGTCATTCGCGGCCTGGGAACGATCGGGAATTCAGGACCGCTCTATGTGATCGACGGTGTCCCGGGCGGAGACATCACCACCTTGAATCCGAGTGACATCAAGTCCATCGACGTGCTCAAGGATGCCGCCTCCGCCGCGATCTACGGTGCACAAGCCGCCAACGGTGTAATTCTGGTTACGACAAGGATGGGTGAAGCCGGGAAAACCAAACTGACCTTTGATGCCTACAGCGGCGTTCAAAATGTAAGGCGAAAGGTTGACCTGCTCAACGCAGCGGAGTACAAAGTGATCATGAACGAACAGGCGCTAAACTCGGGCTCTGCTACGTTCGACTTCGATGCCATGGAGGGGCTTGCCGACACGGACTGGATGAATTATATGTTCGAGGACGACGCCAGAACAAACAATTACGCACTTGGCTTATCAGGAGGATCAGAAAATTCGACCTACGTTGCGTCGTTGAACTACATCGACCAGGAGGGGATTGTCGGAGGTAAGGACGTATCCTACTACGAACGCTACGGTTTCAGGATCAACTCCGAGCACAAATTACACGGCGACGTGCTGAAGATTGGACAACACCTCAACTTCAACTACATCAAAAACAACGGCATCAATGTGGGCAACCAGTATAACAATACATTGCGGGGCGCCTTTGGTGTCTCGCCATTATCTCCGGTGTACAGCGATAACAACCTGTTTGACAGTCCCTACAACGATACACAGAACTCGCCCTGGTACAATGGCGATGGCAATCCCTACGGATCAATGATGACGAATAGCAACAACCGGAACGATGGGCAGAAGATATTTGCTGACGTCTATGCGGAACTGCAGCCAGTCAAACGGCTCAAGTTGAGATCAGTGTTTGGATTTAATTACTATGCGTCGGAATACCGCAGCTATACACCTTTGTATCAGTTCTCCGTATATGCCTACAACACCGACCACACCACGATCAACCAAAGCATGAGCAAAGGGCACACCATGCTGTGGATCAATACCGCGACGTACGACCTGCAGTTGAACGAGCACTACTTTAATATCATGGCCGGCATGGAGGCGCAGCGCTATCAGGGAACGAACCTTTCCGGTTCTAACTGGAACCTTTTGTCACAGTTTGATGATTTTGCGCACGCTTACCTTGGCAACACCACCGGACAAGCATTCCTCGACGAGAATGGCAACGTGGTCGAAACAAGGACCGTAGGCGGAAGTCCGGAGAACATGTATCGGCGAGCGTCCTACTTTGGGCGGTTGGGATATAACTTCCGTGAGAAGTATTTGCTGAATGCCACCTTGCGGTATGACGGGTCATCGAAGTTTGCAGCCGGAAACCGTTGGGGGATGTATCCTTCCGTGTCTGCGGGATGGGTGGTTTCGTACGAAGACTTCATGGCCAACTCTGCTCTTGCCAGCCAATTGAACTTTTTCAAATTGCGCGCGAGCTGGGGACAGGTCGGAAACCAGGACATCGCTGACTTTCAGTTTGCTGGGCCCATCAATACGTCTACAAACTTTACGAGCAACGACCCCGCGGCTTTTTACACTTTTGGTACCAATAACCTCAATGTTCCGGGTGCTTATCTGAGCCGCCTGTCCAATCCATTGGTAACCTGGGAGACATCGGAACAAACGAATGTTGGATTTGATGCGCAGCTTTTGTCTAATCGACTGGATGTTGCTTTTGATTACTACACCCGTGTGACGAAAGACTGGTTAGTTACGGCCCCGGTACTGGCGACGGCCGGGGCGAAACCACCTGTCATCAACGGTGGCAGTGTGAAAAACGAAGGTGTCGAACTGACACTTGGGTGGAACAACAGCATCGGAGCGCTGCACTATCGCGTCGCCGTTAATGGCGCGTACAACAAAAACACTGTTGGGGAAATTCCCACCGCGGATGGTCGGATACACGGGCTTTCCAACATGTTGTATGACAATTCCGAAGAATTCTACCGGGCGGAGAACGGTTATCCTATCGGATATTTCTGGGGTTATAAGACTGCCGGAATTTTCCAGAATGAAGAGGATATCACCAACTGGAAAGAGGCCGGCAACGGCATCCTTCAGGCCAATGTGAAGCCCGGCGATGTGAAGTATGTCGACCTTGTGAAAGACGGCAAGATCGACAACGACGATAAAACGAATCTCGGTAGCGGGATGCCGGATGTCACAATGGGTTTCAGCATTGCGATGGATTACAAGGGATTTGACCTTCTCGTCAGTGCGTATGGTGCGATGGGCAACGACATCGTCCAGTCGTACCGGAATCACTCGAATAAACAGGCGAACTACACCAGTGAAATTCTGGATCGATGGACAGGCGAAGGCACGTCGAACCGCATTCCGCGCGTAACCGAAACAAACATCAACTGGCAATTTTCCGATCTGTACATCCATGACGGCGACTATCTGCGGATCGCAAACATCTCAATAGGGTATGACTTTGCCAACTTGATCAAGTTGCCCGCCATTAGTCGCGCGCGCTTGTACCTGCAAGGGCAGAACCTGTTCACTTTCACAAAATACAGTGGTATGGATCCCGAGATCGGGTACGGTACGGAGGGATGGGTCTCCGGTGTCGACCTGGGCTATTATCCCAGACCGGCAGTCATGATGGCCGGCGTCAATCTTTCATTCTAACCACTAACTGAATAAGAAGATGAAAAAGACATATACATTACTAGTGGGATTAAGCCTGCTGCTCGCCTCATGTAGCGAGGATTTTCTGGATGTCAGTCCCATGGACAAGGTACTGGATAACAACTTCTACCGCACCCCGGCGGATGCGGAGATGGCGTTGATCGGCTGCTATGACGGTTATCAACGAACGTCTTCTAACGGGAATACGGCATTTTATGTAGTCTCGGAAGTATTGTCCGATAATGTTTTCGGCGGCACGGGCCATACCGACGGAAGAGCCTATCAGGTACTCGACCGTTTCCGTTTGGCGGAATCACCATCCGACAACAATCTTTTTAACGGCACGTGGGCGGACTACTATGCTGGCATTTTCAGGTGCAACACGCTTTTGACAAGACTTGACGGTATCGCTTTTGAGCCGGAGTCACCCGTCAGAAAGCGTATCGAAGGTGAAACCCGGTTCTTGCGCGCCTTGATGTACTTTGATTTGGTGCGACTTTTTGAACGCGTACCGCTCCTGACCGAGCCGACCGCCGATAACGTGCCCCAGGCCGACCCGGCGGATACGTATCGATTGATTGTGGAGGACTTGAAGTTCGCTGCGGCCAACATTCCACCTGATGCTTATCCTAAAGCGAATGCGGCCCAAAACGACGGACGCGCAACGAGCTATGCTGCCAAAGCCCTGCTCGCACGTGTGTACTTGTTTTATACTGGCTACTATGGTGTTGACGATCTCGGCGTGACAAAAGCCGAAGTACTTGCAGGACTCGAAGATGTGATTGCCAGTCAGGAGTTTTCCCTTCTCGAATCGTTCAGTTCCCTGTGGCCTGCAGCCAGTTATGTACCCGGGCCTGACAATACGCTGGATCGAAGCGGATATGCGGGAGAAGGAAACAGTGAAGTGGTCTTTGCGCAAAAGTTTAATAGTACACAGGACTACAACGGAAACCTTGACGGAAACCGCTGGCTCGTGATGATGGGTATGCGCAACACGAACTTTGCCCCCTACGGAAAAGGCTGGGGCGCGGCCACGGTCAACCCCAAACTCGTTAGTGCATTTTCTAATTCCGACGAACGAAAAGCCGCCTCCATCATCGATATTGAGGGAGAAGGGGTTGCTGACTTCGACCTCAAAGACCAGCGTGAGTACACAGGATATAGCAATAAGAAGTATACGCCGACCGCGTTGCCTGACGGAACATCCGATACAGGAGGCTCCAATGATTTTCAGGTATCGCAAGAGCAGGACTATATCGTCATACGCTACGCCGATGTACTGCTCATGGCAGCGGAACTTGGCTCACCCAATGCGCAAGACTATTACGATCAGGTCCGTACGCGTGCAGGCCTTACAGAACGACCTGTGACGCAGGAGAACATCCTGGAAGAACGAAAGTTTGAATTTGCTTTTGAAGGATTGCGCTATTGGGACCTGCTTCGTCAGGGGTTGTCCACAGCAGCAGCGACGATCGCACAGACACAGGATGTGCTAAGTGGTGCCGTTCCCGACCAGGTCGTGATTAGTGAAGCCGACATTCTCAAGACGCGAGGCTTCATGCAAATTCCCAACACACAAATCACCTTGTCAGATGGCGTTTTGGTACAGAATGACGGATGGAAATAACGATTAACACTAAAAGTTATGAATAAAATAATCAAACTATTGACAATCGCGGTGCTGGGAACGCTCTGGTCCGGCTGTTCGCCCGATGAAGTCAACATGGGTGGGATAGATGTCAGTCCGAATGAGTTAGTGGAGGGCATCGCATACAAGATTGAACACGATGCGGACAATCCGAACATTGTTTATCTGACGAGCCTGATGGACAGCCGATACACGCCGTTGTGGGAACATCCGCAGGGGAGGAGCCAGGCAAAGGTCGTGACGCTGAAGATTCCGTTTGAAGGCACGTATGAAGTGAAGTTCGGGGTGCAGACCAGGGGTGGGGTTGTTTACGGTGAGCCTGTCACCTTTACTATTGACGACTTCTACTCAGGTTTCGTAGACCATGAGCTGTGGACATTTCTTACCGGAGGTGTAGGGCATTCCAAGACCTGGATTCACGACAACGGTGAATACGGACTTGCTACCGGTGAAATGGATTATGCAGACCCGGCCACGACTGTTGAGTGGGGCAACTTCACACCGAACTGGAGTCCCGGGAAAGGCCATACCGGTGATGACAAAATCTGGAACAGCACGATGACTTTTTCACTGGAGGGTGGGGCCAATGTGGCCATTCACAACGCGTCGGAAGGTGGCACTGATGAGAACGGAACGTTCATGCTCGATGTAGACAATCATACCATCACCTTCACCGATGCCAACATCTTGCATCCGCAAAGCTGGGATTTCAAGACGACCAACTGGGCGAAGGATCTCAGGATCCTGACGCTGACGGAAAATCAATTGCAGGTGGCCGTGATGCGTGAAGAAGTGTCAGGTGAAGGGGAATGGTGGTTGATATGGAATTATGTATCGAGTGAATATGCCGAGAATTATGTACCCGAGGATTTACCCGATCCTGTTCCACAGATCGACGGCAACCCGAATGAGATACTTACGACGACGAAGAGCAAGACATGGGTGCTCTCACCTGATTCGCCGTACGACTGGGCGGATCTGAACGGTGGCTTACTCAACAACTTCTCGGGGGGAGAAGCTACCTATCTCGCCACCGGATGGGCCGCCTACGACGCTGACATGATCGCCGCGACGAAGTTTGTCTTTACGTCGACCGCTGGCAATGCCGGGAACTTTGTGTTCTCGTCTCATAACAATGAAGATGTTGAGGGCTCCTACACCATCGATCAGAATAATGACATCACGTTCAGTCAGCCACTAACGGCCGTGATCAGCGAATCCGATTTTGGGTGGATCAGTACCATGCGACTGAACACGACCGCGGAGAACAAGTTGCGTATTCTGAAAACCAAGAAGGACCCTCTCGGGTTGGAAGTGTCCGAAATGTGGTTGGGTCAGCGGTCCACCGAGAAGGACGAATACATGGTGTTCCACTTTGTGCTGGGATCGGGCGGCAGCGAAGTCGATGAAGCTGCGGTATTGAAAAAACGACTGACAAACAACGGATCGCGCACCTACAAGATATCGCTGGAATATCCATTTACCTGGGCGCGCAATGGAGGCGTGCACGACTTTGTTCCCCCGATGCCCGACTGGACAGGATGGACCAACTCGGCCACTAACATCGACCAATGTGATGATGTGCGTTTTGTATTCAATGCTGACGGCACGATGAGCTATACCGACAACCTGGGAAGCACAACTGGTGGAACATTTGAGATCGTGCCTGCCGGCGAAACCTATGGCGCCAACATTATCAAGTTCTATGGTGTTTCACCCGACTTCGAAATGACCGGCGTAGACGGAGGTTGGGTGGGCTTCAACTTGACGGTTAACAATTCCGAACCTCCTGTCGACGGCCTCCCAACCGATACCGGATTCTTTGAGCTCTACGAGTGGGAGTATGACGACCAAGGAGGCGTGACTGGCTTGTGGTTTGGCAAGATTACCAACATCGCGAACCATACTCCGGCGGATGAACGGATTATTTATCATTTGGTGGTAGGAGATTAGTTGTGGTGAGGCGTGAA
>CAYMWA010000077.1:15239-16358 GCA_964393795.1 uncultured Roseivirgaceae bacterium
CGTATCGTCTTGTAAGGATGATGATCCGGCGCCGGAGCCGGAGTTGATCGTCTCTACGGAGCAATTGGCGTTCCCGAAAGAAGGAGGGACAAGTGCTTTCCACGTAAAATCGAACACATCCTGGACAGTTTCAGGTGCCGGCAATTGGCTTACCCTTACACCGGAAAGTGGTGAAAGCGGAACATCCAAAGTCGAAGTGACAGCGGCGCAGAACGAAACGCCTGAAAACAGAAACGCCACCCTTACCATCACAGCGGGATCGTTGTCAAAGCAGTTGATGATCACGCAAGGCAAATCGGATGTCCTCACCTTATCAGTGGATGAATTTGAAATAGATGTCGAAGGGGAGGAGATTGCCGTTCAAGTGACCAGTTCAGGCACCTATACGGTGACGATAGAAGGCGACTGGATCAATGCCGTGGAAGGCGACCCGGAGAAGTTCACGATCGACCCTAACGCTGCACTGATGGCCAGATCGGGTACCATCACGTTTACGCTGAATGATGTCACGGAAGTAGTGACCATCAATCAGGCAGGAAGACCCTTGTTCGTTCCGGCAGACAATACCGGTATGAGCAGCAGCGCGATGCAACTCTCACAACAAATGAAGGTGGGATGGAATGCCGGAAATTCACTGGAGGCCACCAGTGTTACCAACGGAGTATATACGGCCAGTGAATCCCTTTGGGGAAATCCGAAAATCAGCAAGGGTCTGATCGATGCGGTGAAGGCTGCAGGATTCAACACCATCCGGCTTCCATGTGCCTGGAGTGGCTACATTGAAGATCAGGAAACATACCGGATCAAAGATTCGTGGCTGGCACGTGTCAAAGAAGTGGTGGACTATTGTGTTGAGAACAACATGTATGCCATTGTCAATATCCACTGGGACGGTGGGTGGTTGGAGGAGCATCCTTTCTATGCAGACCAGGAAGATGTTAACAACAAACAAAAGGCGTTGTGGGAACAGATTGCAGTCTACTTTCGCGACTATGACGAGCATCTGCTTTTCGCAGGAACCAATGAGGTACATGCAGACTACGGCGAGCCGACCGCGGAGCACATCGAAGTGCAGGAATCCTATAACCAGACGTTTGTCGATGCAGTCAGGTCAACGGG
>CAYMWA010000078.1:0-16321 GCA_964393795.1 uncultured Roseivirgaceae bacterium
GTCTCTCCACCCGTGCAAGCAAAAAAAACAGACCCCAAAGGGTTTGAATAAATGGGGTCTAAAGCGACCGAAAGCCATGAACAAGCTAATTAGTTACGTACAGGAATCGTGGAACGAGCTCAGATACAAGGTCACCTGGTCGAAAGCGAGTGAGCTGCAGAACAGCGCCATTCTGGTGCTGGTGGCATCTACCATTTTTGCCCTTCTGATCGGTGCGATTGACTGGATCTTCAAGACCAGTTTGCAGGCATTTTATTCTGGTTTTTAATCATCATTGGAATGGGAGAATTGAAGTGGTACGTTCTCAGGGTTGTCAGTGGCCAGGAAAAGAAAGTGAAATCTTACCTGGAGACTGAGATCGAACGCTCAAAACTGGTGGATTATATCCCTCAGGTGCTCATCCCGTCTGAAAAAGTATACGAGATGCGCAACGGCAAGAAGCGCGTCAGAGAAAGGAATTTTTTCCCTGGATATGTGCTCATATCCGCAGATCTGGGCAACGGGGAGGCTTACCACGTGGTGAACAACATTCCGGGCGTTATTGGATTTCTGGGCAATAACGGAACGGGTTCATCCAAAGAGCCGGTGGCCTTACGACAGTCGGAAGTCAACCGCATATTGGGGAAAGTGGACGAGATCGACGAATTCGAGGTGAAACTCGAGACGCCGTTCATCAAAGGGGAGTCAGTGAAGGTCATGGATGGGCCGTTCAGTGGATTTACCGGAACGGTTGAAGAGATCTTTGAAGACAAGAAGAAACTCAACGTCATGGTCAAGATTTTTGGCCGGAATACGCCGGTTGAATTGAGCTACATGCAGGTCGAGAAAATAGATTAAGATTGAGCTACTAATATGGCAAAGCAAATTACAGGTTACTTAAAATTACAGGTTAAAGGCGGAGCCGCTAACCCGGCGCCTCCGATCGGTCCTGCTCTGGGTTCCAAAGGTCTCAATATTATGGACTTTTGCAAGCAGTTCAATGCCCGTACGCAGGATAAGCCCGGTCAGGTATTGCCGGTATTGATCACCATTTACAACGACAAGTCTTTCGACTTTGTCATCAAGACTCCGCCGGCGGCCATATTGATCATGGACCTGGTGAAGAAACAAAAAGGATCGGCCGAACCCAAGACGGTCAAAATCGGCAACATTACCTGGGATCAGGTGAAGACCATTGCGGAGACGAAGATGCCGGATTTGAACGCATTCAAGATTGAGTCGGCAATGAAGATGATTGCTGGTACGGCAAGAAGTTTGGGTGTTACGGTTTCAGGAACAGCTCCCTGGGAAAAATAATTAAGCGATGGCAAAGAGAATCTCAAAGAACAGAAAAGCTGTCCTGGCAAAGTTCAGCCCGGACAAAGCCTACACCCTCGAGGAGGCTGCCAAGGTTGTGAAGGAAATTTCATTTACCAAATTTGACGCATCGGTTGACCTTGACGTGCGGCTGGGCGTGGACCCGAAGAAATCAGATCAAATGGTACGCGGCGTTGTAGCGCTGCCCCATGGCATTGGCAAAGAGGTACGGGTACTGGTGTTGGCCACCCCTGACAAACACGAGGAGGCAAAAGAAGCCGGTGCTGATCACGTAGGGCTCGATGATTATATAGAAAAGATTGAGGGAGGATGGACAGACATCGATGTCATCATCTGTACTCCCACCGTTATGGCAAAGGTCGGTAAACTCGGCAAGGTGCTGGGTCCGCGCGGACTGATGCCGAATCCAAAGTCAGGAACTGTTACGCTCGAAGTCGGTAAGGCGGTCAAAGAAGTGAAGGCCGGAAAGATCGACTTCAAAATTGATAAACAAGGTATCATCCATGTGGGCATTGGAAAAGCTTCCTTCTCGGTAGATGCAATCCGGGACAATGCTACAGAAATGATCCAAACGTTGGCCAAATTGAAGCCCTCCTCAGCGAAAGGTGCTTACTTCCGAAGCATTACCCTTTCGACAACGATGAGCCCGGGGGTGACGGTTGACGCCAACTCAATTGCTGGTATTTAAGAAACAATCCAATGACCAGAGAAGAAAAAGCAAACATAATAGAAACGCTTTCGGAGAAGTTTGCCAATCATCCGCACTTCTATATCACTGACGCTTCGGGCTTTACCGTTGCCGATGTGAACGCGTTTAGAAGGATGTGCTACAAGAGCGGCGTGGAATACGGGGTGTACAAGAACACACTGATTCGCAAAGCCCTTGAAAAGCAAAGCGGGACGGATTTTTCACCTTTGTTTGATGTATTGAAAGGCTTTTCGGGAGTGATCTTTTCCAAAGAAGTCGGCAATGCACCTGCCAAAGTGATTCGAGAGTTCCGTACAAAAATCGAAGGCAAGCCTGTGCTGAAAGGCGCTTCAATCGACGCGTCGATCTATATCGGCGATGAGAACCTGGCCATGCTCAGCGAGCTTAAGTCCAAGAACGAACTCATCGGCGACGTCATCGCGCTGCTGCAATCGCCGGCCAAAAACGTTATTTCTGCCCTCCAGAGTGGCAAGCATACGGTTGCCGGCCTGGTGAAGGCGCTGGAAGAACGCGGCGAAAAAAAGTAATGTAATTTTTAGAAACCTGAATCAATTAAATTTTATTAAAATGGCTGATATTAAAGCTCTTGGAGATCAACTCGTTGAACTCACCGTAAAAGAAGTGAACGAACTAGCTTCTTACTTAAAGGAAACGTATGGCATTGAACCTGCAGCTGCGGCAGTAGCCGTTGCTGGTCCTGCAGGAGGAGCTGGCGCCGGTGCAGCTGCTGAAGAGAAAACCAACTTCGACGTTGTGTTGAAGGCAGCAGGTGCCAACAAACTTCAGGTCGTAAAACTGGTGAAGGAACTCACCGGCCTTGGGCTTAAAGAAGCCAAAGACATGGTTGACGGCGCGCCGAAAACCATCAAGGAAGGTTTGCCGAAAGACGAAGCTGAGAATCTTAAGAAGCAACTTGCTGAGGCCGGTGCCGAGGTAGAGTTGAAGTAACCTTCTTGCATACGAGAAGAGGTCCCTCTGAAAGCTTCGGTTAGACCCCGTGTCTGGTTCGAACCCCGATTCAATCGGGGTAGAATGAGACGGGGTCTATCGCTGTTTGTGCCCTATGCCCCGGATCAGAACTACTGAGCACGCAGTGCTGTTCTATTCCAGGATTTGAAACCTAAAACGAAACACACCTTGGCAAAGAAGATTAATAATGGTAGAATCGACTTCTCATCCATTGAGAAAATCCTCGACTACCCTGATTTTCTGGATCTGCAACTCCAGTCTTTCAAAGATTTTTTACAGATAGAAACGCCGGCCGAAAAAAGGCAAAATGAAGGTCTTTACAAAGTTTTTGCTGAAAACTTCCCGATCAGTGATTCGCGCGAAAACTTTGTGCTCGAGTTCGTAGACTATACCATCGATCCGCCGAAATACGACGTGGACGAATGCATCGACCGTGGGCTGACTTTCTCCGTTCCCCTGAAGGCCAAATTGCGGCTTACCTGTAACGACGAAGATAACGAGGATTTTGAAACCATCGAACAGGAAGTGTTCCTTGGCAATATCCCGTATATGACGGAAAAAGGTTCTTTCGTGATCAACGGCGCTGAACGGGTA
Organism: uncultured Roseivirgaceae bacterium; assembly: GCA_964393795.1. Taxonomy (GTDB): domain Bacteria; phylum Bacteroidota; class Bacteroidia; order Cytophagales; family Cyclobacteriaceae; genus Chryseosolibacter. The sequence continues at coordinate 3,590 of CAYMWA010000078.1, forward strand.
ATTGTGTCACAATTGCATCGCTCTCCGGGCGTGTTCTTCGCCATGAGCAAGCACACAAACGGAACTAAGCTCTATTCAGCAAGGATCATCCCTTTCAAAGGCTCCTGGATAGAATTTGCGACTGACGTTAACGCCGTCATGTATGCGTACATCGACCGCAAGAAGAAGTTTCCGGTGACGACGCTGCTCCGGGCCATCGGCTATGGATCGGATAAGGATATTCTCGACCTTTTCGGCCTCTCGGAAGAAGTAGAAGCCAATAAGAATACACTCAAAAAAGTGACCGGCAGAAAACTGGCCGCACGGGTGCTGAAAACCTGGACGGAGGATTTCGTTGACGAGGATACTGGCGAAGTAGTGTCCATCGATCGCAACGAAGTGCTGCTGGAGCGCGATCACGTCATCGAAGCGGAAGACGTGGATGTCATCATGGAATCGGGCGTGAAGTCGATCATTCTTCATCGCGACGACATCAACATCGCCGACTACAACATCATTTTCAATACGCTGGCCAAAGACACTTCCAACTCTGAAAAGGAAGCGGTGGAATACATCTACCGGCAGTTGCGTAACACGGAAGCCCCTGATGAGCAGACGGCGCGTGACATTATTCAGAGCCTGTTCTTCAGTGAAAAGCGCTACGACCTTGGTGAAGTGGGCCGCTACCGCATCAACAAGAAGCTCGGCCTTGACCTGGGATATGACCAGCGCGTGTTGACGAAGGAGGATATCATTCTCATCGTAAAATACCTGATCGGCCTCATCAACTCCAAGGCGGTTGTCGACGATATCGACCACCTGAGCAACCGGAGGGTAAGAACGGTTGGTGAGCAGCTGTATTCGCAATTTGGCGTAGGCCTCGCCCGTATGGCACGAACCATCAAGGAAAGAATGAATGTGCGCGACAATGAAGACTTCAAGCCGGTTGACCTGATCAACGCGCGCACTTTGTCTTCTGTAATTAACTCGTTCTTTGGAACGAACCAGCTGTCGCAGTTCATGGACCAGACTAACCCGCTCGCGGAGATTACGCACAAGCGGAGGATGTCGGCACTCGGGCCGGGAGGTCTCTCCCGCGAGCGCGCCGGATTCGAGGTGCGCGACGTTCACTACACGCACTACGGCCGCCTGTGTACAATCGAAACCCCTGAAGGTCCGAACATCGGTCTGATTTCGTCGCTTTGCGTTCATGCGAAGGTGAACAAAATGGGCTTTATTGAAACGCCTTATCGCCGGATCGAAAACGGGAAAGTGAAAGTGAAGGAGCCGGTGATCTATCTCACTGCGGAAGAAGAAGACACGAACTACATCGCCCAGGCGAATGTACAGATCAAGCCATCGGGTGAATTCGTAGAAGAGAAGATCAAGTCGCGTTTTGAAGGCGACTTCCCGGTAGTAGAGCCGAAGGATCTCAAGTATATGGACATTGCGCCTAACCAGATCGTATCTGTGGCGGCATCGCTGATTCCATTCCTGGAGCACGATGATGCTAACCGGGCGTTAATGGGATCAAACATGCAGCGGCAGGCCGTGCCTTTGATGCGGCCTGAGGCTCCGATCGTCGGCACCGGTCTCGAGGGCCAGGTGGCACTCGACTCACGCGCGCTGATCCTTGCAGAAGGAACCGGCGTTGTGGAGGCGGTCGATGCGAAAAAGATCACCATCAAATACGAAGTAAGTGAGGAACAGAGACTCGTCAGCTTCGATGATGAGTTCAAGACCTATAACCTGATCAAGTTCAGAAGAACCAACCAGGATACCTGTATCAACCTTACGCCGCTTGTGAAGAAAGGCGATAAGGTGGTGAAAGGGCAGCCGCTTTGCCAGGGCTACGCTACGCAGAACGGTGAGTTGGCGCTTGGTCGCAACCTGCTCGTCGCCTACATGCCGTGGCAGGGATACAACTTTGAAGACGCGATTGTGATCTCTGAACGCGTGGTACGCGACGACATCTACACCTCCATTCACATTGAAGAATTTGAACTGGAAGTGCGTGATACGAAACGCGGTGAAGAAGAACTCACCTCGGAGATTCCCAACGTAAGTGAAGAGGCGGTGAAGAACCTCGACGAAAACGGCATCATCCGGATTGGCGCTGAGGTGAAAGAAGGCGATATCCTGATCGGTAAGATTACACCGAAGGGAGAGACCGATCCGACGCCGGAAGAAAAACTTCTTCGGGCGATCTTCGGCGACAAGGCCGGCGATGTGAAAGACGCGTCACTGAAGGCGCCGCCGTCACTGAAGGGCGTTGTTATCGACACCAAGCTTTTCTCGAGGCCCAAGCGCGATAAGGATATCCGCACGCGCTCGAAAAAGGAGCTCGATGCATTGAAAAACAAGTACAGCAAGAGCCTGACAACGCTTCGCGATGAGATGATCAAGAAGCTTACCTCCCTGCTGAACGGCAAGACCAGCAACGGAGTGAAGCACAAGTTCGGCGACGAACTGGTCAGCAAGGGCGTGAAATTCACCGCCAAAGTGATTGAGAACAACCTCTTCCCCGACAAGAACATCTATCGGGATGAGAGCAACTACAACGTGGCAGAGGAAGTGAACCTCATTGCAGACGTGAGCCTCGAGAACTGGACGAATGACGACCACACGAACGAGCTCGTTGCCCAAACGGTGAAGAACTACCTCATCAAACGCAACAACTATGCGGGCGACTTCAAGCGCGAACGATTTACCCTTGAGGTCGGCGATGAGCTGCCGACGGGAATCGTCCAATTAGCGAAAGTGTATGTCGCTAAGAAGCGCAAGCTGAAAGTGGGGGATAAGATGGCGGGCCGCCACGGTAACAAAGGCGTGGTCGCGAGAATTGTCCGTGAAGAAGACATGCCGTTCCTCGAAGACGGAACGCCGGTGGATATCTGTTTGAACCCGCTGGGTGTGCCTTCGCGTATGAACCTCGGCCAGATCTATGAAACCGTGCTCGCATGGGCGGGTCTGAAACTTGACAGGACGTATGCTACTCCGATTTTTGATGGTGCATCGCTTGAAGATGTACAGAAGGAACTCGCTGAAGCAAACCTGCCCGATTATGGCAGAACCTACCTGTTCGATGGATTGACCGGCGAGAAATTTGACCAGCCGGTGACAGTGGGTATCGCCTATATGCTGAAACTCGGTCACCTTGTTGACGACAAGATGCACGCGCGTTCTATCGGACCTTACTCCCTTATCACCCAGCAACCCCTTGGTGGTAAGGCACAGTTCGGCGGACAGCGTTTTGGAGAAATGGAGGTATGGGCGATCGAAGCGTTTGGCGCTTCCCATATCCTGCAGGAAATCCTTACGATCAAGTCTGACGACGTCATCGGCCGTGCGAAAGCGTACGAGGCCATTGTGAAAGGTGAAAACATGCGCAAACCCAATATTCCTGAATCGTTCAACGTACTGGTTCATGAGCTGAGGGGTCTTGCCCTGGAGATTACAATGGATTAATTTGGTCGACAGTCAACGGTCGACAGTCCACAGCCGATATCGGATATGGACGCAACCGTGGACAGTGGACCGTGGACAGTGGACTAAACAACATAACTGAAAACTACCAATATGTCTTTCAGAAAAAATAAGAAGATCAACAACGATTTCTCCAAGATCACCATCAGCCTGGCATCACCAGAATCGATTCTGGAAAGTTCGCACGGTGAGGTGACGCAGCCGGAAACCATCAACTACAGAACATACAAGCCTGAAATGGGCGGACTGTTTTGCGAGCGGATTTTCGGTCCTGTGAAAGACTGGGAATGTCATTGTGGAAAGTATAAAAGAATCCGTTATAAGGGTATTATCTGCGATCGCTGCGGAGTGGAAGTTACGGAGAAGAAGGTACGCCGCGAGCGCATGGGACATATCGAACTTGTTGTTCCGGTAGCGCACATCTGGTATTTCCGCTCGCTGCCGAACAAGATCGGCTACCTGATCGGTCTGCCTACCAAGAAGCTTGACCAGATCATCTATTACGAGCGCTATGTTGTGATTCAGCCTGGGGTGAAGGAAGAAGACGGAATCAACCGCCTGGATTTCCTCACTGAAGAAGAGTACCTCGATATTGTCGACAAACTTCCCCGTGAGAATCAATTGCTCGACGACAATGATCCGAAGAAGTTCATTGCGAAGATGGGCGCAGAGGCCCTCGAGATGCTGTTGGCGAGAACCGACCTGGACACGCTGTCGTATGAACTGCGTCACCAGGCAGCCACCGACACCTCTCAGCAACGCAAGGCAGAAGCGCTGAAGCGCCTGAAGGTGGTTGAAGCCTTCCGTGAAGCGCGTACCCGGATCGAAAACAAGCCGGAATGGATGGTGATCAAAATGGTGCCGGTCATTCCGCCGGAACTGCGCCCGCTGGTGCCGTTGGATGGCGGTCGTTTTGCGACGTCTGATCTTAACGATCTGTACAGAAGGGTGATCATCCGCAACAACCGTCTCAAGAGACTCATTGATATCAAGGCGCCCGAAGTCATCCTCCGCAACGAAAAGCGGATGCTTCAGGAAGCGGTTGATTCATTATTCGACAACTCCAGGAAGGTGAACGCGGTGCGTTCCGATGGTAACAGGGCATTGAAATCCCTCAGCGACATGCTGAAAGGAAAGCAAGGTCGTTTCCGCCAGAACCTGCTCGGAAAGCGCGTCGACTATTCAGGTCGTTCGGTGATCGTCGTGGGTCCTGAACTGAAATTGCATGAATGTGGATTGCCGAAAGACATGGCAGCTGAACTGTTCAAGCCGTTCATCATCCGCAAGCTTATAGAAAGAGGAATTGTCAAGACCGTTAAGTCAGCAAAGAAGATTGTTGACAGAAAAGATCCGGTGATCTGGGACATTCTCGAAAATGTCTTGAAGGGCCATCCGGTGTTGCTTAACCGGGCGCCTACGCTTCACCGACTGGGTATCCAGGCGTTTCAACCGAAGCTGATTGAAGGAAAAGCCATTCAGCTGCACCCGCTGGTATGTACTGCGTTCAACGCTGACTTTGACGGCGACCAGATGGCCGTTCACGTTCCGCTGGGGCAGGAAGCGGTGCTCGAAGCGTCCATGCTGATGCTTTCTTCACACAACATCCTCAATCCGGCGAACGGCGCGCCAATCACTGTTCCGTCACAGGACATGGTATTGGGACTGTACTACCTTACCAAGGGAAGAAAGTCAACGCCCGAGCATCCGATCAAAGGAGAAGGATTCCGGTTTTTTTCGGCCGAAGAAGTCATTATCGCTTACAACGAAGGCAGGGTTTCCAAGCACGCCAATATTAAGGTTCGTGTGAACACCCGAGACAAGAACACCGGCGAGGTCGGCTATAAGCTGATTGACACAGTCGTGGGCCGCGTGTTGTTCAATCAATACGTACCTGAAGAAGTTGGCTTCGTGGACGAACTGCTTACAAAGAAGAAACTCCAGACCATTATCTCGGATGTGTTCAAGCTCGCGGGTCTTTCCAAGACGGCGAAATTCCTGGACGATATCAAAGATTTGGGATTCCAGATGGCCTACAAAGGCGGGCTGTCAATGGGATTGAACGACGTCAAAATTCCTGTCGAGAAGAGTCAGCTAGTGGCCAACGCGCAAGAGGAAGTAGACGGCGTATGGAACAACTACATGATGGGTCTTATCACCGACAACGAGCGTTACAACCAGGTAATCGATATCTGGACGCGTACCAATACGTTGTTGACCAATACGCTGATGAAGCAATTGGAAGAAGACCAGCAAGGTTTCAACTCGATCTACATGATGATGCACTCCGGTGCACGTGGTTCGCGGGAGCAGATCCGTCAGCTCGGCGGTATGCGTGGTCTGATGGCGAAACCGCAGAAAAACCTGGCCGGATCTGTGGGTTCCATTATTGAGAACCCGATCCTTTCCAACTTCAAAGAAGGACTGGATGTATTGGAGTACTTTATTTCTACACACGGTGCACGGAAAGGTCTCGCCGATACGGCGTTGAAGACAGCTGATGCAGGATACCTGACCAGAAGGCTGGTAGACGTTGCCCACGACCTCGTCATCACGGAGGAGGATTGTGGAACATTGCGCGGGCTGAAGGTGACGGCACTGAAAGACAACGAAGATATTGTCGAACATCTGGCTGAGAGAATCGTGGGTCGTGTAACCGTACATGCGGTATACGATCCGGTGACCGAGGAGATGATCGTAGATGCAAACGAGGAAATCACTGACGAGCTCGCCGCCAAGATCGAGGCGAGTTCAATTGAAGAGGTGGAGATCCGGTCACTGTTGACTTGCGAGTCGAAGATTGGTGGCTGCGCGAAGTGCTACGGACGAAACCTGTCTACAGGACACATGGTTCAGACAGGGGAGGCCGTTGGCGTCATCGCAGCACAATCGATCGGTGAACCGGGAACGCAGCTTACCCTCCGTACCTTCCACGTAGGCGGTACTGCTTCCAACATCGCCGTGGAAGCCAACATCAAGGCGAAATTCCCCGGGATCGTTGAATTCGAAGGTATCCGCGTCATAGAGAGCACCGACAATGACAATCAGCCTGTGAAGGTGGTGATGGGTCGTACCGGTGAAATCAGGATCGTCGACAAGGAAAAAGGACGTGTGTTGATCAGCAACAACGTACCCTATGGTGCTTTCCTGAAAGTGAAGGAAGGCGAAGAGGTCGAGAAAGGTCAGGAGCTCTGCTTCTGGGATCCCTACAACGCGGTCATCCTGTCGGAGTTCGACGGTACAATTGAGTATGAATCCATTATCGAAGGCGTGACCTTCAAGGAGGAATCTGATGAACAAACCGGTCACCGCGAGAAGGTGATTAGCGATACCCGTGACAAGACGAAGAACCCGGCGGTGATTGTAAAAGGTAAATCCGACACGAAATCGTATAGCATTCCGGTTGGAGCGCACCTTGCCGTCGATGAAGGTGAAAAGATCAAGGCCGGCCAGGTGCTAGCCAAGATTCCACGTACGATGGGCAAGTCGCGCGATATCACCGGTGGTCTGCCGCGCGTTACTGAACTGTTTGAAGCGCGCAACCCTTCCAATCCGGCGGTGGTGAGCGAGATCGACGGTGTGGTGACCTATGGCGGAATCAAGCGCGGTAACCGCGAAATCTTTATTGAATCCCGCGATGGTGTTCAAAAGCGTTACCTCGTGCCGCTCTCAAAGCACATCCTGGTTCAGGACAACGACTTTGTGAAGGCCGGTCAGCCGCTGTCCGATGGAAGCATTACGCCTTCCGACATTCTGCTGATCAAAGGACCGACTGCGGTGCAGGAATATCTTGTGAATGAAATCCAGGAGGTATACCGCTTGCAAGGGGTGAAGATCAACGATAAGCACATCGAAGCCATTGTGAGCCAGATGATGCAAAAGGTCGAAATTATCGATCCGGGCGATACCAACTTCCTGCCCGGCGAGTACGTCGACAAGTTTGTCTTCCGGGAAGAAAACGATGCGGTGATCGACAAGAAGGTCGTGACAGACGCGGGTGATTCGGAAGTGATGAAACCGGGACAGATCGTAACCGCCCGAGAGTTGCGCGATGAAAATTCGGTGCTCCGCCGGAAGGATCAGAAGCTGGTAGAAGTGCGTGATGCACTGGCCGCTGTGTCGAGACCGACACTGCAGGGTATTACGCAGGCGTCGCTGAAGACCGAAAGCTGGCTGTCAGCTGCCTCCTTCCAGGAAACGACGAAGGTGTTGAGCGAAGCAGCTATCCGGGGTAAGACCGACTGGCTGATGGGCATGAAGGAAAACGTGATCGTTGGTCACCTCATCCCTGCGGGAACGGGTCAGCGGCGGTTCAACGACATCATTGTGACCCACCAGGATGAATATGATGCGCTGACAAGCGCCGAACTGAAACCGAAGGAAAAAGAACTACAGGAATAATTCCTGGGTAGTAGTCATTAGTGAATAGTCATTGGTCAGGGGATCTCCTCTGATCAATGACTTTTGCTCTTTTAAGCAACGGATATCCAACCATATCCAGTTGCTGATTTCTAATCCCCGGTTTCCAACCACCAACATATGGCCGACGAAAAGAAACAAGCACCTCAAAACCAGATCAACATAGAGTTGACCGAGGAAATTGCCGAGGGCATCTACTCGAACCTCGCGATGATTGCGCACTCGAACAGTGAATTTGTCATCGACTTTATACGGCTGATGCCGGGCGTGCCGAAGGCCAAGGTGAAGTCGCGCATTGTGATCACGCCGGAGCATGCGAAGCGCTTTCTCCTCGCGCTGAAAGACAACATCGAGAAATACGAGGCGTCATTCGGTACCATCAAGCGTACGGAAGATATGCCGAAATTTCCAATGAATTTTGGCGGGACGATGGGAGAGGCGTAGCGTGGAAAATGCTAGGAGGCGCGCAAAGAGCCCGGAAACCCGCGTTTTTGGGAGGATTTGGCTTATATAAAGATCGGGAAATATTTTGTAACGTTTCGCACTTATTATACCTTTGCAGTCCTAATTTTGACAGGTTTATAAAATTTAGAATATAAATGCCTACCATTCAACAACTTGTAAGAAGAGGAAGGAAGAGATTGACCTTCACGTCGAAATCTCCCGCCCTGGATTCCTGCCCGCAGCGCCGGGGTGTATGTACGCGTGTGTACACCACGACGCCTAAAAAGCCGAATTCTGCTATGCGGAAGGTCGCCCGTGTTCGCCTGACCAATGGGAAAGAGGTAAACGCCTACATTCCCGGAGAGGGACACAACCTCCAGGAGCACTCGATTGTATTGATTCGCGGCGGCAGGGTGAAAGACCTGCCGGGTGTTCGTTACCACATCATCCGCGGTGCGCTGGATACGGCAGGTGTGAACGGACGTGCGCAGAGCAGATCTAAATACGGAGCCAAGAAACCCAAAGCTGGTGCAGCTGCCCCGGGCAAGAAATAATCGTTGACAAGTCATGAGAAAGACAAAACCCAAGAAGAGATACTTACTTCCCGATCCCAAGTTTCAGGATACCCTGGTAACGAAGTTCGTGAACTACCTGATGGAAGAGGGCAAGAAAAGCCTTGCCTACAGCATTTTTTATGATGCCGTTGCGCTGGTGGAAAAGAAGACCAACGAGAATGGTCTCGAAGTGTGGAAAAGGGCAATGAGCAACCTCACCCCCTCAGTGGAAGTGAAAAGCCGCCGGGTAGGAGGCGCGACTTTTCAGGTACCCGTGGAGATCAGACCTGAAAGAAAGATCAACCTCAGCATCAAATGGCTGATCGACTACTCAAGGGCTCGTGGTGAAAAAACCATGATGGACAAACTGGCCGCCGAAATCATCGCCGCTTCAAAAGGCGAAGGCGCAGCCATCAAAAAGAAAGACGACACCCACAGAATGGCTGAAGCCAACAAAGCTTTCTCTCATTTCAGATTCTAAAAGCACATCCTTACTTAAATGGCAAGAGACTTAAAATATACCCGGAATATTGGTATCGCCGCGCACATTGATGCGGGAAAGACCACTACTACGGAGAGAATACTGTTTTATTCCGGTGTGAACTACAAGTTGGGGGAAACTCACGAAGGTTCCGCTACAATGGACTGGATGGAACAAGAGCAGGAGCGCGGGATTACGATTACCTCTGCTGCCACCACCGTGCATTGGAAATACAAAGGTCAGGAATACCACATTAACATTATTGATACACCCGGCCACGTCGACTTTACCGTTGAGGTGAACCGTTCCCTCCGTGTACTGGACGGACTGGTGTTTCTTTTCAGTTCCGTTGATGGTGTTGAACCTCAGTCGGAAACGAACTGGCGGCTGGCTGACAACTACAAGGTTGCCCGCCTCGGATTCGTCAATAAAATGGACCGCGCCGGAGCCGACTTTCTCGGCGTGTGCAAGCAGGTGAAGGAAAGACTCGGCAGCAATGCCGTAGCGCTGCAGCTGCCGATCGGTACGGAAGAACATTTCAAAGGTGTCGTCGACCTCGTAAAGCACCGTGCTATCGTTTGGAACGAAGAGGATAAGGGTATGACCTTCACCGAAATCCCCATTCCTGAGGATATGACGGAGGACGTCGCAATCTATCGTGAGAAGCTTCTTGAAGCAGTGGCTGAATACGACGAATCGTTGATGGAAAAATTCTTTAACGATCCTGCGACCATCACCGAAGAGGAAATCCTGAGCGCATTGCGGCGCGGAACGATCGACATGAAGATCGTGCCCATGGTTTGCGGCTCATCTTTCAAGAACAAGGGTGTGCAGACCATGCTCGACTATGTGATGGAACTGCTTCCTTCGCCGATGGACAAAGACAACATCATTGCTCACGATCCTGACACCGAAGCAGAAGTCGTCATTCGTCCCGATGAGAGCGCGCCATTTGCCGCGCTGGCGTTTAAGATCGCTACCGACCCCTTCGTGGGCCGCCTGTGTTTCATCCGCGCCTATTCCGGCGTGCTGGAATCAGGTTCGTATATATATAATACCCGTTCTGGCGCAAAAGAGCGTATCTCCCGCGTATTCCAGATGCACTCCAACAAGCAGAACCAGATTGAACGACTGGCTGCCGGTGACATCGGTGCGGTTGTGGGCTTTAAAGACATTAAAACCGGTGATACACTTTGCGACGAAAAACGCAAAGTTGTACTGGAATCCATGATCTTCCCTGAACCCGTTATCGGGTACGCTATTGAACCGAAGAAGCAGGCCGATGCTGATAAGCTCGGTATGGCGATCGGTAAACTGGTGGAAGAGGATCCTACACTTCGTGTGAATTCCGATCCAGAGACAGGACAGACCATCCTTAGGGGGATGGGTGAACTGCACCTTGAGATCATCATCGATCGCCTGCGGCGTGAATTCAAGGTGGAGATCAACCAGGGTGCTCCTCAGGTGGCGTACAAGGAAGCGCTTACGAAGAGCGTTGAGCACAAGGAGGTTTACAAGAAGCAGACCGGTGGTCGCGGTAAGTTTGCCGACATCGTGTTCGAGCTGGCGCCGCGCGAAGACGGAAAGGACGGCCTGGAGTTTGTGAACGAAATCGTAGGTGGTGTGATCCCCCGCGAATTCATTCCTTCTATCCAGAAAGGATTCCAGTCGGCAATGGTCAACGGACCCCTTGCAGGCTATCCGGTTGACAGCATGAAAGTAAGGTTGTTCCACGGATCTTTCCACGATGTGGACTCCGATGCGCTGTCGTTCGAACTCGCTGCCCGCCTCGGCTTCAAAGAAGCGGCTTCAAAAGCGGGTCCGCAATTACTGGAACCGATCATGTCGGTCGAAGTGCTTTGCCCGGATGAGTACACCGGTTCAGTTACTGGTGACCTCAACCGCAGGCGCGGTGCGTTGAAGGGGATGGACACTCGTGGAGGTGCACAGGTGATCAAGGCCGATGTGCCGCTGTCAGAGTTGTTCGGCTATGTAACGGACCTTCGTACCATTACCTCGGGCCGGGCGTCAGCGTCGTTGACATTCTCGCACTATTCGCCGGTTCCGAAGAACCTTGCCGACAAGGTGATTGAAGATGTGAAAGGCGCAGCAGTAGCCCGATAACTAGTGTCAGGCATTTGAAAGTAACACATATAGAAACAGGATTTAGGCGATTTCCTCAACACGCGATACTATGAACCAAAAGATTAGAATTAAGTTGAAGTCCTACGATCACAACCTCGTCGACAAGTCGTCAGAGAAGATCGTCAGGGCGGTAAAAGCAACCGGCGCCGTGGTAAGCGGTCCCATTCCGCTTCCGACAGAAAAGGAAAAATTTACGGTGCTTCGTTCCCCACACGTAAACAAGAAGTCGCGTGAGCAATTTCAACTTTGCACATTCAAGCGCCTCGTCGACATTTACAGCAACTCCGCCAAGACGGTGGATGCGCTGATGAAGCTCGAACTGCCCAGCGGGGTAGATGTGGAGATCAAGGTGTAACGATTTTTGATTTTAGAGATGCAAGGCCGTTCAGTTTACTGGACGGCTTTTTTTTGATGCTCACGGCATTGAGCATTCACCGCAGAGGCGCCAGAACGCTGAGGGCGCTGAGTTTTTTTGATGAGCTGTACTCACTACTCACCACCTACCTACGCTAAAGCTTCGGCAGAGAGGCTCACCACTCACCTCGTGGGTGGGCACTTGTCGAGGATGGGTGCTGCCTCCTTCACTTCGACGATGCCGCGCTGGTGGCCCCAGGTGTTGTAGATATAGGTCGCGATTTCGGCGACTTCCAGATCGGAGAGCGTGGGTATTCCGGGCATTGCCTGGTTGTACTGCTTCCCGTTCACAAACATTTCTCCGCTTATGCCGTTGCGAATAAGACATAGCACGCTTTCGAAGTTGTCTTCCATGTAGTCGGAAGTATCCAATGGCGGATAAACCCTTCCTAATCCGCTACCGTCTTTCTGATGGCAGTTGCTGCAATACTTTGTATAAAGCTCCTCCCCATGGACGTAGTATTTTTTGAACTTCGGAGAACCTTGTCCACAGGAAAGAAGCAGACAGGGCACAACGATTATGGTCGCTGCCCACAAGCCCCTCGTGAAAGACTTTGTACTCCCAAAATTACTTGTCTCCATCATCCTGATTTACATTGCGTGTCCCGCAACCAACTAACTCACCAAACTAACTAACTAACCTTGCAACTTGCAACCTGCAACCTGCAACCTGCAACTTGGAACCTGCAACTTGGAACCGGCCCTTCGGCAAGCTCAGGGACCGGTGAACCAGGCAACCGGCAACCGACAACCGGGCGCCTCACCCTTCTTTTTCGAGTATCGCGATATCCTTGATCAGCTTGTCCACTTCTT
>CAYMWA010000079.1:0-16248 GCA_964393795.1 uncultured Roseivirgaceae bacterium
TTACAAAATGTTTGCCATCCGGGCTAAACTCGATATGATTAATTGCGTACATGTGCGCGACCACCTCTTCCACCTTTTGATACTGCTCACCTGTTGACCACGCTTTTAGTCGCGCGTCGCGGGAGCCGCTTAGCAACCACGACTCATCCGGGTTGAAGCGGAGGGTGAAAACGGAGTTGTTATGGGCGGCCCACGCTTGTTTAAGTTTGAGATCGCCGTCAAAGACTCGGATGTAATGATCGCTGAACCCCACGGCAATATCTCCCTTCCGGTTCACGGCGATGGTGCGCGCGCTTTTTTCGCTCGCCTTCACTTTCCGTATCACACTGAGGGATTGCGGATCAATAAGCGCTACGGTGCCGTCGCCGCTGCCTACCAATATCTTGTCATCAAAGGACTGAATGTCAAAAATGGCGGCCGTCGTCATCTTTAACGAGCCTGTCTCTTTCTTATTCTTCCAGTCCAGCAAATGAATCCCATCGTAATTGTGTCCTACTACGAGCTGCTCCATCGCCGGCAGGTAATGCAGCGCGTATACCGAATTGGGAAGCTTGGCAATCAACTCGCCGTTCTCGGGATCTTCCAGGTTCCAGCGTGCCACCATCCCATCGCCGGCGCCAGAGAAAAAAGTCGCCGGTGCGTCAGCTGCCCGTATGGTATATACTGCATCGCGATGTCCGGTCAATCGGTGCAGTCGGTTAATTTGTATTTGCGCCATCCTTAATTAATAGATTGAAAAGTTCTACCTTTGCCGCGTCGGTGCAAAGAACGATAAAGAACGGGATTTAGCCGAACCGCCACGATGAACTGGAAACGTATTTTGCGTCGTCACACCTTACCGTTCCGATTTTTGAGTAATGCCGATTGAACGCATTTTTTCCTCAGCTGACGCGGTTTGGGGATGGTGGCGGATACAGGAAGACGAAAATGTCCTCACGAGCCACCTGCCGCACGAACGCATCTCGCCCACCCTCACCAATCCGCAAAAACGACTTGAGTTTCTCGCCGGTCGCGCACTGATCAAACTGCTGCTCGAACAGTGGGCATTGCCGTATCCCGGCGTTCACAAAGACGCCTTCGGAAAACCGTTCCTGCACGCGTCGCAAATGCGCATTTCACTGAGCCACTCTTTTCCCTATGTGGCCGCCATCCTCCATCGCCACAAAAATGTAGGAATCGACCTCGAACAGCCAAAAGCCAAACTGCTGCACATCGCACATCGAATCATGTCGCCCGTGGAGCTGGCCGATGCGGGCGACGATATCGTCAAACATTGCGTCTACTGGTGCGCGAAGGAGTCGCTGGTCAAGATACACGGGAAAAAAGACCTGATATTCTCCAAAAACCTGCTGGTAGAACCCTTCCCGTTGAGTGCTGAAGGCCAGATAGTTGGCCGGATTCTTGTTGATAACACCCAAACAACTGTCCCTTTGACGTATATTGTCAACAGTAATTTTGTGGTGGTTGTTTCAATCTAACCTTATGAAAAAGCTCCTTGCAATCGCACTTGGGATCGCGCTTTCCGCCGGCTTGCAGCAGGCACCCGCCCAGACGGTTAAAGACTTTGCGTTGACGAACGTCATGAACAATGAAGTCGTGTCGCTCAAATCCTTTCCCACCTGCGAGGGACTCATCCTCGTGTTCACCAGCAATTCATGTCCCTACGATGAATATTACCGCAGCCGCATCGACGCGCTCGGTCAGGCATACCGCGACCGCGTTCCCCTGCTGTTGATCAATTCACAGGCAGACCCGAACGAATCGCCACAGCGAATGGCCGCAAAAGGCAAAGCACTTAAACTGACGGTACCGTACCTGGCCGACAAGGATCAGACCTTGATGACGATGCTAAACGTTCGCAAGACACCGGAGGCGTTGCTGCTCAAGAATACCAATGGAAGCTTCAGGGTCGTGTACCGCGGTGCCATCGACGACAATGCACAAGTCGAAGCGGATGTGCGCCATCACTACCTTCGCGATGCGATCGACATCATGCTCGCCAATCAAAAGATCGAAACCCCCGAAGTGCGCCCCGTAGGATGCAACCTCCGAAAGAAAATGTAATCCTGCTATTGGTCGCTATTTACGTTGCATCATTTGCTCGAGGTGTAAGGGTGGCCAAACTTGCCCGGCTGCTACTTTTCTCCAGAAACATCTTGGCTTGATTCGATTTCGTGAGGCTCCGTTCGCCTGTCCTTGTATTTTGTTTTCTTCTCGCTAAAGGGAGGTTGATTCCCTATTATGAAGTCTGCGTGTGTAATTAATTCCTGCTTCAAGTGCTGATTCATGGGGTACAAATAAATCAATATTCCCTCTCTCCTTGCGAGCTTCATTGGAGCAATGAAGTCGGAATCGCCGGTTACCAATACGATTTTTTCAACTGTTTTCCTGCCCGCCATCCACGCGATATCCAGACCGATTTTCATATCCACACCTTTCTGTCGAAAGTCTGGAAAGATCTTTTTGGGCTTGTCAGCAAACATTTTCCATCCACTAAAAGACAATTCCCCCACCCTTAGGGCAAATTGTTCGACCTTGTCCAGACTTCTTAGGAATGCGGTCTGCCTGACAAATGTGGCACTTTTGGAAAAGTCAATCTCCGTCCCGTCAGGGTGCGGCAATTTCTTGCCGAAAGGCTCACAATCATAGTAAAACGTTCGAAGGAGGCTATCAGGATGATAGTCGTGCATGGTGTTTTTCTCCTTAATCAAACTCATGATCACGGAAATAAGAGCCTCGACATCGCGTTTATCAGGTTCTCTTTTGGCCATTCGCCGGAATCGCTGCTTGAAGAAACCTCCATCGATCAGAATTGCAACCTTATTTAACCCCATACAACTGGTGAGTGAGTGTATGTCATATCAACCCGATGGAACCGGGTAGCCGAAGTGGCATGCATTTTTATCCACTAAAAATGCAAAGATTTTTGCACTTTTCCACTCCAAAGTTAGTTACTTTGAGGGAGTAAATCCGAACGCCAGTAGGCTGGCTAATGAAATCCGAACGCCGATAGGTCGGCATAAAGCCACTCGAAAGGGTGGCTTACTTGTTTTAATAAATCCCAATATCCATTTCCTGATAGCAGCGTAGGGACGGCCTTATGGTAGAACCGCCACACGATTCCATTCACCCAGTCCCGTAGGGACGACCTTATGGTAGAACCGCCACACGATTCCATCCACCTAGTCCCGTAGGGACGACCTTATGGTAGAACCACCACACGATTCCATTCGCCTAGTCCCGTAGGGACGGCCTTATGGTAGAACCGCCACACGATTCCATCCACCTAGTCCCGTAGGGACGACCTTATGGTAGCGTAGTAGGAACGGCCAATGTATGCCAAATTGGCTGCCCGCCCTTTATTAACCCATAACAAAAACGCCAAAATTGCAGAAAGCAGCCCGTTTACGGCTGTGGAGTATTATTTGATCGAAGGTCTGAAAATTTACCATCAAGCTGACGTCGCATGCCGCCTGTAACAGGACGTATGGGTCAGCAAAAATATTGGACTATGAACTTCGATAAATATACGATCAAATCACAGGAGGCACTTCAGAAGTCGGCCGAGATCGCGATGGCGAATCAGCAGCAGGCGATCGAGCCGGGCCACGTGCTGAAGGCAATCCTCGAAACAGATGAAAATGTCGTCGGCTATCTGACGAAGAAGCTGAACGTCAACCGGGGTCTGCTCGATACCCGACTGGAAGCGCTGTTGCAAAGCTATCCGCGCGTAACCGGTCAGCAACCTTATTTGTCTTCGGCAACAAACACTTTACTGCAACAGGCAGACAAGGAGTTACGCGAATTCAAAGACGAGTACATTGCCGTCGAACATCTCTTGCTCGCTATTCTCGACTCCAAAGACAAAGCGGCAACATTGATGAAAGATGTAGGCTTCAACCGTTCAGGGTTGGTCAAGGCGATCAAAGAATTGCGCGGAGGCTCATCCGTCAC
This sequence comes from uncultured Roseivirgaceae bacterium, assembly GCA_964393795.1. GTDB lineage: Bacteria > Bacteroidota > Bacteroidia > Cytophagales > Cyclobacteriaceae > Chryseosolibacter. Next base: position 3,955 of record CAYMWA010000079.1, read on the forward strand.
CGACCAAAATGCGGAAGCAAAATACAAATCGCTTGAGCGCTACTCGAAGAACCTGAACGATCTCGCAAAGAAAGGCAAGATCGACCCGGTGATCGGTCGCGACGAAGAGATCAGGCGTGTCCTGCAGATACTTTCGAGAAGGACCAAGAACAATCCCATCCTGCTGGGTGAGCCTGGCGTGGGCAAGACGGCGATTGTCGAAGGGCTTGCGCAGCGAATCGTCGATGGTGACGTACCTGAGAACCTGAAGTCAAAAACGCTTATATCGCTTGATATGGGCTTGCTCGTGGCGGGCGCCAAATACAAGGGAGAGTTTGAAGAGCGTCTCAAGGCGGTGATCAAGGAAGTTACCGACTCCAACGGAGAGATTATCCTCTTCATCGACGAGATCCATACGCTCATTGGTGCCGGCAGCGGCGGGGAAGGTGCGATGGACGCCGCCAACCTGTTGAAGCCCGCACTGTCGCGCGGTGAACTCCACGCGATCGGCGCTACTACCTTGAAAGAATATCAAAAGTACATCGAGAAAGACAAGGCACTGGAACGCAGGTTTCAGGCAGTGATGGTCGACGAGCCCAGTGTTGAAGACTCGATCTCGATCTTGCGCGGTATCAAGGAGAAGTATGAGCTTCACCATGGTGTGCGGATCAAGGACGACGCGGTGATTGCAGCCGTCGAGTTGTCTACACGATACATCAGCGAGCGCTTCCTTCCCGACAAAGCCATCGACCTGATGGATGAGGCCGCGGCCAAACTGCGACTGGAAATGGATTCCATGCCGGAAGAACTCGATGAACTTAACCGCAAGATCATGCAGCTTGAGATTGAGCGCGAAGCCATCAGACGGGAAGACGATAAGGAAAAGGAATCGATCCTCACCAAAGACATCGCCGAACTAAGCGAGCAGCGAAACTCACTGAAAGCAAAATGGGAAGCTGAAAAAGAAGTCGTCCATGGAATCCAGAAAGAAAAAGAAAACATAGACCGTCTGAAATTCGAAGCCGAACAGGCTGAAAAATCCGGCGACTATGGTAAAGTCGCCGAGATCCGATATGGAAAGATCACGGAAGCGGAAAGACGCCTGAACGAGTTTCAACAAAAAATGGCGGAACAGGTACAGGGTGAAGGACTGTTAAAGGAAGAAGTGGACAGCGAAGATATCGCGGAGGTTGTAGCGAAGTGGACGGGAATTCCTGTGTCGAGGATGTTGCAAAGTGAACGCGAGAAGTTGCTGAACCTCGAAGACGAACTCGGCAAACGCGTCGCGGGTCAGGAAGAAGCCATCCGGTTGTTGAGCGATGCCGTGCGTCGCAGCCGCGCAGGCCTCCAGGATCCAAAACGACCCATTGGTTCGTTCATCTTCATGGGTACAACGGGCGTCGGTAAAACGGAGCTGTCAAAAGCGCTGGCAGACTATCTCTTTAATGATGAGTCGGCCATGGTGCGCATTGACATGAGTGAGTACCAGGAGCGTCACAGTGTGAGCCGCCTTATCGGTGCGCCTCCGGGTTACGTGGGATATGACGAAGGCGGCCAACTGACGGAAGCCGTCCGCAGAAAGCCGTACTCGGTTGTGTTGCTGGATGAAATTGAAAAAGCACACTCGGATGTATTCAACATCTTGTTGCAGGTGCTTGATGATGGCCGACTGACGGACAACAAGGGCCGGGTCGCCAACTTCAAGAACACGATCATCATTATGACAACCAACATCGGCTCCGGCATCATACAGGAGAACTTCGAGAAGATTACCGACACCAACTATTTCGAGGTGCTCGAGGAGACCCGTGATGAAGTATTGACGCTATTGCGGAAGACGGTTCGGCCGGAATTTATCAACCGCATCGATGAGATCATCATGTTCAGGCCGCTGAGCAGGGCTGACATTCGCAAGATTGTCGACATCCAGATCGGCCTCGTGCAGAAGCGCCTTGATGAGGCCGGTGTGAAGCTCGACTTCTCCGAGGCCGTGCGCGAGCGGCTCGCTAAACTCGGATATGATCCGCAGTATGGCGCGCGTCCACTGAAGCGGGTTCTTCAGCGTGAAATTCTGAACGCATTGTCGAAGCATATTCTCGCCGGCACGGTACACAAGGACTCGGTGATCTATGTCGACCTCGACGAACACCAGGACTTCGTGTTTGAGAATGCGGAGCGCTCCGAGATATTAAACTAATTTTTTCTACACGATGTGATGCGATAACGGGTGGCCTGAGCGCCCGTTATTGATCCATCTGGCTATTCGGTCATTCACAGGCAAAATTTTCGATCGATACAAGGATGGCATTATGTTGTATGAAAACAATTCAGGATTGGTAATTCCGTCCGACATGTGCGGACGGAAAATGTTGGTTTGAGGGGTTTGGTTTGAACGTCCTGCTTAACGGCAGGACGTTCGTTTTTTAGTGGCCAGTCTGAATACTCCTCCGAACTTCCGCGGAGAATCCCGGCGGCCAGGGAGTGAACAGCCGCCGCTGGTTTAATGCACAAACTCACAAATATCCTGAAGCTGCTTGGCATTCTTGACCGCATGGCCATCAGCAGTATTGTTGAAGTACACGTACACTTCACGCGCACGCCGGTGTGTTACTATTTGCTGAACTACTTGTTCAAGTTGATGTGCATCATAAAGTGAATTGTATAGGTGTGGCACACCGTGAAAGCGATAGTATACAAGATCCGAAGTGCAGATGACGGTATCCGGTAATTCGGGATGACTCATCCCGCAAAAAGAAACGCCGGCGTTGTCCAGCGCCCGGTATACCGCTGTATCCCACCAGGACGGATGCCGGAATTCAAGAACATTGCGGACCGTTCGATCGAGCAAGCCAAGAATGCGCATGAGCCGCTCCTCGCTGTAGATGAAGTTGGCTGGAAACTGATAGAGCACCGGCCCTAACTTATCTGTCAGTCCCGCCTTCGACACTTCCCCGAAATCGTCGATCATACGTTGCGCATCCAGAAACTTCCGGAAATGCGTGATGAACCGTGGCGCTTTCACGGTAAAATTGAATCCTGCCGGACTTCGTGCATACCATCGCCGAAGGGTGTCGAGACGCGGAAACCGGTAGTAGGTCACATTTAACTCAAGCGTGTTGAAATGCCGGCAGTAGTACTCGAACCACTTGCTTTGTGGTACATCGTCCGGATAAAATAGTCGCCTCCATTCCGGGTAGTGGTACCCTGAACATCCAATTCTCCATTCCATAGCCGGAATCCCACAACATCTATTCCACTGGCCTCACGCCATGCCCGCGCAGCACGTAACGGCTTATTTTTGACCACGCACGCGCCTGGCCTTTGGAAGCCGCTATTTAGCCCAGCGCAATGCTCGCGAAGGGCGTAAACGGCTTTTTTCGACGTTGGCGGGCTTAGCGTCCTGGCTTGCGATTATCCGATCTACGAAATTTTTACGAACATTTTCGTAACAAAATTTGCATCCTCGACGTTGGAATAAGAACTTAGTACGAGAAACTTCGTATATGAACCGGAAATCATTCATAAAGCCTACTGAAAAGGAGCTGGAAATACTGCAGATTTTGTGGAAAAACGGCCCTGCTTCGGTAAGAGACGTCCACCTGACCATGGGTGGCGACGACCGGAATGGCTACACCACCATTCTGAAGATGATGCAGATCATGCATGAAAAAGGACTGGTATCACGCACCAAAAGCGGCAAACTGCACCTCTACAAGGCGGTAGCTTCCCAGGAGCATACCCAACAGTTCATGCTTGAGAAAATCATCCGTACCGTCTTCCAGGGCTCAGCCGCACAGTTAGTGATGAGCGCCCTCGGCAACAAGCAATCTTCCAGGGAGGAACTCTCTGAAATCAGACGCTATCTGGACAAACTCGAAGGAGGTGAACAATGAAAGCCATCACTGATCTATTGTCTTCCCCCTGGGCGCACGCGCTCGGATGGACCCTGCTTCATTCCCTATGGCAGGCACTCGCGATCTGGCTACTTGTAAAGATAGCACTTCGGTTCATACCGCCGATGCGGGCAAACATCCGATATGCGGCCATCAGCATCGCCCTGTTCCTGTTCACTGCCGCCAGCGGTCTTACCTTTCTCAACCTTATCTCTACGCCAGCGACGACAGGAGCATCGACCCCCGCCATTCGGGTGATGCCCGCCACCTTTGATAATTTCGCAGATAGTGACACCGTGGTGAGTCTGATGCCCACAGCCACCTCCCTGATCGAACAAAACATTCCGCTGATCCTTGCGCTGTGGTTCGCGGGTTTTATGGTTTTCTCGCTACGCATAGCCTCGGGGATGTTTTATACCTATGCCCTCAAATCCACCGCGGTAACGCTCGAAAATGAGTGGGACGTTTATGTCCGGTCCGCAGCGCAACGTCTGGGCATCCGCAGGCTGATCCGCCTTGCCGAATCAGCCATCGTGTCGACACCGATGGTCATCGGATACTTCAAGCCCGTCATTCTCCTGCCCGTCGGCGTTCTGACAGGTCTGACCAGTGCACAGGTCGAAGCCATTTTACTTCATGAACTTGCGCACATCCGGCGACATGACTTCGCGGTCAACCTCGTGCAGTCTGTGGCAGAAGCTGTCTTCTTCTTCAATCCATTTATCTGGATGTTGTCGGGTATGATGCGAAAGGAGCGCGAATACTGTTGTGATGATCTGGTCGTACGTGAGCACGGGGGAGTAAGGGGGTACGCGGAGGCACTCGCACGCCTTGCTGAAAACACACTGGGTTCGCCGGTGTTTGCAATGACGGCAGTAAGAGAGAAACATCAATTGTTGAATCGAATCAGAAGAATTATGGAAAGGTCAATGAAATCTTATTCGGGGAGGAGAGGCAAGATCATCCCTGCGGTGTTGCTGGTTTCCGCATTGTTCTGCATTTCCTGGCTGGGTACACGTCACAATCAAACCGTGTACGATATGCAATCCTCCGCACAGGATACCATCCATCCCAAAAAGCAAACGGCAACGCTTTCGCGCCAACGCGTTGTAACCATCGATGAGAACGGCCAGCCGCACGAAGAGGTTGTAGAAAAATTCGAAGGTGACGAATCACTCCGACCGTTGCTCGAAAAAGGCCTGCCTCTTGGGCAACCCGCACCGCCAGATCCGGTCGGAGCGTTTCCGCGACCATCCATTCCCGATACCATCCCTCCGATTCCGCCTGCGTTTGACCTCAACGCCAAACAATGGAGCGCATTTTCAAAGGCGTTCAGGGAGCAGTTCAAGACCGCTTTCCCCGATGCATTTGTGTTCCGCGGCGAAGACGCAACTGCCTTCCTCAAGAAATTCGAGGAACAATTCAGACTGCAAAATCCCTGGACCGACTCAACCTTCTTGTACCAGTTCGGTCCGAATGATTTCTCCCTTGACAGCCTGGTAGCGCTTGAAAGAATCAACGAGCAGCTTGCGCGCGTTAAGGAGCTCCAATTGGAGCACTTCAAACAGTTGGAGCGGTTTAAGAACCTTGAACAATTCCATCTGGATGACTGGGCTGTCGCACCGCGACCGGAGAAAACACTCCGAGAGCACCTCATCGAAGATGGCTACCTCGGCGAAAACGAACGCATTGAAAGCATGCAATGGAGCGACAATGGTGTGCGCGTTAACGGGAAGTCTATACGCAAAGCGGATCGCGAGAAGTACCGGAAGCTGTACGATGAATTCATGAACGGAAACATGTAAGGAGTGAGTTTCTCACTCCCGTATGCGTTCAACGCCGAGCCCGGGCTTATCCGAACAGGACATCACACCGTCCTTCAGGATGAATCCGCCCCGGGCGACATCGTTAGCGAGGTCCAGGCTGCCGTCAAGATCAATATACTTCGTGTTCGGACAGGCAAAGGCAGCATGCAGTGCGGCAGTAATGCTCACAACGCTCTCATCATTACAACCCCAGAAAAGGTCAATGTTGGCATGCGCGGCGAGGTCAGCAATCTTCAACGCTTGTGAGACGCCCCCGCACTTCATCAGTTTGATGTTGAAAATTCCGGAGGCAACCGGCGGCGTGATTAATTCAAGCGCATCTTCGGGATCGATCAGCGATTCATCTGCCGCAATTTTGCGCCGGATTGCATCGGGTAACGCTTTCATTTCGGCTACCGCTTTTGCCGGCAGCGGCTGCTCAATCAGCTCGATATCAAGATCGCGGGTCTGGTCATAAAAGGCGATCGTTTCCTCGCTGGTATATCCCTGGTTGGCGTCGACTCGGATGACAATATCCTTCCCCACAAGTTCGCGGAGCTTCACCAGTCGCGCGATATCCTCGCGATAGTCCTTGCCAAGTTTTACTTTCAGTATTTTAAATCCACGCCCGATGAATTCCTGCGCCTCCCTGAGCGTCTCATCTTCATTCTTGATCCCGATCGTGTTGGAAGTGGGCAACGACCGAATTTTTTGTCCCAGGAATTTGACGAGCGGAACGCCCAGATATTTTGTAAAAGCATCATGGAGCGCTATGTCAAGCGCAGCGCGGGCAGAAGGGTTCTTCGGAAACTTCTTCCACACTTCAAAGAGGAGTTGTCGACATTCGCGAATGTCGCGGCCGACAAGGAATGCGAGGTTTTCTTCGCGTAGCGCATCGAGACATTGGGTGAGGCTTTCGCCGACGACAAATTCGCTGGGATTACCCGAGCCAATGCCGTACGTCCCGTCGTCGAGGGTGATGATCACAAAGGCGTTGCGCACTTCGTCCACCGTCTTGAACGCGATGGTGTAGGGACGGGTATTGCCGAGATCTTCGCTCCATACCGCTATGTCCTTTATTTTCGTCATGGTTGAAAGGTCAGGCGGCTACCGCATTTTTTCTGATCATCTCCTCAAAGATCGGAACGAGCGACTCGACCCCATCCTGCAGCGGAAGGATTGCGGGTATGTGTAGGCTATCGCTTGCCTCTTTCGCGTATCTTCTCGCTTCCGCTTCAGTCATTCCGGCGGTATTGACCGTCAACGCAACGGTGGGCGCGCCATACATGCTGATCATGGTGATTTCCTCTTGCGGGTCGGCCACCAGGGCCGGATAAAAGTCCAGGTCCTTATAGTGTTTCCGCGAGGGATTGTGCTGCAGTACAACTGCCTCCGCGGCAGCGGAACAAATCCACTCCGCACCGGCGGGTCCACTCGGATTCCGCAAGGAAGATTGTCCTTCTATGAAAATAATGTCCGGTCGTTCTTCCTGGTAACAGGTCCACACCGCGTGCTCCATCTCGCCCGAGATAAAATCGTTGAGCGTAGCATCGAACACAAACCCGTATCGTGCGCCCTGCATCCATCCCGTCTGTCCGGTATAAACCATTTCCGCTTTATAACCCGCCTTTCGCATCGCCTCTACAAGAAAACGTGTCGTCGTCCGTTTGCCCAGGGCACAGTCAGTACCCAGCACCGCGATCTTGGGGCATCTCACTTCGCTGATCTTACCCGACCAGAAGTGCAGGTCTTTGAATTTTTTCGGTTTACGGATATCTACAATCTCCACACCTTTTTGCTGCGCCAGGGCCGCGAGTTCGGGAATGTCTGAGACAAACTCGTGCAGACCGTTCACGATGCTGTAGCCGTGTTGCAGCGCCTCCTTCAGCTCATCGCGCAGCGAATCAGGGATGACACCCCCCTTGGTGGCGAGTCCTACCACACACCATTTGGCCTTAAGCGGACTGTTTGTGTCAAAGTCAGCAAGGTCGGCGTAAACCGGGATATTGCGTTTTTTGCCGTCGAGCACTTCTCCGGCATCTTTGCCGCGATTGTTGGCGTCAATGACGCCGATGACGTTGAACCGCTCGCTGCCGCGGATGAGACCGTGGGCCGTCTTTGCGCTGATGGTGGCGAGCTTCCCACCCGTAATGACAATTGCATTGTTGTTCATGACGAAAAAGAAAAACGGAAATACGGCGAATATCACAAGCTTTACAAGACAGTGACTTCCAATTTTTTACGTTGAAGTTGAATTCAGGCTCGTTTCTTGTCCGAAATCGATTTCACAGGGGCGTGTTTTTTAAGTATATTTAGATATCGAAAAACGGTTGTCCGGCACACCATTTTGCGGTGTTACTGAAGCTGGCGGTATTTGTCACATAAAAATAAATAACGCATGATGAGGCGCACGAAACTACTGGTCCTGGCTGCTTTTCTGATACTTTTGCCCGTGGCGGTTTTCGCCCAGACGCCGCAGCTTGTAGGCAGCTGGCAACTGGTGAAGAAGAGCACTTGCCTGGAAGAGGTTACCACCGCCAGTCAGGATTCCAACATTGAAAACCTGCGGAAGGATATGCAAAGCCGCACACCGCCGACCACAGACGTGGTCAGCTTCAAAGACAACGCGACCGGCAGGGAGACCACACGCATCCTCAATACCGACAAGGCCTCAAATCCCAAGAAGTTTTACTACAAATTCAATGGTAAGATGCTCCTGATCCTCGACAAGCGGTCACAGACGATCAGCGACAGTTACATGGTCGACAAATTCACCGCCGATTCGCTTATTGTTTCTCATTCGGCCCGTCCCTGCGAAATCCGTATTTTTGTAAAAATATCGGAGAAATAGACAAATTCATTTCAGCTGATGTTTGTTTGAGCCTATCAGGCAAGGCCTGTTTTGAATTTTTTGAGCAATATGGTGGAAACTGAAGTCCGGCGCGACATCCGCAAACTGTCGGTGGACGAATTAACAGAATTTTTTGTCACGCATGGTGAAAAGCCTTTTCGCGCCAAACAGGTGTACGAATGGCTGTGGAAGAAATCAGCAAAGGATTTCGATGAGATGACCAATCTCTCGCTTGCGGTGCGTGAACTGCTGAAGGACCATTTTGTCATCAACTTCATACGGGTCGACCAAATGCAGCGCAGTGCCGATGGCACCATCAAGAACGCGGTAAAACTGCATGACGGGTTGGTGGTGGAATCCGTGCTCATTCCCACGGAAAAACGCATCACTGCCTGCGTCTCTTCACAGGTCGGCTGTAGCCTTGCCTGCCGGTTTTGTGCGACCGCACGCTTAAAGCGGATGCGCAACCTCAACCCCGATGAAATCTACGATCAGGTCGCAGCCATTCAACAGCAATCCGAACTGTTCTTTGGCAGACCGCTGACCAATATTGTTTTTATGGGAATGGGGGAGCCGTTGCTCAACTACGCCAACGTTATGAGCGCCATTGAAAAGATCACTTCCCCACAGGGCTTGAACATGGCGTCGAAGCGCCTGACCGTTTCCACCGTCGGCATTGCAAAGATGATCGTCAGGATGGCCGACGAAAGCGTCAAATTCAACCTCGCCGTATCGCTGCACTCCGCGCTCAATCATGTTCGTTCTTCCATCATGCCCATCAACGACACCAACTCACTCGAAGAACTGGCCGAAGCGCTGAAGTATTGGTACAAAAAGACGCGGAAAAAGGTCACCTATGAATATGTCGTCTGGAAGGACCTCAACGACACACGCGAGCATGCTGAAGCCCTGCTCCGTTTCTGCAAGCATGTACCCTGCAAAGTCAACCTCATCGAATACAATCCCATCGACGACGGCGAGTTTCAACAAGCCTCCGAGGCGGCACTAGTCATGTACATGGATCTTCTCGAACGCCACGGCATCACCACCCGCATCCGCAAAAGCCGCGGGAAGGATATTGATGCAGCGTGTGGGCAACTTGCGAATAAGAATAGTTGACAATTGGCAATCGGCAATCGGCAAAAGGTATCTGCCGAGGGCGGTCGTGTATCAGGGGGCTTGCTATCTAGTACATGATCAAAGGATGGGATTATTGCTACGCGCAATCACCTTCGAAAACCCATTGCCAATTGCCAACTGCCTATTGCCTATTGCCTATTATTTCTTACTGGCATTAAACAACTTCTCCTTCTCATCCTTCGTGAGGCTCTCATATCCGCCTTCGGAGATTTTGTCGAGGATGCGGTCGATTTCTTCCTGGGTGTAAGAAGCTTTGTCGGTGGAGGTGCGTGCAGTGGTTGACCGTTCTTTGCGGTAGGAGACTTTCACTTTTGGTTTTTCTTTGAAAAGCCCTTTGAGCCATTCGAGTGTCATGGTCACCCATCCACCCCAATTGACGCCGGCGTGGAGTTGCTTCATGTAGATAAAGCCCATCAAGGCGCCGCCCAGGTGGGCGATGTTTCCGCCTGCGTTGGTACCCACCGACCCGAGGAACGAGAGGAACACAAAGACTGCGGCGATATACTTAATTCTGACCGGCCCGATGAACAGAAGGAAGAACGTGTAGTTCGGCACCAGCGTAGCGGTTGCTACGACAATCGCGTTGACGGCGGCCGAAGCGCCCACCATGCCGCCGAAAGTCCCTAAGCGTTCTATGAAAAAAGGTATTGTATTATAGGCGAGCAGGTAGGTAATGCCCCCGGCGATACCACCCAGCACGTACACGGCAATCAGCTTGTCACTACCCAGGTATTCGACAAACAGTTTGCCGAACCAGTAAAGAATAAGCATGTTGAAAAGGATATGCAGGATGCCCGACAGGTCGTGCATGAACATGTACGTAAGGATGGTCCACGGTCGGGTAATGAATTCCGCAAAAGGCGCCGGAATGGTGAATTGCCTGTGGAGCACTGCCCAGATGCCATCAAGGCCGCCGACCCGGGTGATCACCATGATCACGCCCATGACGACAAAAACGGCCAGATTGATGATGATCAACTGAACGTGGCCATTGTTATAGCGCTGAAAGGCGTTTTTGAATTCCTCGAACATACGGGCTTACCTTCTTCTCATCCAAAATTGTATCAAAATAATTGCCACGACGATACCCCCCAGGTGTGCAAAATGAGCAGTGTTGTCGCCCGGCCGCGACATGAAGCCGGAATAGATGGCGATGCTTCCGAGCACCATTACCATGTATTTTGCTTTGAAAGATATGGGCAAAAACAACAATCTTAACTCCATGTTTGGGAAAATGATTCCAAAAGCCGTCATAACCCCATAAACAGCGCCCGAAGCGCCGATCATCACCCCAAAAGACCCCACCCCGAAAAAGAGGTCCATCAGAATGTTAAACACCCCGGCGCCGATGCCTGTGATAATGTAAAATAATAAAAACCTCGTTTGATCCCAGAATTCCTCGAGAATCGGCCCGAAAAAGGCCAGCAATAACATGTTGAAGAAAATGTGAAAGAAGTTGGCATGGCAAAACATGTAAGTGAACAATTGGTACGGCTTGAAGTATGCCGTGTGCACGTTGTACAATGCCAGCCATTGCGTCACTGCGGGGATGATGCTTTGAAGCAGGAAAACCACGACGTTGATGACAATCAGGTTTCGAACGATCGGCGTAAGTCGGAACATAGTTGGGGGTTAGAGCATTTAGGCGTCCGCAGTTATTGACGGTTAAAGTAACTTTCAATTTTACGCAATTCAAAAATAAAAAATGTGGGCGTACCGTCTGGTGTATAATTGGACGTGTTGCATGCAAACAAACGGTCAATCAGCGACTGCATCTCCTCCTTGGTCAGCTTTTGTCCCGCTTTTATTCCTGCCCGTCTGGCCAGCGATCGCGCCAGGTTTTCGTTCAACGGAATTGACAACCCAGACTGGTTGATTTTGAACTGCTCAAGCAGTCCTTCGAAGAGTGCCGTGCCATTCGCCGTGCTCAGGTTGGCGGGGATACCGTGAATCTGAAGGGTATTCTTGCCAAAAACTTCGAACCGGAAACCCAGGGCGGCGATCTCCTGCTCCATCTCCATGATCAGCGCAAAGTCGGCTGCCGACAACGTGACGGCCTGGGGGAACAGGTCCTGTTGGCTTTCGCCGGATTTGTTTTTCAACTGATCCAAAAATTTTTCATAGAGGATTCGTTCATGCGCGAACTGTTGGTCAACGACCATCAACCCGGCCCGGACCTCCCGGATGATGTACCGGTTGTGAAGTTGCACGGGCACTTTGGTCTGAACATCACCGTCCGTTGACTGGTCGGTCAGCGTGTTGGCCTTGCTTTCGAAACGCAAGACGTGTGGCTCCGGAGACGGTGGCGCAAAATGTTTTGATTGCTCATATAACTTTTCCCAATGTTCCTGGTTGGTGTTGCGCAGGCCCGATGAAAAGCGCTCGTCAATATAGACATCGCCTGCCGGTCCGCTGCTGCGGGTGAGCTTTTCGATGATATTGACGTCCGCATCGAAGTCGATGGCCGGCGTCAGGTTGTGCGAGCCGATCGCCTGGCGAACCGCCGAACGCACGACTGCATAGACCGCGCGTTCGTCGTCAAACTTGATCTCCGTTTTTGTCGGGTGCACATTGACGTCAATGTGCTTCGGATCGATCTCAATAAAAAGTACGTAAAAAGGAAAGC